>CP099617.1:2735000-3064714 GCA_024072375.1 Sphingomonadaceae bacterium OTU29LAMAA1
AACGTTGAAAAGTTACCGGATGAGTTGTGTTTAGGGGTGAAAGGCCAATCAAGCCGGGAAATAGCTGGTTCTCCGCGAAAACTATTGAGGTAGTGCCTCGGATGGACACCCTAGGGGGTAGAGCACTGGATGGTTGCGGGGGTCGCGAGATCTACCAACACTAACCAAACTCCGAATACCTAGGAGTGATATCCGGGAGACAGACGGCGGGTGCTAAGGTCCGTCGTCAAAAGGGAAACAGCCCTGACCTACAGCTAAGGTCCCCAAGTCATCACTAAGTGGGAAAGCATGTGGAAATCCCAAAACAACCAGGAGGTTGGCTTAGAAGCAGCCATCCTTTAAAGAAAGCGTAACAGCTCACTGGTCTAAACAAGGGTTTCTGCGGCGAAGATGTAACGGGGCTAAAGTGATGCACCGAAGCTTAGGGTGTGCCCTTTTAAGGGTACGCGGTAGCGGAGCGTTCCGTAAGCCTGTGAAGCGATCTGGTAATGGGTCGTGGAGGTATCGGAAGTGCGAATGCAGACATGAGTAGCGATAAAGAGGGTGAGATGCCCTCTCGCCGAAAGACCAAGGGTTCCTGCGCAAGGCTAATCCGCGCAGGGTGAGCCGGCCCCTAAGACGAGCCCGAAGGGGGTAGTCGATGGGAACCACGTTAATATTCGTGGGCCTGGTGGTGTGTGACGGATGGTGTGTGTTGTACGGCCTTATCGGATTGGCCGTGCTTCGAAACTGTTCCAGGAAATAGCCCCACCGTATAGACCGTACCCGAAACCGACACAGGTGGTCAGGTAGAGTATACCAAGGCGCTTGAGAGAAGTGTCCTGAAGGAACTCGGCAAATTGCCTCCGTACCTTCGGAAGAAGGAGGCCCTCACAGCGCGCAAGCGTTATGAGGGGGCACAGGCCAGGGGGTAGCGACTGTTTAGCAAAAACACAGGGCTCTGCTAAGTCGGCTTCAAGACGACGTATAGGGCCTGACGCCTGCCCGGTGCCTGAAGGTTAAGTGGAGGGGTGCAAGCTCTGAAATGAAGCCCAGGTAAACGGCGGCCGTAACTATAACGGTCCTAAGGTAGCGAAATTCCTTGTCGGGTAAGTTCCGACCTGCACGAATGGCGTAACGACTTCCCCACTGTCTCCAGGACATGCTCAGCGAAATTGAATTCTCCGTGAAGATGCGGAGTACCCGCGGTTAGACGGAAAGACCCCGTGCACCTTTACTGCAGCTTCAGAGTGGCATTAGGAAAGAACTGTGTAGCATAGGTGGGAGGCTTTGAAGCGACGGCGCCAGCTGTCGTGGAGCCATAGGTGAAATACCACCCTGTTGTTTTCTGATGTCTAACCTCGTTCCGTAAGCCGGAACAGGGACCCTCTGTGGCGGGTAGTTTGACTGGGGCGGTCGCCTCCTAAAGAGTAACGGAGGCGCGCGATGGTGGGCTCAGGCCGGTTGGAAACCGGCTGTTAGAGTGCAATGGCATAAGCCCGCCTGACTGCGAGACTGACAAGTCGAGCAGAGACGAAAGTCGGTCATAGTGATCCGGTGGTCCCTCGTGGAAGGGCCATCGCTCAACGGATAAAAGGTACGCCGGGGATAACAGGCTGATAACCCCCAAGAGCTCATATCGACGGGGTTGTTTGGCACCTCGATGTCGGCTCATCACATCCTGGGGCTGGAGCAGGTCCCAAGGGTTTGGCTGTTCGCCAATTAAAGTGGTACGTGAGCTGGGTTCAGAACGTCGCGAGACAGTTTGGTCCCTATCTGCCGTGGGCGTCGAAATTTGAGAGGAGTTGACCCTAGTACGAGAGGACCGGGTTGAACGTACCTCTGGTGTACCTGTCGTCGTGCCAACGGCGCAGCAGGGTAGCTATGTACGGACGGGATAACCGCTGAAAGCATCTAAGCGGGAAGCCTCCCTCGAGATAAGATTTCATAGGACGGTCGGAGACCACGACCTTGATAGATCGGATGTGGAAGTGCGGTAACGCATGGAGCTAACCGATACTAATTGTCCTATTCGCGCTTGAGAGTCTCACACCATCAATGACAACACTGGGTCCAACCCAGCGTCAGCGACGGCGTGGATGAACATGCTCGACGCCAGAATATAAAACCTCGTGATTTTCACACAAAGGTGCATCGATTTTAGAACCCATCACAGTGCAAGCTGTGATGGATAAAGCCCAAACCACATCAAAATATCACTTTGATGTGCATGTCGTATCCGCCCGCTCCATTGCCTGGTGGCTATAGCGTCGGTGTCCCACCCGATCCCATCCCGAACTCGGCCGTGAAACCCGACTGCGCCAATGGTACTATCGCTCAAGCGATGGA
The DNA here is from genome assembly GCA_024072375.1 of Sphingomonadaceae bacterium OTU29LAMAA1. Classification (NCBI taxonomy): domain Bacteria; kingdom Pseudomonadati; phylum Pseudomonadota; class Alphaproteobacteria; order Sphingomonadales; family Sphingomonadaceae; species Sphingomonadaceae bacterium OTU29LAMAA1. The sequence goes on from CP099617.1 coordinate 2,737,329, forward strand.
AGAGTAGGTCGTCGCCAGGCATTGAAGCCGGCGGATACAAACATACAAAGCTTGGAACCCATCCACATGTCATCTGGTCCAACCAGACACCAACACCCCCGCATACACGCGGGGGCGTTGCCGTCTAAAACGACCGTTACCCGCATCGAAGTACCACTTCGATGCACCACGTCGCGGGGTGGAGCAGCCCGGTAGCTCGTCAGGCTCATAACCTGAAGGTCACAGGTTCAAATCCTGTCCCCGCAACCAACACACAAACAACCACACCGCCTCAGGATCCCCCGAGGCGGTTTTTTTGTGCCTTGACGCCGGTTCAGGGCGCCTCCCGTCGTCCCATCCAAATCCCCGGAAGACCAAAAACGTCGGTTTGCTCTCGGGAGTACCTTCTAGAAGGACCGCCCGGCACCACTGCCGGACTACCCCATGGCCCTGCCGTCATTCTTGCCGTCGCGCGACAGGGCAAAGGTGGCGCAATCGGGCAGGGCAGGGACCGGTGCTCGACACGCGTGTGCCGTCGTCACCACCCTCGAGCACGCGCCGCGTGCCTGGCATGGCCGCGACCGGAGCATCCTCGACAAGACGGTCGGTGATCGTCGAGCGACCGATCCCGACGATGCAGTTCGACGCGGAGGGCCGCACAGGCCGCGATCTTAAAAGAAACGGCCTCAAGCCGGCCGCCTGGCAGCATCAGAGGGGAAGTGAAGCGGCACGGAAACCATCATGCGCCAAGAAGCGCCCTACGCAGGTGATCGGTGCTCGCAGCCGCCGCAGGACGGATGGCGGCGAAGACGCCTGCCGCAAGATCGAACGGTCCGCGTGCGCCGGCTACGGATCCGATGCTGGCCTCACGCGCCGATGGGCTGCAACAGCAGGAACAGGTTCGCCACGACCGGCGGTCGGACCGGCGTACAGCGCCGCGCAACGGACAGTCGGTGCCACAAGCAAGGCGGTGAATGCGCATTACCGCCTCTTTCGAGTCAGTCGCGCGACGGGGCGGCGTCACGTGCGGCATCCCGCCCGCCGGTGTCGGCGCGCCTTGTTCGCGCGCCTTATCGTTCCTTTGCGCCGCATTTTCGCCGACGACGATTATCGTGATCAGGATGACGATGACCAGCACTAGCACGATTGCGGCGCACTCAGCCGACGTTTCGACGATCTCCGATTGTCGCTCATTCGCAACGTCATGATATTGTTGCGCTTTCATGTTTCCGCTCGGCGACTTTGGCGTTGAGGGGGGCATGTTTAGCGCGCTTTCGCACGTAATGGAGATCATACGGTGACGATCGGTTCCTCCGACCGACATGGCTCGAACGCGTGGCGATGCTGACGCTGACGCCACAGCCGATCGTGGATGCCGCGGACCGCGAGCGCGGTCTGAAACTGCTGGTGCGCGACGCGGTCTTCTCCGGGGGTGCAGGCGCGCTGACGTCCGGCGTCATCCTGACCGCGTTCGCCTTGCATCTCGGCGCGTCCAGTCTGATGATCGGGCTTCTCGCCAGCGCACCGTTCCTGACGCAGGTCCTGCAATTGCCCGCCATGGTGCTGGTCGAGCGCTGGCGGACCCGCAAGCGGATCGCGGTGCTGACCAGCCTGATCGGGCGGACGATGCTGGCGGTCATGGCCGGCGTCGCGTTCTTCGCTGGCAGCGGCGCGCTGCAGGTGTTTCTGGCCGCCCAGATCGTGTTGTGCGGCATGAGTGCGGTCGGCGCCTGCGCCTGGAATGCGTGGATGCGCGATCTGGCGCCGGAGGAGCGACTGGGTCAGGTGTTCGCCCGACGATCGCTGTGGCTGACCGCCATCGGTCTGGTGCTGGGTCTCGCCGCGGCACTGGCGCTGGAGGCGACGCCGCCTGCGTCCCCGGCGCGCAATTACGTGTTCGCGGGCATGTTCGCCGCGGGCTGTATCACCGGCCTGATCAGCGCTGCGGTGGTTGCGGCCATGCCCGAACCGCAGATGCCGCCCGCCGCCGGCCCGGCGTCGCTCCGCGACCTGCTTCGCTCGCCCTTCGCCGACGCCAACTTCAGACGGTTGCTGATGTTCGTGGCGAGCTCGCAATTCGCGATCAACTTCGCGACCCCCTTCTTCACGGTCTTCATCGTCCGCCAACTGCACTTCGACGTGAGCTTCGTCATGGTGCTCAACGCGGTCAGCCAGATCGCCAACATCGCCGCGGTCCGGCTGTGGGGCCGGTTGAGCGACCGATACGCCAACAAATCCGTCCTGGCGGTGTGCACCCCCGTCTACATCCTCGCCATCGTGGCGATGACGGGGGCATCGCAGTTCGGCCCGCGCGAGGTCGTGCAACTCTGGCTGGTGTTGCTGCATGTCGTCATGGGGGCGTCGATCGCCGGACTGACGCTGGCCAGCACCAACATTGCGCTGAAGCTGTCGCCGAAGGGATCGGCCACCGCCTATGTCGCGGTCAGCGCGATGACGACCGCGGTCGCGGCGGGATCGCACCGATCGTCGGCGGGCTGCTTGCCGAATTTTTCGGACGCCGCCAGTTCGAGCTCGTGGCGCGGTGGACCAGCCCCAACGGCATCGTCCGACTGCCGATCCTGCTTTCGCAATGGGATTTCTATTTCCTGATCGCCGGCGTCATCGGGTTGTACGCGATCCATCGGCTGTCGCTGGTCGCGGAGCACGGCGCGGTCGAACGGCGGGAGATGGTCGGCCGGGTGATCGAGGAGACCCGCCGCTCGATCCGCAATGTCTCCAGCGTGGCGGGGCTGCGGGCAGCGACCGACCTGCCGGGTACTCTGCTGCGCGATGCCCGCCTGCGCGTCCGCCTGCGCCGTGCACAGGCCGCGACACACCAGCACAGGCGTTCGTAACGCAGTTTATTTCGCATGTCGTACAACAACTTAACATCGTCGGGCACGGAGGCTACGACTGATGGCGACAACAATCCGGAACGATACAAAAACCGAGACGCGCCAGTCGGATGCGTCCGCCGTCGGCGCAAGCCTTCATGTCCTGTCGTTGCGCACCGATCTGGCTGACGGGCTGAAACGGCTCGGCACGTTCACGACCGGCGAATTCGATGTCGAGGTGGGCGAAGGCAGCGATTCGATCTGGGCGGTGATTCGCCGCACGGGACGCGGCGGGCTGGCGATACGGGCGGCCTATGCCCCGGGCGGCTTCACCCGGGTGACACGGCGCAAGGTTCGGCACGGACAGGCGCTGCACCTGGAGGCGATCAGCGCGATCGGGCGCCACCGCATCGTGCTGGAGGGCAGCGGTGTCGATCTGCACCGGTTTCGCGTGCGGGTGTGGCTGACGCCGGACCGGCCGCTGCTGATCCCGTTCCTGCCCCGCGACCTGTACCCCATCGATGCCAACGACGATCCGCTCGGTGCGCTGGGCCGGGTCGAGGCGGCGCAGCGCGGACCCAACACCGGGCTGATCTACCTGACGCTCGACCAGCCGGCGTTCGGGCATATCCTTTATGTGCAGGATCTGACCGCGCTGAACGGCTATTTCCACGCGACCGGCACCGCGCCGATGGGCATGGTCGGCGGCGAATGGCCGGAACTCGGCTATCTGCCGCCGACGCCGCCGCAGAGCGGGACGCCGCCGGTCGATCCGCTGCCCGCCGACAAGGAGACCGCGATCGGCGACGCCATACTGGTGCTGCGCGACATCGCCGGATCGTCCGAACAGGAAAAGGCGCGCCGGTTCGTGCAGATGCTGGGTGTCGCCTATACGGCGATGCAACTGCCCACCGTCGTCTACCGTGACTGGTTGGCGCGCGCGGAGCGGACGCTGAAGGACCTCGACGCCGCGCCCGAGGCGACGTGCGAGGCCTATGGCCATCGCTACATACGCCCGTACACCGCTGCGGAATATCCGGATTCGATGGTGCAGATGACGATCGTCGCGGCGCTGCACGATTATGCCCGCTGGACGGGCAAGCCGGTGCCGCTCGAAGCCGAACTGGCCAAGGGGATGGAGAAGTTCTTCGATGCCGACCTCGGCACGCTGCGTCGTTATCTGCCCAATGTCGGCGACGACAAGAATGCCGACGCGGTCGATGCCTGGTATCTCTACCATCCGCTCCGCAACCTCGCGCAACTCGCGCTCGATGGCGAGGACTGGGCGCGCGACCTGTTCCTGCGTTCGGTGGAATTCGGCATCCGGGCGGCGCATCACTTCGCCTACGACTTTCCGATCCAGTACGACGTCCGCGACTTTTCGGTCGTCACCGCAAAGCGCGGCGACCAGACGCACGGTCAGACCGATGTCGGCGGCTTCTATGCCTATGTGATGATCCTCGCCTTCGAACTGACGGGCGAGGCGCGCTATCTGGACGAGGGGCGCGCCGCCATCGACGCAGCGATGGGGATGCGGTTCGAGCTCGAATATCAAGCGAACCTGACCGCGTGGGGTGCCACCGCCTGCATGCGGCTGTGGCGGATCACCGGCCGCTCCGAATATCGCGAGCAGGCCTATGTCTATCTCGCCAGCTTCTTCCATAATTGCGAGATCTGGGAATCCCAGATCGCCGCTGCCAAGCATTACAGCAACTTCTTCGGTGCGACCGCTCTGCACGATGCCCCCTACATGGCGCTATACGAATGTTTCGACAGCTTCGCAGCATTCGAGCGCGTCCTGCATGACAGCGGGCCGGAACTGGACCCGGCAGCGCGGATGCTGATCACCGAATATTGCAAATTCGTCCTGCACCGGGCGTGGTTCTATTATCCCGACGCATTGCCAAAGGAGTGTCTCGCGACCGAATGGCGCAACGGTCACGTCGACCGCGCACTCTCGTTTCCGGTCGAGGATCTCTACGCCGACGGACAGCCGCCGGGGCAGGTCGGGCAGGAGGTCTACGGCGCCGGCGCGCCCTTCATCTTGGCATCGCGAGCCTTCCACGTGCTCGAAGGGGCCGCGTTCCAGATTTATTGCAACCATCTGATCGTGGCTGGCGAACGCACCGGCGAGCGCGCGCACAGCCTGACGCTGATCGGCGGCGATCAATGCACCGCGCTGCTCGCGGTGGTGAGGCGGGGGCGGCGCGCCCTGCCCGCGTGCAAGCTGATGCTGGCCGATGGGGACAGCGTGCGGCCGTCGCAGGTGACGGACGACCGTATCGAATGGCTGGTCCCCGCCAATGCGCGAGCGATCCTGAACTGGAGCGACGCATGACGATGACGGGCAAGCGTATCCTGCTGACCGGCGGAACGACGGGCATCGGGCGGGCGATGCTGATCGCCTTCGCCCGCGCCGGCGCGCGGGTCGTGACGCTGGGCCGGGAGGCCGCGGCGCTGGACGAGGCACTGGAGGTCGCACGCGCGTGCGGCGGCGAGTTGCATGGACTGACCGCGGATCTCGCCAGGCGGGAGGATATCGCACGCATCTTCGACGCGGTCGACGAACGACTGGGCGGGCTCGACATCCTCGTGTCGAACGCGGCGCTGGGCGCGGACCCGATCGACGCGATGGCGGACGAGGCGTGGCGCTACGTCATCGACGTGAACCTCGTCGGCGCGCTCGCCTGCACGCGCGGCGCGCTCGACCGGCTCGGCAAGGGCGGGCAGATCGTCATCATCGGCTCGATCAGCGCCGACATCCACGCGCCGGGCGAGAGCGTCTATTCCGCCACCAAGGCCGGGTTGCAGGCGTTCGCCGAGACGCTGCGCAAGGAAGTGGAGGACCGCGACATCCGCGTCAGCCTGGTCGAACCGGGTACCGCCGGATCGGACATGCAGCAGGCCGATGCCGACGAACAGCGCGACAGGATCGCGCGCGCCGAAATGCTGCGGGCGGAGGATATCGCCGAGGCGGTGTCGTTCATCCTGACGCGGCCGACGCGGGTCGACATCGTGTCGCTGCGTATCGAGCCGCGGGTGCAGGCGCTTTCGTGACCCGGCGAAACGCGGGCTGCACCCGCTCGATCGGACGCCGCCTTTCCGGAGTGATCGACGCATGAAAGCCGCATTGAAGACCGCCGACGGCCGTTTCACCATCGAAGAGGTCGAGGAGCCCGCGCTGCCCGCCGCCGACTGGGCCAAGGTCCGCATCCGCGTCGCGGGCATCTGCGGCACTGACCTGCGCCACTGGAAAAAGCCGGAAGAGCAGCTGCGTTGCTGTATCATGGGCCATGAGATGGCCGGCGAGGTGGTCGAGGTCGGCGCGGATGTGACCCGCGTCAAGCCGGGGGACCGGGTGCTGGTCGAATCGGTGCTCGGTTGCGGCCGTTGCGACTGGTGTCGCGCGCGCTAGTATAATCGCTGCCCCGACCTCTATCCGACCCGCCGGGCCAGCGTGTCGCGCGCCTATGCCGAATATGTCGCCGGCCCGCAGCACAAGCTCTACCGGTTGCCCGATCATGTCGGCTTCGACGACGCGGCGCTGCTCGACACCTATGCGGTTTGCCTTCACGCGCAGCATCTGTCCGGCCTGACGATCAACGCAAAGGTCGCGATCGTCGGCGCCGGGCCGATCGGACTCGGCCAGATGATGCTGGCGAAGGCGAGCGGCGCAGACGTGCTGATCGTCGACACGGTGGCGCATTCTCTGGACGTCGCCCGCGAACTCGGCGCCGACCGGACCGTCCTGTCGAGCGAGGTCGATCCCGTCGCTGCCGCCATGGACTTTTCGGGCGGCCGCGGCTGCGACGTGGTGTTCGAGTGCGCCGGCGGCACCGCGATGCCCGTCACCCTGCCGCTGGCGACGAAACTGGTGCGGCGCGGCGGCAAAGTCATATTGGTCGGCGGGTTCGACGAGGGAGAAACCAGCATCGCACTGGAATGGCAGCGCCTCCAGATGAGCGAGATCGCGCTGATCCCGAGCGCCAGCTTCGCCTTCCACGACCTCTATCCCGAGCAGGAAGAAGTGCTCGAACTCGTCGCCCGCGGCAAGCTCCGGACGCAAAAGCTCATCACGCATCGTTTTCCTCTGGATCGGATCAACGACGCGTTCGACATCGCGCAAGACAAGGATCGCACCGGCGCGATATTCGTCGCCTTGATGATCTAGAACCGATCGACATTCAGCGTTCGGCGGACGTTTCTCTTTATATCGTCGCCCCGGAACACGTCCGGGGTGACGATGTCTCTTGGGCAGCCTTATCCATTCAAGTCCGAATGTCGATCAGCCCTAGGTCGGACCGGACGGGTCACTGGCGCCGGCCTTCTTCGGGAACGCGAATCCAACCGTCCCGCTCCGACGAGCGAAGGGGATGTCTGCCGACGTACGGCGCTTCGAAGCGGCGGCGAAAGGGAGATACCGGCTGCCCCGCCCTGTATGATGTTGCAAACGCATCGCAATAGCCTAGTAGCGCTGACGTCAACCAGTTCGGCGGGTCCCACATTGAAGACGTTCTATCGATCGGCATCGTTGCTTGCGCTCATCGCAGGCCAGCCGGCCTTTGCACAAGCGCAGGATCGGCCGTCCGAGACCGATCCGGAGATCGTCGTCACCGCGCAGCAGCAGCGCGCGCAGGTCACGAGTGAAGGCTCGCTCGGAGCGTTGGGGGAGCGGGGAGCGCTGGAGAGCCCGTTCAATGTTCGCAACTATACCTCGCAGCTGATCCTGGACCAACAGGCCGAGACGCTTGGAGACGTTCTGGAGAACGATCCGTCGGTGCGGACGACACAGGGGTTCGGAAACCAGTCCGAACTGTTCGTCATTCGTGGTTTTCCGCTGGCGGGCGACGACGTCGCGCTGGACGGGCTGTACGGCATCACGCCGCGCCAGCTCGTCTCGCCCGAATTGTACGACCGCGTGCAGGTGCTGAACGGATCCAGCGCCTTCCTGTTCGGCGCAGCGCCCGGCGGCAGTGGTCTGGGCGGCGGGATCAACCTGATCCCGAAGCGCGCGGACATGACGCTGCTGCGGGCGACGGCAAGCTACGCCGGCGACAGCGTCTTTGGCGGCAATATCGATCTGGGTACGCGTTTCGGTGCCAATGATGCATTCGGTATCCGCGTCAACGGCGTCTATCGCGACGGAGACACCCCGATCGATGACGAGCGGCGCAGCGTGCGCGTCGCCGGAGCTGATTTCGACTTCCGTTCCGGACCTGGCCGCTTCTTCCTTGATGTCGGTTACGAAGACCAGCGCGTCTATCAACCGCGACCACAGGTGCGCCTAGCCAACACCACGCTCGCGATCCCGCGCGTGCCGGGGGCGTATGCGAATTACGCGCAGCCCTGGGCGTTCACCAGGCTGCGCGATGTCTATGCGCTCGCGCGGGCCGAGGTGGACGTGGCGCCGGACTGGACCGTCTATCTCGCCGCCGGCCTGCGCGACGGGCGCGAGGACGGTGGTTACGCGACGCCGACCGTCACCAATTCGGCAACGGGTGCAGCGACGCAGGCACGCCTGTTCGTCCCCCGCGAAGACAATAATGAAAGCGGCCAGATCGGCGTGCGTGGCAAGTTCACGGTTGCCGGTACCAGCCACGCGATCGGCGTTGGCGGGACGCTCAATCTCGCCGAGAACAGGAATGCCTTCGCGTCGGGTGGCTATCGTACCGCGACCGGCGGTACCAGCACGACCACGATCACCAACATCTACGCGCCTGTCGCCGTCGCGCGGCCGGTCGACCTGCCCGGCACCGGCGGCGATCTGGCCAACCCTCCGCGGGCGTCGCGAACGGAATTCGGCAGCCTGTTCGTATCCGACACGGTGGGGTTGTTCGACGACCGGGTGCTGGTGACGGGCGGCGTTCGCCAGCAGAACCTGACGGTGGAGGCGTTCAACCGCGTCACCTTCGGCCGGGCCAGCCGCTACGATCGATCGGCGACCACGCCGGTCGTCGGCATCGTCGTTCGTCCGACCGCGACCCTCTCGTTCTATGGCAACCGGATCGAGGGGCTGGTTCAGGGGCCGACAGCACCGGTCAACGGCACGATCACCAACCCCGGCGAGGTGTTCGAGCCCTATCGCACCACGCAATATGAGATCGGCGCCAAATGGCAGGTCCGCCGCCTGACCGCGACGCTGGCGCTATACCGGACGACGCAGCCCAACGGCTACAGCATCGCGACGCCGACGACGGCCAGTCCTGCCGCTACCACCTTCGTCGTCGACGGGCGGCAACGCAATCAGGGTATCGAACTGGGCTTCAATGGCGAGCCGGTCGACTGGCTGCGCGTCATCGGCGGGGGATCGATCAACGACGCCACGCTGCGACGCACCGCGGGCGGGCTGACCGATGGCAACGACGCGATCGGCGTGCCGGACTATCAGGTCAACCTGGGACTGGAGGTGATCCCGCCGTTCCTGCATGCCGCGACGGTGACCGGCCGCGTCGTCCACACCGGTCGCCAGTACCTCGACGTGACCAATCGCCAGCGGCTGGACGACTGGACCCGGTTCGACCTGGGGCTGCGCTATATCCTCGTCGCCGACGACCATCCGGTCACGTTGCGCGTCAGCGCCGAGAACGTCGCGAACCGGCGCTATTGGACCTCGGCGTTCGGCGGCTATCTGTTGCAGGGGCAACCGCGCACCGCCAAGGCCTCGATCACGGTCGAATATTGATGCGCACGCGGACCGTGCGGACGTGGTGCTGGGTCCATAAATGGACCAGCCTCGTCTGCACGCTGTTCCTGTTCATGCTGTGCCTGACCGGCCTGCCGTTGATCTTCCACGACGAGATCGATGCGGCGTTCGACGATCGACCTCCGCTCGCGGCCTTGCCTGCGGGCACGCCGCAATTGCCACTCGACGCATTCGTGCGCACGGCAATGCGGATGTACCCCGGCGAACGGCCGCTGTTCATGAGCTTCGACGACGATCGGCCGGTCGCCAACGTCACCACCGGAAAGGTGGCGCAGCCAGGCCGCGGGAACCTCCACATCACCGCGATCGACCGGCGCACGGCGCAGCCGGTCGGCGCGCTGGACGAGGAAGCCGGGATCATGGCGATCATCCTGCGGTTGCACGTCGACATGTTCGCCGGTCTGCCGGGCAAGCTGTTCCTCGGCTTCATGGGGTTCCTGTTCTGCGTGTCGATCGTGTCGGGGATCGTGGTCTACGCGCCGTTCATGCGCAAACTGGCGTTCGGCGAGGTCCGCACGACCCGCAGTCGCCGCACCCGCTGGCTCGATCTGCACAACCTTCTCGGCATCGCTACCGCGATGTGGCTGGGTGTCGTCGGGTTGACCGGCGTCATCAATACGCTGTCGGAGACGCTGGTGGCGGTATGGCGCAGCGATCAGTTGACCGCGCTGACCAGACCCTATGAGAGGCAGCCGCCGCTGCCTGTGGCCGCATTCGGCCCGCTCGACGCTGCGGTCCGCACCGCCCGTGCCGCGGCGCCCGGCACCGATCCGCAGTTCGTGGCATTCCCCGGCACCCGCTTCAGCAGCGAACACCATTACGCGGTATGGCTGAAGGGGGCGACGCCGGCGACGCGCCAGCTGCTGACCCCGGCGTTGATCGATGCGCGCACGGGGCGGCTGACGGCGATGCGGTCGATGCCGTGGTACATGCTGGCGCTGCGCCTGTCGCAGCCACTGCATTTCGGCGACTATGGTGCCCTGCCGCTCAAGATCATCTGGGCGCTGCTGGACGTGATCGCTATCGTCGTCCTCGGTAGCGGTATCTATCTGTGGCTGGGCCGCCGGCGAAAGGCAGCGACGGCATGACGCGCCGGGGCGGCACGTTCGGCATCCCCGTCGCCCTGGCAGCGATCAGCCTGATCGCGCTGATCGCCGGATTGCTGGGTGACGGGGCTGTCGACTGGATCGCCTGGGCCGGTCTGACCCTGCCGCTGGCGCTGATCGCCATCGCCGTCGGCCGGACCGTCCGTCACTGACCCCCGGCCGCTCGCTGTTGCGCGGCCCGTTCGGTCAGCGTCCTGAGCGTCTCGTCGAACCGGCCCTCCCGTTCGGCCTGGCGCAGGAACTGCACCTCGTCGACTAGGATTTCGCGTGGCGTCGGTGTCTGTGCGAACTGTGCGGCGACCGCGTCCGCGAATGCCTCGAGCGGCATATAGCCCGGCCGGTTCGCCTGCCCCGGCGTCAGATCGGTCTGCACGCCCGGCGGCGCCAGCTCGATCACCTCGACCTTGCCCTCCAGCTGGGTGCGGAGCGACACGGTATAGGAATGCATCGCCGCCTTGCTGGCCGAATAGGTCGGTGCGGCGACCAGCGGCACATAGGCGAGGCCGGAGGTCACCGTGACGATCGCGGCATCGGGCTGCCGCGTCAGGTGATCGACCAGCGCGTCCGTCAGCCGGATCGGCCCGAGGATGTTGATGGCGAGGGTCGCGGCGGCGTCGGCAAGATCGCGCGATGTCGTCAGATCCTCGAACGTCATGATGCCGGCATTGTTGAACAGGACGTTGAGCGACGGGAAGTCGGCAACGACCCGTTCCGCAAATGCTGCCACCGCGGCTTCGTCCTCGACGTCGAGAGTCATGGTGTGGATGCGCTCGCGCCCTGCGGCGGCGCGATCCAGCGCCTCCTGCCGGCGGCCGGCGATGATGACGGTGTCGCCGCGATCATGGAAGCGGTGCGCCAGCGCCTCGCCGATACCGCTGCCGCCGCCGGTCATCAGAATGGTATTGCCGCTGGTCTTCATCGCAGTCGCTCCGGGTCATGGTCGTGATCATGGCCCTCAATGATCGTCGACCGCGAACGTTCATCGCGGCGGACGACAGTTCGGCATAGGGTGGGGAACCGGATGGCGGCCACGCTCGCTTGCACCTCTCGGCGGTATAATCTTGTGTATTCGGTGACGTCAGCGAGTTGGCCTGTCTCCGCGATGCCTGCGACGGAGACGATCGGACCATGTTCATCCTGCTCGGTGCGGCCCTGGGGGCGGCGATGATACCCGGTCAAGCCACCCCGACGCGAAGGGAGATCACGCCAGGTACGATCGCGATCAGCACCGCCTCGACGCTGCCGGCGGAAACGAGCCGGGTGTTCGACGATGCGGTCCAGCAGGCGCTGTTGCGCCTGAGCTTCACGCCGCTGCCCGGACAGGGTCACGGACGCTATATCGCGCGGGTGGAGGTGACGCGTACGTCGCGTGGCGTCGTGGCCGCGGATATCCCGTCATCGTCCCCGCCGCTGGCGGCGCTGAACGGCAGCGTCAGCCTCGCGCTTCCGCCCGGCGGCGATCGGTTGAGCGATCTGGTGGTGACCGAGCTGACGGTCGTCATCTCGCGACGGACCGATGCGCAGATCGTCTGGTCGGGACGGGCCGTCACGGCTCGCGTCACCGGCACGCGTGCCGGTGCAATCGATCAGGTTGCCCGGACCTTGGCCGACGCCGTGCTGGCATCGTTCCCGCGTCAGGCCGGCAGCGCGATATCGGTGCCCTGAGCGGCATCAAGGATTGGCGTCAGCTCCAGTGGCGCACCGCACCGGTATCGACATGGACGAAGCCGTCGTGCGGATAATAGCCGACCCCGCCGCCGCGCAACGACAATGCGGCATCGCGCAGCCGGCCGAGCGGCACGCCGGGGATGGCGATGTCGGTGGCCTTGCCGAGCATATGCTGGCTTTTGCTGGCGACGCCGTGCGACCGGGCGTGCATCATCCCGTTGGTCTTCGGACTGCGATAGGCGGAGATCAGCTTCAGCGGCTTGTGTGGCGCCACATCGAGCCGGTCGCGGACGTGCACCAGCAGATCGAGCAACCGGGGGTCCATGACGCGCGTCGCACCCGTGCGCCAGTCACGCATCGCGTGGTTCAGCTCGGCCAGCCCATCGGCACGATAGCGGCCATCGGCGAAGAAGCAGGCGTCGTATCGTTCGCCGGTGTTCGGGTTGGTCAGCGCGAGGCGGCGTTCCGGCGTGCGGGCGGACACCCGTTCGGACAGGGCGGCCATCACCAGAGCAGCGGTCCCGCCACCAATCAGGTTACGACGGGATAACAGGGAATGGGGCAATGTTGGATTCCGGTGATGAGAGCTGCCGCGTTTACAACATGATGCGGTGAATCTTCCGTTTACCCGCGGGACGCCGGCGGGCATTCGTCGCGGCGTTTCCACCGTTCACCCGATCGTCATCCGCGATACGCCAGACGGGCGTCCGATATCGGGTGCTGTCCGGCGTTGCCGGAGCCGACCCGGTCGGTGGCGCGTTCAGCCAGAAATTTCGGGAGTGATGTGTGCGTTCAACATGGGGAAAGTCGCTGACGCTGGGGCTGCTGCTGTCGGCATGTAGCGTCGAGGTCGTGCCGGATCAGAACACGACGGCGGCCACGGCCGAACCGGGCGAGGCGGCGGCGCCCGCCCGGTGGAGCGACCGGACGAGCGGGCAGTTGCGCAAGGCGATCGAGGGGCGCGCGGCGCATGGCCTCGATCATGTCGCGTTCGCAGCGGCCGACGGCGGTGCCGACCAGACCGCTCAGGCATTGCGCTTCGCTACCGCGTTGAGCCGCGGCGCAACCGATCCGACGAAATTGTACGAGGTCTACACCGTGCCGCGGCCGGAGGGCGACCTCAAGGCCGGGTTGGCCGCTGCGTTGCGCGCCGGCGACCTGACCGCATGGCTCGACAGCCTCGCGCCGCAGGACGACAATTACCGACGGCTGTCGGCGGCGTATCTGAAGCTGCGACAGCAGCCCGCCGCGCCGGTCGCGGGGATCGCCGTCACCGGTAAGGCGATCGAGCCGGGCGCGGCCGATCCGCGGCTTGCCGCGATCGCGCGCGAACTGGTGGTGCTGGATTACCTCGCTGCGGATGCGGCGCAGGGTGACCGCTACAGCTCCGCGATGGTTGCCGCGGTGCGGCGGATGCAGGCGGATTACGCGATGAAGCCCGACGGCATCATCGGCAGCGAGGCGCTCGCCATCCTCAACATGTCGGATGCCGACCGCAGCCGCGCGATCGCCGTGGCGATGGAACGTCTGCGCTGGCTGCAGCGCGACCCGCCGGCGACGCGGATCGACGTCAACCTTGCGGCGGCACGGCTGACCTATTGGCGCGACGGCAAGATCGTCGACAGTCGCAAGGTGATCGTCGGCGAACCGGATACGGAAACACCGCAATTGGGCTCGCCGATCTTCCGGCTAGTGGCGAATCCGACGTGGACGGTGCCGCGCTCGATCCAGGAAAAGGAGATCGCGAAGAAGGGCGCCGGCTATCTGAAGGCCAACAACATGGTCTGGAAGGACGGCTGGATCGTGCAGCAGCCCGGCCCGAAGAATTCGCTGGGGCTGGTGAAGTTCGACATGCAGAACGAACATGCGATCTATCTGCACGACACGCCGGCCAAGCCACTGTTCGCGATGGTGCAGCGCCAGCGCAGCCATGGCTGCGTCCGGGTGGAGGATGCACTCGGCTTCGCCGAGATGCTGGCCAGGGATCAGGGTGTGGTCGACCAATGGCATCAGGCGCGCGAGACCGGCAAGGAGACCTTCGTCAAGCTGCCGCGGCAGATCCCGGTGCGCATGCTGTACCAGACGGTGCTGTTCGACGACGCCGGCGAACCGGTCGTGCGCAACGATCCCTATGGCTGGGACGACCGGGTCGGTGCGGCGCTGGGATTCAAGGCGGGCAAGGCGCTGCGCGTGCAGAGCGGTGCCGCGGATGTCGGGCCCTGATCCATGCCCCGTTGCCGGCGGCGCGGTGACGGTGCGGGGATAGCGGCGGAACGGGCGCGGGGTATCATCCGTATCCCTCACGACACTGAACGGACGGGATAGACACATGGCGCTCAGCTCGCGCCTTTCCGGGCGCGTTGCGGCGCGTGCGCATCATTCGCCGGCGGCGGCGTTCCTGCAGAAGATCGAGCCGTTCTTCGCGATCGGCCAGATTTCCGGCGGGCCGCTGCTGCTGGCGTCGATCGTGGCACTGGTCGTCGTCAATTCGCCGATCGGGGCAGATTACGTACGGCTGTGGGACCGGCCGGTGGAGATCCGCTATGGCGCGTGGTCGATCGCGCGGCCGGCGGCGGAATGGATCAACGATGCGCTGATGCCGCTGTTCTTCCTGATCATCGGCACGGAAGTGAAGCGTGAATTCGTCAAGGGATCGCTGTCGTCGCTCAGGACGGCGGCATTCCCCGTGGCCGGCGCGATCGGCGGGCTGATCGTACCGGTGGCGCTGTACCTCGCGTTCAACCATGGCACCGATACGCAGCACGGCTGGGGCGTCGTCGCGGCGATGGATACCGCATTCAGCCTTGCTATCGTCGCGATGTTCACCACCCGGCTGCCGCCCGCCGTACGGGCGGTGCTGCTGGCGTTCGCAGCGATCGACGACGTGTTCGGGCTGCTGGTGATCGCGATCGCCTATACGGCGACGATCCATCCCTGGTTCCTGGCGATCGCGGGTGTCGCCTATCTCGGCATCGTCGGCCTGCTGCGGCTGCGCTGGGTGGCGCCGATCCCCTATGTGCTGCTGGGCATCGTCGTGTGGATCGGCGTGTTCGGATCGGGTGTCCACGCGACCATCGCGGGCGTCGCCGTGGGCCTGTTGCTACCGACCAGTTCACGCCTGTCGGAGCGGCGTTTCGCCGAGCGGGTGCAGCATCCGGTCGACGCCTTCCAGCAGGCCCATCGCGCCGCCGAGCAGGCCGACGACGATGCGGAAGCGGAGGAACGGCGCGAGGAGGCGCAGCAGCGGCTGGGCTATATCCACGAAATGGCGGCGGCGACGGACGAGGCGGCGGAGCGACTGGTCCGCGTGCTGACGCCGTGGGTGTCGTACATCGTCCTGCCGCTGTTCGCGCTGTCCAACGTACGCATCCACTTTTCCCCCGCCCTGATCGCCGAGGCGCTGCATGCGCCGCTGAGCCTGGGCGTCGTCGCGGGGCTGGTGATCGGCAAGCCGCTCGGATTCCTCGGCGCGACGTGGCTCGCCACCAGATCGGGCCGTGCGGCGCTGCCCGAGGGCGTTACCTGGGGCATGGTGCTGGGTATCGGCGGAGTCGCGGGGATCGGCTTCACCATCTCGCTGTTCATCGCCGAGCTGGCGTTCGAGCGGCCGGAGCAGACCGAACAGGCTTCGCTCGCGATCCTCGCGGCATCACTGATATCCGGCCTGTTCGGCTATATCATGTTCTGGCGTGCCGCGGCCCGCGACGGCGACGCGCATTGATCGCTCAGCCCGCGCGGTTCGCCGCCACCAGTCCCGCCAGATAGGGGTGGGCGAGCACCCGGTCGGCGTTGCGCGACCCGGCGAGATGATCGTTGACCAGCCGATCCCCTGCCACCGTGCGATACAATGCGACACACGCATCGATCCGCCGGAAGTTCGCCCCCGCGGCAGCCGCACGGGTGTAGAAATCCCAGTCGTTGCAGTTGCGGAAGCTGGGATCGAAGCCGCCGACCGCGAACACCGTCTCGCGCCGGACGATCGACCAGGACGGGCCGACGACGCCGCCGGTGGCAAGCGCGGCGCGGATATCGCCGCCGTTCCAGCCGCATTCCGGCTCGCCCGGTGCGCTGCCATGCTCGACCCGCGCGAAATGGCCGACGACGATATCCGCCTTGCGCATCGCCCCCGCCCCGAGCAGCGCACCTGCCGCACCGGGCAGCCAGACGTCGTCGCTGTCGAGGAAGGCGATCCACGTCGAACGGCACAGCGCGGCGCCGACGTTGCGGGCGTTCGAGGCGCCGCCGTTGCGTGGCAGGATCGCCGCTTCGACCCGGCCGGGATGGGCGTCGGCAACCGCGCGGATCACGGTCGCGCTGTCGTCGTTCGATCCGTCGTCGACCACGATCACCCGGACGGGTGCATGATCCTGCGCCAGCACGCTGGCGACCGCATCGGCGACGACATGGGCGCGATCGTGACAGGGAATGACGACGTCATAGTCCGGCAGTGCGAGGTCGATCGGAAACATATCGGTAACAAGAGACATCGGTCGGCTATGCGGGTGCCGATGCCGCCGATCAAGGGCGGCATCGGTGGATCGGTCCCCGCTTGCGCCGGCCCTCAGCGACCGCCGAAATTCATCTTTGCCCCGGCATACAGGTAGCGGCCGAGTGGCGAGATCGGCACGTTCGTCTCGAATCCGATATCCGGCTTCTGATCGGCGAGGTTGTTGACCCCGCCATATAAACTGAAGCGTTCGCTAGCCGCGATCTCAACCTGCACGTCATGCTGCCACAGCGCCTTGTAGCGGAAGTAGCGGGGATCGACGAAGCTGGGATTGTCGTTCGTGTCGAACCGGCCGTAGCGCCGCACGCCGTTCTGCCAGCGCAGATTGTAGGATAGCGTCACCGCATCCATGCTCCACGTCGGCGAGAAGGCGGCGTTGAAGCGCGGACGGAACAGCGCGTCGACGTTGTTTTCCACGGCCGCACCGGGCGTGGCGACCTGTTCCAGCGTCGCGAGATAGCCGCCGACCAGCCGGAGATCGAACCGGCCGAACTGCGCGGTATCGATCCGCCATGCGGCGTTGACTTCCAGCCCGGAGGTGCGGAAGGCGGCGACGTTCTGCGGCTGGACGACGAAGCCGTTGATGAAGCCGGTGCCCTGCTGGCGGCTGATCGATCGGCAATAGGGATTGTCGAGGCTGGGCTGATCGACGCACAATTCGGCGATGATGTTGGCGTCGGGCTGGTTGATCGCATCGCGCAGGCGGATGTCGTACCAGTCGACCGCGATGCTGAGGTTGGGGACGAAGCGTGGCCGCAGCACCACGCCGGCTGTCCACGTCCTCGCGACCTCGGCCCGCAGGTCCGGATTGCCCTGCACCGTGCCGGGGATGAAGATCGTCGCGTTGGGATTGTTAGCCGCGGTGAAACCGGAGAGGTTGCCGCCGAGGCCGCCGATCAGCGTCTGGCAGTTCGCCGCGCGGAACGCCGTGCCGTTGCCGCGATTGCCGGCATAGCAGGGATCGGAGAAGAAGTTGCTGGTGCCGGTTTGCGGACGGAATATCTCGCCGATATTGGGCGCGCGCACCGACCGGCCGTACGATCCCCGGAAGCTGATGTCGCGCACCGGCGCCCAGACGCCGTTGAACTGATAGGCGCGGGTGCTGCCGACGGTCGAATAATCCGAATAGCGGCCCGCCGCGCCCACCGACAGGACATGTGCGAACGGCACGTCCTTCAACAGCGGCGCATTGACCTCGCCGAACGCCTCCCACACGTCGAACCTGCCGTCGGACGGGGTCGGGATGATATATTCGTCGAACTGGTAGAACAGGTTGTTCACCAGCGCGTCGGCCGGACGGAAGCGGCTGGTCTCACGGCGATACTCGCCTCCGGCAGCGAACTGGACCGGGCCACCGGGCAGACGGAAGATTTGACCGAAATCACCGGTCAGCGAAGCATTGACGACCTGCTGCGCGATCCGCGCGTTGCTGACCGGATCGCTGAGATAATAGGCCCAGGATGCGGGATCGACAGTGTCGCCGCCGAACAGGTTCACCGGCACGCAGCCGGCGGCGCGCGACCGGCAGACCGGCTGGCCGCTGACGGGATCGCGCACCACGTCGAGCGCGGCGAGGAAACGGTCGTTCAGCCGGTCGTTCAGCTTGGTCGCGCGAACGTCGGTGCGACCATAGGTGTACGAGACGTCGTAGCTCGCGTGATCGCTGATCCGCCCGGTCACGTCGATCACCCCGCGATAGGTCCGCCGGCGATCCTCCTCGCCCCGACGCGGAATGTCGAAATTGTTGCGGCTGACGTCGATCGCTGTCAGCCCCTCCTGCCGTGCGGCGGCGAGGATGGAGGCGGGAATGAACGGATTGTCGAGCGCGATCGTCGCTGGATAATTGCCGCCGAAGCCGCCGAAGCTGGTGACGGTATTCTGGACGAACTTGCCCTCGACGCTCACCTTGAACGCATCGGAGGCGTCGTACCGGCTCAGCACATTGACGGCGTGGCGGCGGGTGCGCGGGAAGATGTCGCCGATATAGCCCGCCACCGGCGTATCGTCGCCGCCGATCGAATAGCCGTCGTTGGCGAGCAATCGGCCCGGCGTATAGATGGCGCCGTCGCCGCGGAACGTGCGGTTGCCGATCGTGATATACCCCTGGTTCGAACCATAAGGGTAGCGCAGGTCACGCACCGGCACCTGCTGGTAACTGCCCGCCCGTGTCGGGTCGTAATCGTCGGCGTTGACGAAGAACTGCCGCTGACCGAGCGCCAGGTAATCGCGATCGTCATTCGCCAGCGGATCGTCGGCGTTGTATTCGTATGCGAGGGTCAGGTTGGCGCGGCCATCGGCGAAGTTGCGACCCGCGACGATCGATGCGAAGCGATTGCCCGCATCGCCCCGGTCGGAGACGCCGAACTGGCTGCGTGCCGCGATACCGTCGAAATCGCGTCTGGTGATGAAGTTGACGACGCCCGATACGCCATCCGCGCCATAGATCGCGGACGCGCTTCCGGTCAGTACGTCGACCCGCTCGATCAGATCGGTCGGGATCGTGTTGATATCGACCGCGGCGGAATCGGGCTGACCGGCGACGTGACGGCGGCCGTTGACCAGCACCAATGTGCGGTTCGGCCCCAGTCCGCGCAGGTCGAGCAGGTTGAGTCCGACCTGACCGACCGCGCCGTCCGCCTGCGATCGACCGGCGGTGCGCGTCGAATCGAGCGAGTTGGTGAGCGCGGGGACGCGCTGCAGGAAACTGGTGACGTTGGTCGTACCCGATTGCGCGAGCGCGGCGGCGTCGAGCGAGACGATCGGATTGGGCGATTCGTAATCCGGGCGGCGGATGCGCGTGCCAGTGACGACGATCTCCTCGCCCGCAGGATCGGTGGCGGCCGCGGCCGGATCGGGCGTCGCCGGCACCGGTGTTTGCTGCTGGGCCTGTGCGGGCAGGGCGAACAGCATTGCCGTGGTCGCAGCCAGCGCGACCCGTATCATCGACATCGTCATTTCCGGCAATCCCCTGTCGTCCCGCACCCTGTCGCGAGACACCCGTTCTCCGGGCTTCTGAGGACGAAAACGCCCTTCATCTAAATCGGTTGCGCTGGCGCTAACCTATATGACCTGCGAAGACGCTGTGATGGGGAGCGAAGCGCAGCGGATCGAGGAGCCAACGCGCAGGCGGGTGCTGGCGACCAGTGCCGCCGCCCTCGCGCTCGGCGTCGCGGGCTGTTCGCGCGGAAGCGATGCCGTGCCGCTGCGGTTCTGGGCGACGAGTTACGAGGGCGATTATTCGCCGCTGCTGATGCCGGACTTCACCCGCGCCACCGGCATCCCGGTCGATGTGCAGTCGGTACCGTCGACGGCGGCGCATGAGAAGCTGCTGACTGCGCAAGCGGGGGGCGGGCTGCCCGACGTACTGATGCTGCCGATGACGTGGATCGCCGAATTCGCGATGATTGGGGCGATCCGGCCGGTCCCGAACGATGCGCTGGTCGACGATGTCGTGCCGCAGGCGCTCGCGCAGACGAGGGCAAGCGGGCGACCGTGTGGCGTGCCATGGTCGGTGGCGCCGATGGTGCAATATTTCCGCCGCGACCTGTTGTCCGCCGCCGGCTACGCCGATCCGCCGATGGACTGGGCGGCGTGGCGCACACTGGCACGCGCGCTGAAGCGGCGGCGGCCCGACGATTTCGTTATCCTGACGCTGCTCAACTGGCCCGATACGCTGTTCACGATGCTGTTCCAGACGGGGGCGACGCTGCTGCGCGACCGGAACACGCGCGGCAATTTCCAGAGCCCGGAGGCGCAGGCCGCATTCGAATTCTACCTGTCGCTATTCACCGAGGGGCTGGCACCACGGGCGCTGTCGACCGAGGTGCAGGATGCCTTGGGGGCGTTCGCGCAGGGCCGCTTCGCGATCTGGCCGAGCTGGCCGACGACGCTGCTCGATCTCGACCGACGCCGTGCCGCGGTGCCGGCGGCGGCTTGGGGCGTGGCGCGCATGCCCGGTCCGCATGGTCCCGGACCGGGATCGCGGTTCGACGCCGCCCTGTGCGTATCGACCGGTACGCCGCGACCGGCGGCGGCATGGTCCTTGGTCCGGCACCTGACGTCCGCGGCGAACGAGCTGCGGTTCCAGCGGCTGATCGGCGTGCTGCCGGCCCGCGAGAGCGCCTGGGCGACGCCGCAGCTCAACACCCCTTTGCTCGCGCCATTCGCGGAACAGATACGCGAAGCCGTAACGGCCCCGCCGGTGATCGAATGGGAACGGATCAAGATCGAGGTGCAACTGGTCGCCGAGCGGATCGTCCGCGGCCTGTCGACGATCGATCAGGGGCTGGTCGCGATCGACGATCGGGTCGACCGCATCCTTGCCAAGCGGCGGGCGCTGGTCTCGGCGGGGCGGATCGTATGACGCGGCAACAGCGCACCGCCTGGTGGTTCGTCGCACCGGTGCTGGCGATCATCGCGCTCGTCTTCATCCTGCCGACGCTGCTGGCGCTGGCGCTGAGCGTGACAGACTATAGCATCTACGCGTTCGCCGACTGGTCGAACCTGCGCTTCGTCGGGTTCGACAATTTCACCGGGCTGCTCGCGACTCCGTTGTTCTGGCGGGCGCTGGGCAATACCGCGCTGTTCGCCGGGCTGGGCGTGCCGATGGCGATCGGCGCCTCGCTGGCGGCGGCGCTGTTGCTGCACGATGCGACGGTGCGGTGGAAGCCGTTGTGGCGCGTCGCGCTGTTCGCGCCGTACGTGACCAGCGTGGTGGCGACCGCGATCGTGTGGCGGTTCCTGCTCAACACCCGTTACGGCCTGATCAATCATGCGCTGGGGCTGGTCGGCATCGGCCCGGTAGACTGGCTGGGCGATCCGCATGCGTCGATCCCGGCGATCCTGTTGTTCGTCACGTGGAAGATCTTCGGCTACAACATGATCGTCTTCACCGCGGCGCTGTCGGTGGTGCCGCAGGATCTGATGGAGGCGGCGCGGCTGGATGGTGCGTCGCGCTGGGGCCGGTTCCGCCACGTCACGCTGCCGGCGATCGGGCCGACGCTGGTCCTCGCCGCGGTGATGAGCGTCGCAGGCTTCCTGCAATTGTTCGCCGAACCCTATGTGATGACGATGGGCGGACCGGCGCAGAGCACGGTGACGATCCTGTATTTCATGTTCGACGAAGGCTTCAAATGGTGGAACCTCGGCCAGTCGTCGGCGGTGGCGCTCATCCTGTTCCTGCTGATCCTCGCGGTGACGGCGGTGCAGACGCGGATCGGCCGGCGGTACGAATGGCTGTGACCGAGGCCCCGGAAAGACCGGCCAATCGGCGCAAGGCGGTGCGAACGCTCGTCGCCAACACCGCCGTCGCGCTGCTGACTGCGGTGACGCTGGTGCCGCTGATCTGGATGGTCACCGTGTCGTTCATGCCGCGCGGCGAGTCGAGCCGGTTCCCGCCGCCGTTCTGGCCGAGCCGCTGGTCGTGGGAGAATTATCACGAACTGCTGGTCCGCCGGCTGATCGACGGCGCATGGTTCGACTACCGGATCGTGCCCGCGCTGTGGAACAGCGTCGCGATCGCGGCGATCTCCACCGCGCTGGGGCTGCTGCTGACGGTGCCGGCGGGTTATGCGTTTGCCAAGCTGCGCTTCACCGGGCGCGAATGGCTGCTCAGGGTGCTGATCGCGGCGCTGGTGGTGCCGGGGCAGGTCGCGATGCTGCCGCTGTTCCTGATGTTCAGGGAACTGGGGCTGGTGAACAGCTATGCCGGCGTCATCCTGCCGAGTTTGGCCGGAATCTTCGCGATCCTGTTCGTGCGGCAGGCCTGCCTGCGCATCCCGGACGAGATGATCGATGCGGCGCGGATGGACGGGGCGAGCGAGGCGCGCATCTTCGTCTCGATCGTGCTGCCGCTGCTCGCGCCGATCACGGTGACGCTGGCGTTGTTTCTGTTCTTGGGCAGCTGGAACGACTTCCTGTGGCCGCTGATCGTCCTGTCGGACCAGCACCGCTACACCCTGCCGGTGGCGGTCGCCTCGATCGTGCGCGAACATGCCGCGGACGGCGAATTGATGATGGCTGCGGCGGTGGTCACGACACTGCCGGTGCTGGCGCTCTTCGTCGCGCTGCAACGCTATTACATGCGCGGCCTGCTCGGCGGCAGCGTGAAGGGTTAGGCGGGCAGGCGCGGCAGCGCACGTCCGTCGGGTCCGAACAGGTGGACGCAATCGGGTGCGATGCCGAAGGCCAGCGTCTCCCCCAGCGTCACCCGCCGGTCGCCGGGCAGTTGCGCGACCACCGTACCGATCGCCCCGCGCGCGCCGAGGTGCGCAAACGACAATGGCCCCAGCCGTTCGAACAGCTCCACCGGACCGGCGAATGGCCCTGCGGCATCGGGGACGAGATGCTCGGGGCGCACGCCCAGCGTCACGGTCGCGCCGGCCGCACCCGCCACCGAAGCGCGCACCGCATGGCCATCGGGCAACCGCACCGTCACGCCGTCCGCATCCGCCTCCTCGATCATTGCGGGCATCAGGTTCATGCCGGGCGATCCGATCGCCCGCGCGACGTGCAGCGTCGCCGGCGCCGCATAGAGGTCCAGCGGTGCGCCGACCTGTTCGATGCGACCTTCGCTCATCACCACGATCCGGTTGGCGAGCGTCATCGCTTCCAGCTGGTCGTGCGTCACATAGATCATCGTCGTCGCCAGCCGCGCATGAAGGCGGGCGAATTCGTGCCGCATCCGCACCCGCAGCTCGGCATCCAGATTGGACAGCGGCTCGTCGAGCAGCAGCACCTGCGGCTCGCGGACGATCGCGCGCGCGATCGAGACGCGCTGGCGCTGGCCGCCCGACAGCGCCCCCGGGCGTCGCGCCAGCAGCGCCGTCAGGTCGAGCGATTCCGCGACCGCGGCGACGCGCGCGGCGATGTCCGCCCCGGGCCGTTTCGCGACCTTGAGCGGAAAGGCGATGTTCTCGGCGACCGTCAGGTGCGGGTAGAGCGCATAGGACTGGAACACCATGGCGAGACCGCGATCCGCCGGCGCGGCGTGCGTGACGTCGCGGCCGCCGATCGCGATGCTGCCCGTGCTCGGCTCCTCCAGCCCTGCGATCAGCCGCAACAGCGTCGACTTGCCGCAGCCCGACGGCCCGACGATGACGACGAACTCGCCATCCTCGATCGACAGGTCGGTTGGGGCGAGAACCGTCGTGGCGCCGAAACGCTTGCTGAGTCCTGCGATCGCGACGCTGGCCAAGACCTTCTCCTTCACCCCCTCCTCCACGCAAGGATCGCCGAGCGCAAGCGGTGGGTGACACGACCGTTGTCGGCATCGCGACGGCGGCCTAGACCGGTCGGATGACATGCTTCCGCCTCGTGCTCCCCATCGTCCTCGCTCTGGCGCCTGCCATGGCGTTCGGCACCCCCGCGCTGGCGCAGGCGGCGAAGGATGCGACGGCGGGGCGCCTGACCGAGACGGTCCGCACGCTGGCGTCCGACGCGTTCGAGGGACGCGCGCCCGGAACGGTGGGAGAGGCGAAGACGATCGATTACCTGGTCGGCCGCTTCAAGGCGCTGGGGCTGGAGCCCGCGGGCGCGAAGGGCGGGTGGGTGCAACCCGTGCCGCTGCTCCACACCCGGCTGGGTGCGACGAAGCGGCTGTCGTTGAAGACGCCCGCCGGCACGACGCCGCTGGAGGCGGGCAAGGACCTGTACGTGTCCACGATCCGGCCCGACGACGTCGCCCGGATCGATGCGCCGCTGGTCTTCGTCGGTTACGGCGTGACGGCCGCCGAGCGGACATGGGACGACTTCAAGGGCGTCGACGTCCGCGGCAAGGTGATCGTGTTCCTGGTCAACGATCCCGATTTCCATGCACAGGCGGGCGAACCCGTGGCGGGCCGGTTCGGCGGGCGGACGATGACCTATTACGGCCGCTGGACCTACAAGTTCGAGGAGGCGGCACGACGCGGCGCGATCGGTGCGCTGATCGTCCACGACACGGCGGCGGCGGGCTATGGCTGGAACGTCGTCGTCAGCCCGGGGGGCGAGAATTACGACATCGTTCGCAAGCCCGCCGACGTGACCAGCGTCCGTCTGCAAGGCTGGATCGCGGAGGCAGCCGCCCGCCGGATGTTCGCATCCGCCGCGCTGGACCTCGACACCCTGAAAGCGGCGGCGCGGTCGCCCGACTTCCGGCCGGTCGAGCTGAACGGCGTGCGCCTCGATGCGGAACTGCCGGTCGCGCATGAGGTGGTGACGAGCCACAACGTCCTCGCGCGGATTCCCGGCACCACCCGGCCCGACGAGGTCGTGATGTTCGGCGCGCATTGGGACGCCTATGGCAAGGGCAAGCCCGATGCGGCGGGCCACGTCTATCGCGCCGGCGCCAACGACGATGCGC
This sequence comes from Sphingomonadaceae bacterium OTU29LAMAA1, assembly GCA_024072375.1. NCBI lineage: Bacteria > Pseudomonadati > Pseudomonadota > Alphaproteobacteria > Sphingomonadales > Sphingomonadaceae > Sphingomonadaceae bacterium OTU29LAMAA1. The sequence goes on from CP099617.1 coordinate 2,762,467, forward strand.
TGGGCGTCGCCGGGTTGCTGGAGATCGCGCGCGGCATGAAGACGGCGCCACCGCCGGCCCGCAGCGTGGTCTTCGCCGCCTGGACGGCCGAGGAGCGCGGGCTGCTGGGATCGGAATATTATGCCGCCAATCCGCTCTATCCGATCGACCGGACGGTCGCGAACCTGACGCTCGACATCCTGCAGACCGATGGTCTCGCGAACGACGTCATCCTCGTCGGCAAGGGGCAGAACACGCTGGAGGATGCGATGGCGCGGGTCGCCGCCACGCAGGGGCGGCGGGTAACGCCGGAGGGGCTGCCGGAGCGTGGGCTGTTCTATCGCGCCGATCATTTCTCGTTCGCCAAGCGCGGCGTACCGGTGATGCTGCTGATGGGCATCGCCGGGGCGTCGGACATGAAGCAGGGCGGCGTGGCGCGCGGGCAGGCGTGGATCGATGCCTATACCGGGACCTGCTATCATCAGGCATGCGACCGGTGGAGCGAAGACTGGAACCTCGCCGGTGCGATCCAGGATATCGCGCTGGTCGGCACCGTCGGCGGCGAGCTGGCGCGATCCGACGCGTGGCCGCAGTGGAAGGCGGGATCGGAATTCCGGCACCTGCGTCCGACGCCGGGTCGCTAGCGCCGCCGGCCGCTTTCGGGCGCGGGGCACGACATATGTGTATCCGTCGGGAGCGATCCAGCCAAGGCGTGCATCGATCCATCGCGGCTTTGGTTTGGACCCCGCCGCGTCGTCACCGTACCACGCTGTCCAAGACCCGCGATGCATGAATGACGCGGGGGCGACAGGAGAGTGCAGTGACCAGTTCGGCGACGACGATGAGCCCCACCGACATGGCGCGCCACCTGGGCGGCGGCCTGCTGTCCTTTCCGGTCACGCATTTCGACGAGGACGGCAATTTCCTCGAAGCGCCGTATCGCGAACATTGTGCGTGGATGCTCGGCCATGAGCTGACCGGCCTGTTCGCGGCGGGCGGCACCGGCGAATTCTTCTCGCTGACCCCGGCCGAGGTCGCAACGGTCGTCGCCGCCGCCGTCGCCGAAGCGGGCGGCAAGCTGCCCGTCATCTCCGGCTGCGGCTATGGCACCGCAATCGCCACCGGCATCGCGCGCGACGCCGAGCGGGCCGGCGCGGACGGCCTGCTGCTGCTGCCGCCCTATCTGGTTGGGGCGAAGCAGGAGGGGCTGGAACGGCATATCGAGGCGGTGTGCCGCGCCACCGGCCTCGGTGTCATCGTCTACAATCGCGACAATGCAGTGGTGGACGACGAGACGCTCGCCCGGCTGTGCGACCGCAACCCCAACCTCGTCGGCTTCAAGGACGGCGTCGGCGATATCGAGTTGATGACGCGCATCTACGCCCGGATGGGCGACCGGCTGACCTATATCGGCGGCCTGCCCACCGCGGAGACCTTCGCGACGCCGTACCTCACCATGGGCGTCACCACCTACTCCTCCGCCATCTTCAACTTCATGCCCGAATGGGCGCTCGCCTTCTACAAGGCGGTGCGCGCGGGCGATCATGCCGAGACGATGCAGCAATTGCGCGATTTCGTGCTGCCTTACATCACCCTGCGCAACCAGGGCCGCGGCTATGCGGTGTCGATCGTCAAGGCGGGCATGCGCATCGTCGGCCGCGATGCCGGCCCGGTGCGCTCGCCGCTCACCGATTTGTCCGATGCCGAGCATGACCAGCTGCGCGTGCTGATCGAGCGGGTGTCGCCCAAGGCCCTCGCTGCCGCCGCCTGACCGCGATAGGCTGGGCCATGTTCGAACTCAGCCAGCTCCGTTGCTTCGTCGCCGCCGCCGAGGAACTCCACTTCGGCCGCGCGGCGCAGCGGCTCAATATGACGCAATCGCCGCTCAGCCGGCAGATCCAGTTGCTCGAACGCATCCTCGACGTGACGCTGCTCGAACGCACCAGCCGCAACGTCGCGCTGACCCCGGCAGGCCGCGTGTTCCTGATCGAGGCGCGGCGGATCGTCCGGCTGGCGGAAAGCGCGCAGCTCTCCGCGCGGCGGGTGGCAAAGGGTGATGCGGGCAAGGTCGCGATCGGCTTCACCGCGGTGTCGGGCTACAATCTCGTGCCGCAGATCGTCGCACAGGCGCGGGCGGCGCTGCCCAACATCGATCTCGAACTGCGTGAGATGGTGACGACGGATCAGGTCGATGCGCTGCTTACCGGGCTGATCGACATCGGCTTCGTCCGCCCGCCGCTCGCCCGGCAGGAGTTCGACACCGCCCTGGTGCTGCACGAACCCTTGGTGGTGGCGCTGCCCGCCGGCGATCCGCGGCAGGCGAAGTCGGCACTGGAACCGGCGGACTTCGACGGCCAGCCGCTCATCATGTACGCGCGGCAGGGCGCGGGGTACTTCCACGACATGCTGATCCGCCTGTTCGACGAAGCGGGGGTCAGCCCGCAATACGTCCAGCACGTCACGCAGATCCATTCGATGCTCGGCCTCGTCCACGCCGGGCTGGCCGCGGCGATCGTGCCGGAATCGGCATCGGGGCTCCACCTGATGGACGTCCAGTACCGCCGCTTCGCCACCGATCCGGAGCGACCCGTCGAGCTGTTCATGGCGTGGCGGCGTGACAATCATAACCCGGCGCTCGCCCCGATGCGCCGGCTGTGCGAGGAAACCGCGGGATGATCGATCGGCGCGCGGTTCTGGCCGGCATGGCGGCGCTGCCCGCCACCACCGGCGCACGCGGGGCCGACCCGATTGCGACGACGACCTACGGCCGGGTACGGGGCCTGCGCGAGGACGGCGTGCTGGTGTTCCGCGGCATCCGCTACGGGGCCGACACCGCACCCCGCCGCTTCCGCCGCGCGCTGCCGCCGCAACCGTGGACCGGCGTCGCTGATGCGACCCGCTACGGCGCGGCCTCGCCGCAGACGAAGGCCGAAGAGCCGACGTCGGAGGACTGCCTGTTCCTCAACGTCTGGACGCCCGCGCTCGATGCCGGAAAGCGGCCGGTGATGGTCTATTTCCATGGCGGCGCGCACGCGCATGGCTCGGGATCCGACCCGCTGTACGACGGCAAGCGGCTGGTGCGGCGCGGCGACGTGGTGGTGGTGACGCTCAACCATCGGCTGGCGGGACTGGGCTACGCGTATCTCGCGCAGATTGGTGGCCCGGCGGAGAGCGGCAACGTCGGCAACCTCGACATCATCCTCGCGCTGCAATGGGTGCGCGACAACATCGCGCGCTTCGGCGGCGATCCGGGGCGGGTGATGATCTTCGGCCAGTCCGGCGGCGGCGCGAAGGTGGTGACGCTGATGGCGATGGCGGAAGCGCGCCCGCTGTTCCACGCCGCCGCGACGATGAGCGGCCAGCACGTCACCGCCGCCGGCCCCAACCACGCCACCGCGCGCGCGAAGGCGTGGATGGCGAAGGCCGGCGCGCGCGATGCGGCGGAGCTCGCGACTCTCTCGGTCGAGCGGCTGGTCGCGGCGATGGCGATGACCGATCCGCTGGAGAACAAGGGCGAGATCAGCTTCACCTCGACGCTCGATCACACCATTCTGCTGCGCCACCCCTTCTACCCCGACGCCCCGCGCGAGGCCGCGCATATCCCGCTGATCGTCGGCAACACGCACGACGAGACCGGCCTGTGGATCGAGGCGATGCTGAAGCGCGGCGACACGACCTGGGCGAACCTGCCCGAACGGCTGATGACGCAGATGACGCGCGATGTCGGCGTCGATCACGTCATCGCGAGCTATCGCGAATTCTACCCGCAACGCACGCCGGGGCAGATATTGCTCGCCGCCTCGACCGCCGGGCGATCATGGCCGGGCCATCTGATCCAGGCGGAGGAGCGCGCGAAGATTGGCGCGCCGACATGGATGTACCAGCTCGATTTCCCCGCGCCGGAAGCCGGCGGCGTGCTCGGCGCGTTCCACTCGCTCGACATCGGGCTGGTGTTCGACAACACCGCAGTGCCGAATGCGCGAACCGGCAACGGCGTCGAAGCACAACGGCTGGCGGGGCGGATGGCCGATGCCTTCATCCGACTGGCGCGAACCGGCGACCCGAACGGCACAGGCCTGCCCGCATGGCCGCATTATGATCTGGCGCGCCGGCCGACGATGATCTTCGACCACCAGATACGGGTGGAAAACGACCCCCGCCGCGACGAACGCCTCCTCTTCGCGGTCGCGCCATACATCAAACCCGGCGGCTAATTGCCAATCCCGACGTCCGCCAAACCCCCTCCGTCACCCCGGACTTGTTCCGGGGTCCACCGCGCGGCAACGGACTCCCTCGAGCCTCTGGCTTTACCCTCGCGGATACGTGGACCCCGGAACAAGTCCGGGGTGACGAGGCGCCGACCGTCCGCCGCAAACCCACCCGTGCTCCTGCCTACGCAGGAGCACGAAGCTATCGATCCCAGGGAAACGCCAGCATCGGCCGGTTGGCATAGCGCGTCATCGCCAGCGTCATCCGCGCCCCGCATCCCGGCTCCAGCCTCACGGTAAAGTCCCGCCCGCCAACATCCCGCGCAACGCCGTCCACCGTCACAGCATCGATCCGATGCTCGGCATAGCTCCCGCCCTGCACCACCACCGTCCGCGCGACCCGCCCGGTGTTGACCAACGTCACTTCGGTCGATCGATCCCCCAAGGCATGGACCAAAGCCGCGACGTCCTCCGGTACGCCAGCCCGCCGCCGGTCCGCATCGAAATAGCGCAACCGGCAGTGCAGCGGCACGCCCCCTTGAGGCGGCGACGTCGGAGACCAAGACGGCCGCGCGATGTGCATCCCGCCCGTCATCGTCTGGATCAGCGCCGTGGCGCTCGCCGGGTTGATATCGATCGTCCAGTCCGCCAGCCGCTCCATCCGCGTGGTGCGGTCCGCCTCCCGCTTCGCCACCCGCTCCGCCACCCGCGCGAGATCGGCAGCCAGCGCCTTTTCCGCATAGCCGGCGTTGCGCCCGTGCAGGAAGGCGACCCACGGGTTATCCCCCGCCGCCGCCAGATCGGCCGGGTCCTGCGTCGCATACCAGATCTCGAACCCGCTGCTGCGATACGGCCCCGGCTTCCACCCGTACCAGCCGTCCGCGCCATACATGCTGGGAGCGGACATCGCGCCGTCGACGCGCTTCGCCGCCGCATTGATCCGCGCCGATTGCCGCCGCCACAGATGGATATACTCACGGTCGCCGGTCAGCAGCAGCCCATTGTAGAAAGCGGTGATCGATCGCGGCACGCGGTTGCGATTCTCGCGCACCCCCGTCTGCGGCACCTTCGGCGAGAAGCCCCAGCCGTAGACGCCCTTCCACCATTCCTTGCCCACCTTGCCGTCGAGCCCGACCCAGCTCGGTACGATGTCGCCATTCGCCCGCGCCCGCTCCATCCATGCATCGAGATAGTCGAGCGCCCAGCCCCGAAACCGCTCGCCCGCGCCCAGCGCATAGGCGTTGAGACCCAGCGTCGTCGCTTGCAGATTCAGCGGATTGTCGCCGACCACGTCGCCATATTCGTCGTAATGGGCCAGCGTTTGCGCGTAATTCTGCTCGCCATGCTCCATGTGGAACGGCCGCGTGTCGAACGGATCGCCGGTCCAGTCGAGCGGCGTCGCCTGCCGCAGCATCGGTCCCTTGCTGCCGTTGAGCACGCTGCGGATCACCCGCGCTTTAGCGTCGTAATTGGCGACCGACCGGTCGCGCCCGGTGTAGAAATCGGCGAAGCGCCGCGTCCGCTCGATCAGCCTCGCATCGCGCGGCGCGCTCAGCCCCATGACGTTGAAGCTGGTGAGTCCCTCGCTGTTGTGCTGCCAGTCCATCTGCACCGGAAACTCGCGGTAGTACATGCCCTGCCGCGCGATCGGCACCTCGACCGTCTTCGCCGCGGTATATTGCCGGATGTGCCCCTCCCAGAACCGCTGCGCCAGCGTCAGCAGCCGGTCGGACGCGCCGAGCGCGTGCAGCGTCACCCAATCGTTGGTCGCCTCCGCCGCATCGTCCGGGCCGTCGTTAGCGCCCCAGCGCTCGAACACCTGCAAGGCGTCGCCCGGCCCGACGTACTTCGCGAAGAACGCCTCGCACGCCGCGGCATTGGCGGCGAGCAATTGCCGTTGCAGCACCGCCCAGCGCGGCGCGGCCATCGGCGTGTTCACCACCAGCGGCTGCGGCCTGCCCCGCGCCGCGGCGGGCAGCAGGGTCAGCGCCGCCCCGGCGGTCAGCAGCGAACGGCGATCGATGCTCATGCCGGCAGCTCCAGCCGCCGGATCGGCCCGACGATGACGAGAAAGGCGAAGATCGTCAGCAGGCAATGCGCGCCGACGAACACCAAAGCCCAGTCGAACGACCCGGTCGCGCCGACGATGAAGCCGACGACGATCGGCGTCACGATCCCGGCGATGTTACCGAACATGTTGAACACGCCCCCCGACAATCCGGCGAGCTGTTTCGGCGCGACGTCCGCCATCACCGCCCAGCCGAGCGACGCGACGCCCTTGCCGAAGAACGCCACCGCCATCAGCACGATGACCAGCCATTCCGCCTCCACCCAGACGCAGGCGATGATCGCCGTCGCCAGCAGCATCCCCGCGACCAGCGGCCCCTTGCGCGCGAGGTCGAGGTTGCCGGTCCGCTTCAGGATGGCATCGGACGCGAACCCGCCGACCAGCCCGCCGACGAAGCCGCACATCGCCGGCGCGGCGGCGGCGAACCCCGCCTCCATGATGTTGAGCCCGCGCTCCTTGACGAGGTAGATCGGGAACCACGTCACGAAGAAATAGGTCAGCACATTGATGCAATATTGGCCGAGATAGATGCCCAGCATCATCCGATTGGCCAGCAATCGCCGCACATTCGGCCAGGTAAAGGTGCGCGGACCGGCCACGGCCTCCTCCATACGGATCAGGCCACCGCCCGCCTCGATATGATCGAGTTCCGCCTGGTTGATCGCGGGATGCCGCACCGGCGAGTGGATGTACCGCAGGAACGCCAGCGCCGCGAGGATACCGAGCAGCCCCATCGCCCAGAACACCGATCGCCAGCCGAAGCTGTGCGCCAGCCATCCCATCAACGGCGCGAACGCGACCAGCGAGAAATATTGCGCGCTGTTGAAGATCGCCGACGCGGTGCCGCGCTCCGGCCCCGGAAACCACGCCGCGACCAGCCGCGCATTGCCGGGGAAGGACGGCGCCTCCGCCAGCCCGACGAGGAAGCGCAGCACGAACAGCGTCGCGACCGCGGAGATGATCGGGAACCAACCGACGAACCCCTGCATCGCGGTCATCACCGACCACAGCGCAATCGCGCCGGCATAGATGCGCTTGGTCCCGAACCGGTCGAGCAATGCGCCGCCCGGAATCTGCGCCAGCACGTATGCCCAGGCGAAGGCGGACAGGATGAAGCCGGTCTGCACCGGCGACAACCCCAGCTCGCCCGACGCCTGCGTTCCCGCGATCGAGAAGGTCGCACGATCGGCATAGTTGATCGAGGTGATGAGGAAGATGAGCGCGATGATCCGGTAGCGCACGCGCGTCGGCGGCTGCCCGGTGGCGGGGCTGGCGACGGCCTTGATGGCGGCGGCGGTCATCGATCGCTCTCCTGTGTGACGTAACGCCCGTCTGCGCGGGCTGATGGAGGACGCTAACGGAGGCGAGGGGTGGGGTCCAAGTCGAAAACCGGGATGATCGAGCCAGTTCGTGGCTGGATCGTTAGACTTCGGCCCCTATGCGCTCCCGCCTTCGCGCGGATACATTCGCTCCATAGCTTCCGCTCCACCCATGCACGACCCGCAACGATCCATGCCGTTTTCAGGTTGGCTTTGCCCATCCGCCCGGCGCTACCCCAGCATGACAGAACCGACCCCGGATACCGGAAGGTCGAGCAACATAGTGAGGGGATCGATGATGGGCATGTCCGGCATCCGTGGACTGAAGATCGCGCTGGGGCTGACCACGGCGGCGATCGGCCTCACCGCGGCACCAGCCTTCGCGCAGGCGGCGCCCGAAACCAACGTCGAGAAACAGAACCGCGCGCCGGGCAATCAGCAGGACACCGTCTCGCCGCCGGCCTCGCCGACCGTCGCACCGGAGCCGTCCGTCGCCGACGCGCCGCCCCTCGATAACGCGCAGGACATCGTCGTCACCGGCTTCCGCGAAAGCCTGAGCAGCGCGATCAACATCAAGCGCAACCAGACCGCGACGATCGACGTCATCAAGGCGGAGGACATCGCCGAATTCCCCGACCTCAACCTCGCCGAATCGCTCCAGCGTATTCCCGGCGTCGCGATCAGCCGGGTGAACGGCGAGGGCCGCAACATCTCGGTCCGCGGCCTCGGCCCGGAATACACCCGCGTCCGCATCAACGGCATGGAAGCGATCGGCACCACCGGCGGCACCGACAATTCCGGCGGCGTGAATCGTGGCCGCGGCTTCGATTTCAACATCTTCTCGTCCGACCTGTTCAACAGCCTCGCCGTCCGCAAGACCGCGACCGCGGATGTCGAGGAAGGCTCGCTGGGCGCGACCGTCGACCTCCAGACCTCGCGTCCGTTCGACTACAAGAAGCCGACCGCGGTGATCTCGGCGCAGGCGAGCTACAACGACCTGCGCCGCAAGGCGACGCCGCGCTTCTCCGGCCTCGTCACCACCTCGACCGAGGACGGCCGCTTCGGCGTGCTGCTGTCGGTGGCGTATGAGGAGCGCAAGCTGCGCGAAGAGGGCGCGAACATCACGCGCTGGACCTATGGCGGGTTCAACGGCGGCTTCAACGCGGCATCCACCCTGCCCGGCTATACGCTCGGGCAGATCAACTATGGATCGGTGGCCACCCAGACCGATTATGCCGGTCAGGGCCTGTTCCACCCGCGCATCCCCGGCCTCGTCACCTACGAGATCGACCAGAAGCGACTCGGTGCGGCGGGATCGGTGCAGTTCCAGCCGACCGACGCGACGCTGATCTCGCTCGACGGCCTCTATTCGCGCCTCGACGGCACCCGCGCGGAATCGCAGATCCAGGCGATCAGCTTCAGCCGGTCGGGCACCGGCAAGCCTCAGACGATCATCCGTTCGGGCGTGGTAGACGACAAGCGCAACATCATCAGCGGCACGTTCGACAACGTCGATGTCCGCTCGCAGAGCCGCTACGACATCCTGCGCACCGATTTCTATCAGGGCACCGCCAACCTCGAACAGAAGTTCGGCGATGCGGTGAAGTTCGTCGGCACCGTCGGCTACGCCAAGTCGGAATTCAGCAACCCGACGCAGACCACCGTCACGATCGACGCGGTCAATTCAAACAACTTCTACTACGACTTCTCGACCCGCTTCCCGACGATCCGCCCCGGCTTCGACGTCACCAATCCGGCCAGCTACACCTTCACCAACGGCAACAGCGAAGTGCGCGTCCGCCCGCAGACGGTCGACAACAGCTTCAAGACCGCCAAGGGCTATCTGGAATGGACCGCCAGCCCGATCGTCAAGCTGAAGGCCGGCGTCGACTGGCGCGAGTTCCAATATTCCTCGACCGAGGGCCGCCGCAACGCGGGCGAGACGGTGGTGCAGACGCTGACCCCGGCGCAGCTTGCCGCAGCGACCAAGCTCCACACCGACTTCGGGCGCGGCATCGACCTGCCCAACGGTACGCCGACGTCGTGGCTGGTGCCGGACATCGACAAGTTCGCCGCGCTCTACAACATCTACACCGATCCACTCTACGCCGTGGGCCGGCTGGACAATGCCACCGCGCGGGGATCGTACATCACGGTGCGCGAGCGCGACACCGGCGGCTGGGGGATGACCGAATTCAATCTGGCGGATGCCGGCGTTCCGCTGCGCGGCGATGCGGGCCTGCGCTATGTTCACACCAATCAGGTGTCGACCGGCTATACGGGCGTCGGCACGTCGGTAACACTGCTGACCGCAGAGCGCAGCTACAATCGCTGGTTGCCCTCGGCCAATCTGGTGTTCGACATCACCGATACGTTGCTGGTTCGTGCGGGTGCCGCCAAGACGCTGTCGCGTGCCGGCATCGCCGCGCTCACGCCGGGCGGCAACCTCAACATCTCGGGCGGCAACCGCGGCTTCAGCTCGGGCAATCCGGATCTCAAGCCGACCGAATCGACCAACATCGACGCCAGCCTCGAATGGTATCCGGCCAAGGGCGCGGTCTATGCGATCTCGGGCTTCCAGAAGGATATCGGCACTTTCGTCCAGACGCTGAGTGTCAACGTGCCGTTCGCCGATCTCGGACTGCCCGCCTCGCTGCTCGCCGGCAGTGCGGCTTCGGCGAACGACATCTTCACCGTCACCCAGCCGGTGAATTCGAGCGGCGGCAAGCTGCGCGGGTTCGAGGTGAACGTGCAGCAGCCCTTCACCTTCCTGCCGGGCTTCCTGCGCGATTTCGGCGTGCTGGCGAACTACACCTACGTGAAGTCGGACATCAAATACCTGCTCTCGGCGACCAGCAACGCCACGGTGACGCAGCCGCTGGTCGGCCTGTCGCGGCACGCCGCCAATGCGACGCTCTATTACGAGACCAAGCGGTTCTCGATCCGCGGCTCGATCGCCTATCGCGACAAGTATCTGACGGCGGTGCCGGGCACCGAGGGCAACAGCTACAACGGCACCAATTCGACCACCAACGTCGATGCGCAGATCAGCTACAACATCACCGATGCACTGAAATTCAGCCTCGAGATGATCAACCTGACCGATCAGTTCAACGACCAGTACGTCGATGCCAGCAATCGCCTCAACGTGCTGACCCACAGCGGCCGGCAGTTCATCTTCGGCGCCCGCTACGCGTTCTGACGGCGGCCGGCTTTCCTCCCGCCGTCCGGCCCGATACAGCCGGCGGCGATGGATACGATCAGCAGGCGCAACGTCATCGTCGGCGGCGGAGCCGGCATCGGGCTGATCGTCGCCTGGGCGCTGTGGCCGCGCAGCTATCGCCCGAACCTGTCCGCCGCGCCGGGTGAGGCGACGTTCGGTGCCTGGCTGAGAATCGGCGGCGACGGTCATGTCACCGTCGCGGTGCCGCAGCTCGAACACGGGCAGGGCGTCTATACGGCGCTGCCGCAGATCGTCGCCGACGAACTGGGTGCCGACTGGCGGACCGTCGGGGTGGAGGCGGCACCGGTGAACCCGCTCTACGCCAACCCGCTCAGCCTCGATTATCTGTTCGAGGGGACGTTCACCCGCCTGCCCGACGATCTGCGACAGGCGTTCGCAGAGCGGGCTGGCCTGATGATCACCGGCGGATCGACATCGGTCCGCATGTTCGAGGAGGGCTGCCGCACCGCCGGCGCTGCCGCCCGGGCCTTGCTGTGCAAGGCCGCCGCGCGCCGATGGAGCGTGGCGTGGACCGATTGCGGCGTCGAGGCCGGTTTCGTCGTGCATCGGGGAAAACGCCTGCGTTTCGCGGAGCTCGCCGCCGACGCTGCCGCAGAAGCGGTGCCCGACCCGTTGCCGATCGGCGTACAGGGCGCGGGCCAGCTGACCGGGCGATCGTTGCCGCGGATCGACGTCCCGGCCAAGGTCGATGGATCGGCGACGTTCGCGGGGGATATCCGCCTGCCGGACATGGTTCATGCGGCGATCCGGCAAGGGCCGATCGGCGATAGCCGGCTGGTGCGGACCGATCGCGCCGCCGCCGATCGCATCCGCGGCGTGCTGGCGGTGGTTGAAAATCCGGGCTGGGTCGCGGCGGTCGCGACCACCTGGTGGGCGGCGAACCGGGCCCTGGAGGCGATGGCGCCACGCTTTGCGACGCCGGGACCGCTGGTCGACACTGCGGCGATCGCCCGCAGCCTCGACACTGCTCTGGCCGGGGAGGGCAAGGCGATCGCGACGGTCGGCACCATCGGTGGCCTGCTCGACGGTGCCGGTGTGATCGCCGCCGATTACACGGCCGCCGCCGGCGTTCACGCAGCGATCGAGACGGTCGCGGCCGCTGCCGCCTATCGCGACGGCATATTGGAGATATGGCTGCCCACCGCCGCGCCAATGGCCGCCCGCGCCGCCGCCGCGCGGGCCGCGAACCTTGCCGAGGGGGCGGTGGTGATCCACCCGACGCTGGGCGGAGGCAGGTCCGGCGCCACGCTCGATCCACTGGTGGCGGAGCAGGCGGCCTTGCTGGCGATACGGCTGAAGCGTCCCGTCAGCCTCGTCTGGTCGCGCGGCGAGGATGTGCTCCACGATCGCTTCCGCCCGCCGGCGAAGGCGCGGATGCGCGCGCGGCTGTCGAGCAACGGCGCTATCGCGGCCTGGGACGCGAGCATCGCCGCGCCTGCCAGCGGCCACATATTGGCGCGCCGGTTGGTGCCTGCCGCCGCCGCGTTCGCGCTGGGCGGGACCGATCCGTATCCGGTCGCAGGCGCGCTGCCGCCCTATCGCATCCCGGCGCTGGCGATCCGCCATCACGTCGCCGATATCGCCGTGCCGACCGGCCACCTGCGCGGCGGCGCGCATGGCTATACCGCCTTCTTCACCGAATGTTTCATCGACGAGCTCGCCCGCGTCGCCGGGACCGAACCGCTGTCCTACCGTATCGGCATGCTCGGCGGCGATGCGCGGCTGGCGCGGTGCCTGACGACGGTCGCTGCGCTCGGCGGCTGGGGTGGCGGTGCGCCGGGGACGGGGCAGGGCATCGCCTGTCACAGCTTCCGTGGCAGTCATATCGCCGTGCTCGCCGAAGCCGAGATGGGGGAGGGCGGCCGCCCCCGCGTCGAACGGCTGGTCGCCGCGGTCGATTGTGGGCGGATGATCAACCCCGATATGGTGCTGCAACAGATCGAGGGCGGGCTGATCTTCGGCCTTGCCCAGGCGATCGGGGCGTCGACCGGATTCACGGCGGGTCGCACCGACGTGCGCGGGTTCGAAGGCCTTGCGCTGCCGCGGCTCGCCGACACCCCCGACATCATCGTCGAATTCGTCCGATCGGACGAAGCGCCGGGCGGTGTCAGCGAGTTGGGGGTGCCGGCGGTCGCGCCCGCCATCGCCAACGCGCTGCATGCCGCCACCGGTATCCGCGTGCGCAACCTGCCGCTAAGGTCGACGGCATGACGCTTCCCGCCGACCATCCCCCGATCCCGCCCCGCAAGATCGGCGTCCTGCTGACCAACCTCGGCACTCCCGACGCGCCCGATGCCAGATCGGTGAAGCGGTATCTGGGCGAATTTCTGTCCGACCGGCGCGTCGTCGAGATTCCCGCCATCGCATGGCAGCCGATCCTGCGTGGCATCATCCTCAACACCCGGCCGAAGAAGTCTGCCCACGCTTATGGTCTGGTGTGGAGCGACGAAGGGTCGCCCCTCGCCGCGATCACTCGCCGCCAGTCGCAGGCGCTGCAAGGCGCGTTCGGTGAGACGGTGCTGGTCGACTATGCGATGCGCTACGGCAATCCCGCGATCGCCGACCGCCTGATCGCGATGAAGGACGCCGGCTGCGAACGCATCCTGATCGCGCCGCTCTATCCGCAATATTGCGCCGCGACGACCGCGACCGCCAACGACAAGGCGTTCGCGGCGCTGGCGGGTCTGCGCTGGCAGCCCGCGATCCGGACGCTGCCGCCCTATCACGACGATCCCGCCTACATCGAGGCATTGAAGACGCAGCTCGAAACGCAGCTGGCTGCGCTCGACTTCGTGCCCGATGCGATTCTCGCCAGCTTTCACGGCATGCCCAAACGGACGCTGGAACTGGGCGATCCGTATCACTGCCACTGCCAGAAGACCGCGCGGCTGCTGTCGGAGGCGATGGGACGCGAACTGGTCGTCGCCTTCCAGTCGCGCTTCGGTCCGGCCAAATGGCTGGGTCCGGCGACGGATGACACGCTGGAGGCGCTGGCGGCCAGGGGGGTGCGCAAAATTGCGGTGATCGCACCCGGCTTTTCCGCCGACTGTCTGGAAACGCTGGAAGAACTGGCGATCCGTGGGCGTGAGAGCTTCATCGCGGCGGGGGGCACCGACTTCGCCTATCTGCCCTGTCTCAACGACAGCCAGCCGGGCGTGGCGATGCTGCGCGCACTGATCGGACGCGAGCTGCGCGGCTGGGTGGACTGAGGGACACGTAAAATTACCTTACGGCCATTGCCAGTCCATCTCCCCCTGCCCTAGCTTCCGCGCAACCAGAACGGGAGAGATACTGATGGCCAGAGTAGCGATCGTCACGGGCGGCACGCGTGGGATCGGCGAGGCGATCAGCCTTGCTCTCAAGGAAGCCGGAGTCACTGTGGCCGCCAATTATGCGGGTAACGATGAACGCGCGCGCGAATTCACCGAACGCACCGGCATCACCGCGTACAAATGGGACGTCGCGGATTTCGATGCATGCCAGGAAGGATGTGCGAAAGTCGCGGCCGAACTCGGCGACGTCGATATCGTCGTCAACAATGCCGGCATCACCCGCGACGGCACGATCCTGAAGCTGACCTATCAGCAGTGGAAAGAGGTGATCGACACCAATCTGGGCGGTTGCTTCAACATGGCCAAGGCGACGTTCCCCGGCATGCGAAACCGTAAATGGGGACGGATCGTCAACATCGGGTCGATCAACGGGCAGGCCGGCCAGTACGGACAGGTCAACTATGCCGCGGCGAAGTCGGGCATTCACGGCTTCACCAAGGCGCTGGCACAGGAAGGCGCGCGGGCCGGCGTCACCGTCAACGCGATCGCTCCGGGCTATATCGACACCGACATGGTCGCGGCGGTCCCGGCGGACGTGCTGGAGAAGATCGTCGCCAAAATCCCGGTCGGGCGCCTGGGCCAGGCGAGCGAGATCGCACGCGGCGTCGCCTTCCTGTGTTCGGAAGAGGGTGGTTTCGTTACCGGATCGACGCTCAGCATCAATGGCGGGCAGCATATGTACTGACGAGCGAAGCCGCGTCGGCCGGCACGGCCGGTGGGTCGGCCAAGGTCGAACCCATCCTAACGCGACTTTGTCGGCGTCCGCCTGAAGCACACCAACTACACAACAAAAGGGAGCCGGCTCTTCCGAGCCGTCTCCCTCCGCCCTCAAACGCTACGCGAGGGACAAGCACTGCCGCCTAGCGGCGGCAGTATCCGGGACGATCCGAACGATCGATAGCGCGGCCGGCAAGCGCACCGGCGCCGGCGCCGAGCACAGTGCCGAGCAGGCGATCGCCGCGGGTGTCGATCGTGCGGCCAAGCAGGCCGCCGGCGATCGCGCCGACGATGGTGCCGCCATCGCCATCGTTGCACTTCTGGCGGGCGCGGTAGTTGCGGTCGTTGTAATAGCCGCGGTCACCGCGATAGACGCGCTCGTTACGATAGCCGCGGTCGCTGCGGTAACCGCGGTCGTAGCCACGTTCGCTGTAATAGCGGCTCTGCGCCACAGCGGGGGTGATGGGGACCAAAGCGGTTGCGGTCATCGCAAAGGCAGCACCGGCAAGGCTCAGGGTCTTCAGCATGGGTGTTCTCCCGAAAAATCCGTCCAACTCGGCGGCGGCCCGGTGGAGGACCTTCCCGTCGTCGATGCACATCATTTGCCCGATTCGCGTTGAGCGAAGCCTGAATGCGCCCGTTATCCGCCGTTCAGGCTATCGCTGCCCCGCACGCCGCTTATGGAGGCGGCCATGCGCGTCCTGTTCGTCGTCCTTGCGGTATTGCTGCTCGTCCCCGGCTGGACGGGGGGTCAGCGGCTGGCCCTGCTGGGCGACAAGCCCCAGCTGATCGCGACGCGGGTGGCGATCGACCCGTCGAATCCGAACCGCACCCGCATCGGCGCGCTCACCTATCTGGGCGGCGTCGCGCTCCGCAGCATCGATCCGGCGTTCGGCGGCTATTCGGCGCTGACGGTGGTGCCGCAGGCGGACGGCGATCGAATCACCTTGCTCAGCGACGGCGGCAACGTCGTCGCGTTCACGATGGCAGCGGACTGGAAGCCGCGGCGGCTGCGCTTCCTCAACCTGCCTGCCGGTCCCGGCATCGGCTGGGAAAAGCGTGAACGTGATAGCGAATCGATGGCGATCGATCCGGCGACGAGCCGCATCTGGATCGGGTTCGAGCGTGCCAATGCAATCTGGCGCTACGCTCCCGGCCTTTCGAGGGCAGAGGCGCAGCGCGCACCCGGGCAGATGGACGCCTGGCCTGAAAACGGTGGTCCCGAATCGCTGGCTCGAATGCCGGATGGCCGTTTCGTGGTGATCGGCGAAGACCGCCACGTTCCCACCCGACGCTGGCGGGGCGCCGAGGCGGATCGTTTGCACAGTCGCGAAGCACTAATTTTTCCGGGCGATCCAATTGTCACCCGACCGGTGCCGTTCGCCTATATGCCCTATGGTCGATTCGACCCGGCGGATGCGACCGCGCTCCCCAATGGCGACCTGCTGATCCTCGATCGGGCATTCCGGTTGCCCTACCGGTTCAGCAATCGCCTGTCGTTGGTGCCGGCGGCGATGATTCGCGGCGGTGCGGTTGCGCGGGGCCGGTTGCTGGCGACGCTCGATTCGCCACTGATTCACGACAATTTCGAAGGCGTCGCGACGACGGTAGAAGACGGCGCGACGATCGTCTGGCTCGTTTCCGATGATAACCAGTCGGTTTTGCAGCGGACGCTATTGCTCAAGTTCCGGTTGGACTGAGCCCCTGCTCGATCCATCCGAATGTCATTGCCGGACGGCACGACAAAAGCCCGCAGCTCGTCGGAGCAGCGGGCCTTCGTACCTCGCGAACGGTGACGATCAAGCGAAGCGCATTGCGCCCCGCTCACCGCATCAGGCGGCTTCGGCGGTCGTGGTAGAACGCTTCTTCGCGATCTCGCGCTTCAGGCGGCGGCAACGCAGCGAGAGCTTGTCCTCACTCGTCTTCACCAGCCAATTGTCGAGCCCGCCGTTATGCTCGACCGAACGCAGGCCGTGCGTCGACACGCGCAGGCGCACGCTCTTCTCGAGCGAATCGGACATCAGCGTGACGTTCTGCAGGTTCGGCAGGAACGTGCGCTTGGTCTTATTGTTGGCGTGGGAAACGTTGTTTCCAACCTGCCGGCCCTTGCCGGTCAGCTCGCAGATGCGCGACATGGTTTTTGATCCTGAATTCGGTTGCCCGGAAAGTCGGCGCCACTAACCCTTCCCCGACTTTTCGTCAACCTTTGGCAGCGTGAAAGCCGCGAGGCCGGACGCCGATGCAACGGAGTCGGAGTGGCAGCGTTGTTACGGCATCGTAAAGGTAATCGAAAAGGGGATGCAAGGATGCGCACGTTGCTGGCATTGATCGGAGTGATCGCACTGGTCGCCGTGGCGCTGATGTACTTCGGCCTCATCAACATCGACCAAACCCGCCCGGCCATGGTGCAGGCCCCCCAGTTCAAGGCGGACGTCGCTCGCGTTAGCGTGGGAACGGAGGACAAGACCGTCTCGGTGCCGACGGTGAATGTCGAGAAGCCGGGTAACGCGCAATAGAGCGGGGCCGCTTTACCTGACGTCGCGAGTTGGGCAGGGCGGATGCGATGTTCCCTCTGCCGATCCCGATGCGCCGCGCGCTCGACGCCGCGGCGGCGGCGGCGCAGGCCGGCGAGGTGCCGGTCGGCGCCGCATTGGTCTGGCGCGGCGATGTAATCGCGGTCGCCGCGAACGCGCCCCGTGCGCTGTGCGACCCGACGGCTCACGCCGAAATGCGGGTGATTCGCGAGGCTGCGGCGGAACTTGGCCGTGACCGACTGGAAGACTGCGAATTGTGGGTGACGCTGGAACCCTGTGCGATGTGCGCCGGCGCCATCGTCCACGCCCGGATCGCGCGGCTATATTATGGCGCCAGCGACCCGAAGGGCGGCGCGATCGAACATGGCCCGCGATTGTTCGGGCAGCCGACCGTGCATCACCGGCCCGACGTATATAGCGGTATCGGCGAGGTCGAGGCAGCGGACCTGTTGCGAACGTTCTTCAGGGAACGGCGCACCGTATAGTTTTCCCTGTTGGACGGGGGGGTAAGCGCTCAGCTTCCCGTTAAGCACGACGCTTACCCCCCCCCTTCATCCACGGCTTCGCCGCGGCATCTTTCCCTTGTCGGGGAAGATCAGCGCAGGTCGCTTTGCGAGATCGGGACGATCTTTACTTCGACGCGGCGGTTTGCGGCGCGGCCCGCATCGGTATCGTTCGAGGCGATCGGCTGCGATTCGCCGAAGCCGCGGGTACCGATGCGCGCCGGCTGCACGCCGCGACCCGCCAGATAGTCCGCGACCGCCGTTGCGCGGCGTTCCGACAGCGTCTGGTTGTACGCATCCGAACCGGTCGAATCGGTATGGCCATACACGTCGATATAGGTCTGGTTGTACTGCGACAGCGTGTCGGCGACCTGATCGAGCGTGCGACGGAACTGCGGCTGCACGTCGGCACTGTCATAGGCGAAGGTGATGCCCGACGGGATGTTGAGTACCAGATTGTCGCCCTCGCGCGTCACCTGCACGTCCGTACCGGCGGTGCGGGCACGCAGGTCCCGCTCCTGCTTGTCCATATATGCGCCGATGCCCGCACCGGCGAGGCCACCGATCCCGGCACCCAGGATCTTCTCGGTCCGGTCACGCCGCCCGCCGACGAGGTCGCCGAGCAGATACCCGCCCAGTGCGCCGCCGATGCCGCCGATCGCGGTCTTCGAGATGCGGCGTTCGCCGGTTTCCGGATCGGTCGTGCAGGCGCTGGTGGTGACGAGTGCCGCGAGCGCGGTGACGGCGAGCAACTTGGACTTCATGACATCCCTTTCGTGGTCGATTGGTTGTTAAACTCAGGTCCGAAGCGGCTTGTTCCGCTTGCGATCTGAATGCGTGCTGACGGCTTATCGTCTTTCGGGCAACACAGGCTGTTGTCGTCGCGCCACTTGTGCGGCAAAGACGGCGTCGCCGATGGCACCGCTCCCGCCCTTCCCCTGGATTGATGTGTTCATCATCCTCGCTCTCGTCGCGCTCAATGGCGTGTTCGCGATGAGCGAGCTGGCGATCGTCTCGTCGCGAAAAGCGCGGCTGGAAGCGATGGCGCGATCGGGCAGGAAGGGACCTGCCGCTGCACTGAAGCTGGCGGCGGACCCCGGCAAGTTCCTGTCCTCGGTCCAGATCGGCATCACCCTGATCGGCATTCTGGCCGGCGCCTATTCGGGATCGAGCCTCGGCAGCCCGACCGCGGCACGCCTGCAAACGCTCGGATTGTCGCCGGAAACCGCCGAAACCGCCGGGTTTGCGCTGGTTATCGGCCTGACGACCTATGCGTCGCTGATCATCGGCGAGCTCGTCCCCAAGCAGTTCGCGTTGCGCAAGCCGGAAACGGTTGCCTCACTGGTGGCGCTTCCGATGCGCTACATCGCGGTGGTCTGCGCACCGCTCGTCTGGTTGCTCGACTCATCCAGTGCGCTCGTCTTCCGCGTCCTGGGCCTCAACCGCGAATCGGAAGATCAGGTCACCGCCGAGGAACTGCACCTGATCGTCGCCGAAGCCAGCAAGTCGGGCGTGATCGAGGAGCATGAGCGCACGATCATTTCCGGCGTCGTCCGCCTCGCCGACCGGCCGGTGCGCGAGGTCATGACCCCGCGGACCGAAGTCGACTGGCTCGACTGCAATCTGGGGCCGGAGGGGATTCGCGATACGTTGCTCGCCACGCCCCATACGCGGTTGCCGGTGGCGGAGGGATCGATCGACGCGGTGATCGGCGTCGTGCAGGCACGCGATATCGCAGCGGCGCTGTTCCGCGGGCAGGCACTCGATCTCAAGGTGCTGATGCGCAAGGCGCCCGTGGTGATCGACCGGATCGACGCGATGGATGCGCTGATCGCGTTGCGTCAGGCAGAGGTGCCGATGGCGCTCATTCATGACGAATACGGCCATTTCGAAGGGATCGTGACTCCGGCCGATCTGCTCGCCGCGATCGCTGGCGAGTTCGCGAGCGATACCGATCCCGACGACGCGCCCTCGGTGGTGGTGCGCGACGACGGATCGCTGCTGGTCGCGGGGACGATGGCGGCCGACGCACTCGCCGAGCGCCTCGGCATCGACCTGCCCGAGGATCGCGACTACGCCACGGTGGCGGGTCTGGCGCTCGCCGCATTCCGCCACCTGCCGGGCGAAGGTGAAAGCTTCGAGGAACAGGGCTGGCGATTCGAAGTCGTCGACCTCGATGGCCGCCGCATCGACAAGATGCTCGTCAGCGAGGTGTAAGCCGCTGACGCATGACGGGACGGACGAACCCCGTCAGACGGCGATACCGTTCAGTCCGCGTCAACCCCCATCCGGCAAGAAGCGGAAGTGTCGCAGGCAGGAGCATCGTACCCGTGAAGCCGCTTGCTCTCCTGACCGTCAGCCTGCTCTACTGGTTCCTCGTCGGTCGCATCGCGGGTGTGACCGAGCCTTGGGACGCCCCGGCCTATTGGCGCCTCTGGTATCCGGCGTCGTTCCTTTTCGCAGCGATTGGGGGTTACGTCTTCCGGCGGCGGCACTGGAGTGCAGGGGCGATCGTCACCTTTGCGCAACTCCCGGTGCTGTCGGCGAACACCGGCATGGGTATCTTTTCGCCGCTCGCGCTGGCGCTGCTGACGCTGCTGGCCGTTCCCTGTGTCGCTATGTCCGCATTCGCCGGCCGGGTCGCCATGTCGAGAGATCGTACGGCCTGACACAGGGGAACCTGCCCCCTCGAAGGCTGTCCGCGGGTCGCCGGTCTACAGCCGGCCGAACACCGATTCGAAACCTGCCTGATCGCCTGCCGCCAGGAAACGCGCCTGTTCGATCCAGCGGTCTCGCGCCAGCCGGCCGGTAAAGGGGCCGAGTTCCGCGTCGAGTCGCATGGCCTCGTCATCGGTCAGCGCCGCGATCTGTCCCACCGTGCTCACGCCCAATTCGCCCAGCCGCGAGGCCAGTTTGGGACCCAGGCCCTTCAGCGTCGTCACCGGTGCGTCGGCAGGATTGCCGCCGGTCGCGACAGGCGTCGAGGCAGCTTCCGTCGCCGGGCTGGCGTCGAGCGGTGCGCTGGCGGCGATCGGTTCGTCGGCCAATGGTACTGTCGGCGATGGCGGAACCGACGGTTCGAGCCTTACCGGTTCGGGCGCGGCGGGTAGGGCCTGTGGCACCATGACCGGTTCGGATGCGGGCGGGGTGGCTGGCGGCGGCGAAACGGGTCGCTCTACGACGGGCGGTGCAGGCGCCGCTTTCGTCGGTTCCGCCGCATGCTCCACCTCATCATTGCGTTCGGCGATATCGTGCTCGGCCGTCTTGCGCTGACTCTTGAGGCGCATGCCCCAGACGATCGCGACGATCACCACCACGGCGAAGATCGCAATGACGATGAGGTGCGCGTAGGTGAAGGCGTCGGTGGTGCTGGGGATCAGACTGGCGCCGGAGGCGCCGCCGGTGGTGGCGGTATCGTTCATGGGTGCGATCCTAGCGGTGACGCTACGGCGCGGCGAGGGGAAACATCGCCGTCGCCAATCAGCTGCCCGGATCGAACGACTGCAATGGCAGGATCATGCCCGCGACGACGAACACCGTCCGATCCACCCGCGCCGCCACCGCCTGATTCAGTCGCCCAGCCTCGTCGCGAAACGCCCGGCCAAGCGGGTGTTCGGGGACGATGCCCAGCCCCACTTCGTTGCTGACCAAGAACAAGGGCACTCGCGCGGCATCGATCGCGGCAAGCAGATCGGCGGATCGCGCCGCGACGTCGTGGTTGCCCAGCATCACGTTGGACAGCCACAGGGTCAGGCAATCCACCAGCATCGCACCCTGCCGTCTCGCGCCGATCGCTTCCGGCAGCGCGAGCGGGCATTCGATCGTGGTCCAGCGCGCATCCCGATCGGCCCGATGCCGCGCGATGCGATCGGTCATCTCGTCGTCGAAGGCCTCGGCCGTGGCGAGGTAGGCGAGCGGGCCTGCATATGCTTCCGCGGCCGCTTGCGCCAGCCGGCTCTTGCCCGATCGCGCGCCCCCCAGAAAGAATGTCGTCGCCACCATCGTCTTGCCTTCCACCCGGCTCGCCTCTAGGGGCGCGGTCGCGACAGGTTTCCAGAGATGGAATGAAAAGGGAACCCGGAAGCGAGCGATCCGCTCGTCATCCGGGGCTGTCCCCGCAACTGTGACCGGCGAGCCCTGCTCCTTCGTGTGCCACTGGATCATCCGATCCGGGAAGGCCGGGCAAGGCGACGACCCGGAAGCCAGGAGACCTGCCTGTCGCGGTTGTCCTTCGTGCGGACGGGGTGTTCCGGGCGATCGAGGGTTTCCTCGCGTGACGACGGTGTTGGGGTCGTGCGCGACGGATCATCGGTTCCGGCGAGCCGTGGCGCGTGTCCCCGTTGTTGAACGAAGGGGACTCACCGTGAAGAATTATGCCTGTCTGATCCTGTTGCCGTGCATCGCCGCCGCAACCCCGTCATTCGCCCAGACCATTCCGACCGCCAGGAGCGCCCAGTCCACGGGCGGGCTGGCGCAGGCCGCCGAGGCGGACGAGTCCATCGTCGTCACCGCCAATCGCGCGGCGCGGCCTGCTTCCACCGTCGGCCAGTCTGTTACCGTCTTGGACGAAGAGACGATCCGCACGCGTCAGGCGGTGGTTGTGTCCGACCTGCTGCGCCAGACGCCCGGCGTCACCGTGGTGCGCAACGGCGGCGCGGGCACCGCCACATCGGTCAACATCCGTGGCGCGGACAGCGACCAGACGGTCGCGCTGATCGACGGCATCAAGCTCAACGATCCGTCCTCGCCCGGTGGCGGCTTCAACTTCGGCAACCTGCTGGTCGGCAACATCAGCCGGATCGAGGTGCTGCGCGGCGCGCAATCGGTGCTGTGGGGCAGCCAGGCGATCGGGGGTGTCGTCAACCTGATCACCCGCCAGCCGACCGAGCAGATCAGCGTCAACGCCCATGCCGAGGGCGGCTGGCACGACACCGGTCAGGCGTTCGCCAACGTATCGGGCAAGGCGGGGCCGGTGTCCGCCAGCCTGGGCGGTGGCTATTTCACCAGCGACGGCGTCTCGACCTACGCCCTCGGCAAGGAGCGCGACGGGTTCCGCAACTATGCCGCCAACGGCAGCCTCGGCATCGACCTGATGCAGAATGTGTCGATCGACCTGCGTGGTTTCTACAGCAACGGGCGGACCGATATCGACGGCTTCCCCGCGCCGCGCTTCACGTTCGGCGACACGCGCGAATATGGCGATAACGAACAATGGGTCGGCTATGCCGGCCTGAACGCCGCGTTGTTCGACGGCCGTTTCCGCAATCGCTTCGGCTATGCGCACACCGACACCGATCGCCGCAACATCGATCCCGACGGCATTCCGACCGAGACGTTCCGCGGCATCGGTCGCAACGACCGGCTCGAATATCAGGGGACGGTAGACCTCGATTCGGCGGTGTTCGCGACCTTTGGTGCGGAGCGGGAGGTGTCGCGCTTCTCGACGTCGAGCTTCGGGGGGCCGGTGACCCGTGGTCGCGCGCGCATCTTCAGCGTCTATGGCCAATTGGCGGTGACGCCGATCGCCGGACTGACCGCGACCGGCGGCGTGCGCCACGATGACCACAATATCTTCGGCGGCGAGACGACCTTCTCGGGTAGCGGCGTCTATTCGCCCAACGGCGGCGCGACGGCATTCCGGGCCAGCTATTCGGAAGGGTTCAAGGCGCCGACGCTGTACCAGTTGCAAAGCGAATACGGCAATGCGCGGCTCGATCCCGAACGGTCGAAGGGCTGGGACGCGGGCGTAACGCAGCGGGCGCTGGATGGCGCGGTGGAAGTGGGCGCGACCTATTTTCGGCGGACATCGACCGACCTCATCACGTTCGTGTCGTGCACCGCGCCATTGACCGGCATCTGCGCGGGCAAGCCGAACGGCACCTACGACAATATCGCGCGCACGCGGGCGCAAGGGGTAGAGGCGACGCTGACGTTGCGCCCGGTCGAGGCGCTGACCTTCGCGGCGAGCTACACCTATCTCGATGCGAAGAACCGGTCGACCGGCACCGCGAACTTCGGCCGCGATCTGGCGCGGCGGCCAGACAGCAGCGTGACGGTGAACGCCGATTATCGCTGGCCGTTCGGGCTGACCACGGGGGCGACGATCACCGCGATCGGCGACAGTTTCGACAATGCGTCAAACGCGCGCCGGCTGGACGGCTATGTCGTCACCGACGTCCGCGCCGCATTCCCGGTCACCCGGAACATTGAGGTCTATGGCCGGATCGAGAACGCGTTCGATGCGCGTTACCAGACGATTTATCAATATGGTCAGCCCGGCCGCGGTGCGTTCGGCGGCGTGCGGCTGACCTATTGATGATCGACGCCAGCGCCCTTGCCACCTTCTGCGCGCATGGCGGGCGGGTGGCGGAGGCGCGCGTGCTGTTCGGCGGCGACGACTGGCTCGACTTGTCCACCGGCATCGCGCCCTGGGCGTGGCCGGTCGGGGACGTGCCGCTGCACTTCGATCGCCTGCCCGAACCGGGGGAGATCGCCGCACTGGAAGCGGCGGCGGCGCAGGCGTTCGGGGTCGCCGACCCGGCGCAGGTGGTCGCAGTGCCGGGAACGGACATGGCGATGCGGCTGCTTGCCCCGCTGCTGGCGGTGGAGCGGCCCGCGGTGGTGCAGCCGGGTTATGCGGGCCACCGTGCCACGTGGCCGGACGCCACCCCCGTCGTGACGCCGGACGCCGTGACGGATCACGATCTGCTGGTGCTGGCCAATCCCGCCAATCCGGATGGCCGGGTCGTCGGTCGCGACACCCTGTTGGCGCTCGCTGCGCGGCTGACGATCGTCGTGGACGAAGCCTATGCCGATCCCGCCGGTGGCCTCTGCGATCGGGCGAACGACCGGCTGATCGTGCTGCGATCGTTCGGCAAATTCTATGGCCTGCCCGGGGTGCGGCTGGGGTTCGTCGTCACCGGCGGGAACCTTGGCGGTCGATTGCGGGCGATGCTGGGCGACTGGCCCGTGTCGTCGGCGGCGGTCGCCATCGGCACCACGGCCTATCATGACGCGGCGTGGCGGCGGGCGCAGCAAGCACGCATCGACGAGACGGGTGCGTTGCTCGACCGCCTGCTCGATGGTGCCGGTCTGGGCATCGTCGGCAGCGCGCCGTTGTTCCGCCTGATCGCCTGCGAGCGCGCCATCGATCTGTTTGATCTGCTCGCGCGCCATGCCATCCTGACCCGGCCGTTTGCCGATCGCGACGACCGGTTGCGGATCGCTCTGCCGCGCGGTGCGGCGGGGCTGACCCGACTGGCCGCCGCCCTCGAGGAGTTTTGTCGATGACCGAAGATCATGCCCGTCACAACGCCCGCATGGCGCGCGTCGCCGCGGCGCGCGAGAAGATGCAAGCGCGCCGCACGTTGGAACGCGGGCTGCTGATCGTCCACACCGGCAACGGCAAGGGCAAGTCGTCGTCCGCGTTCGGCATGGCGATCCGCAGCATCGGCTGGGGGCTGAAGGTCGCGATCCTGCAATACGTCAAGGGCAAGTGGGAGACGGGCGAGCGCAACTTCTTCGACGCGTATCCCGATCTGGCGACGTTCGAGGTGATGGGCGAAGGCTTCACCTGGGACACGCAGGACCGCGCGCTCGACATCGCCGCGGCGCAGGCTGCGTGGGAGCGATCGAAGGCGATGATCCTCGATCCGGACGTGGATTTCGTCGTCCTCGACGAACTCAACATCGTGCTGCGCGACGATACGCTGCCGATCGCCGAGATCGTCGCGTTCCTGAATGAGCGGCCGCTGACCAAGCATATCTGCATCACCGGCCGCAACGCCAAGCCGGAATTGCTGGAGATCGCCGACCTGATCACCGACTTCACCGAGGTGAAGCATCCCTATAAGGCCGGGTTCAAGGCGCAGAAGGGGGTCGAATATTGATCCGACGACTTGCCTTGGCGATTGCGCTGTTGCCGCTGGTGTCGGCGGCACCGCTGCCGCGGGTGCCACGGATCGTGTCGATCAACCCGTGTATCGATGCGGTGCTGATGCAGGTCGCTGATCCTTCGCAGATCGCCGGGATCAGTCACTATTCGCAGGACCCACGCGCGACGTCGATATCGGTGGCGCTGGCGAAGCGGTTCCGCGCGACGTCCGGCACCGCGGAGGAGGTGGTGGCGCTCGCCCCCGACATGGTCATCACCGGGCCGCACGTCGAACCTGCGACCCTTGCCGCGCTCACCCGGATGAAGATCGCCATCGTGCAATATCCGGTGCCCGATTCGGTCGAGGAGAGCGAAGCACAGGTGCGCGACATCGCGCGGGTCGCCGGTCATTCGGCGCGGGGCGAGGCGCTCGCCCGGCGTATCGCGGTGGCGGCGCGGCCGGTGGCGGGTGCGACGGTGCCGGCGTTGATCTGGCAATCGGGCGGGCTGGTGCCGGGGGCGGGAACGCTGTCCGACGACCTGCTGCGCCGCGCCGGTTTCCGCAACATGAGCGCGGTCTATGGCCTGAAGAAATGGGATGTGCTGCCGTTGGAATATCTGATCGCCAGGCCGCCGCGCGTGCTGCTGTCGATGGGCGCGGCCGAGGTGGGGGAGGATCGCGTGACCGCGCATCCGGCGGTGAAGCGGCTGGGCCAGCGGATCGCGATCGCGCCCTATCCTACGCGGCTGATGAATTGCGGCGGGCCGACGATCATCGCGGCGATGACGCGGCTGCGTGCCATCCGCAAAGGCTATGGCGTATGAGCCGGCTCAACCTTCTACTGCTGGTCGGCGTGGTCATCGTCGCCGCGCTGTCGGTGGCGTCGGGCAAGGTGTGGGTGCCGCTGGATGCCTGGACGGCGGCCGATCCGCGATCGATCATCATGGTCGAACTGCGGCTGCCGCGGACGCTGCTGGCGTTGCTGGTGGGTGCGGCGCTGGGGCTGTCGGGAGCGGTGATGCAGGGGTATCTGCGCAACCCGCTCGCCGATCCCGGGTTGTTCGGGGTGTCGTCGGGGGCGGCGCTGGGCGCCGTGCTGGCGCTGTATTTCGGCTATGCCGCGCAGCTGTGGCTGCTGCCCGGTTTCGCGCTGCTCGGCGCGGCGGGGACGATGGCGTTGCTGGCGGTGATTGCCGGACGATCGGGCAGCCTGATCCTGTTCACGCTGGCTGGGATGATCCTGACGAGCATCACCGGATCGCTCACCAGCCTGGCGATTAGCCTTGCGCCGACGCCGTTCGTCTCGTCGCAGATCGTGACGTGGCTGCTCGGCGCGCTGACCGACCGTAGCTGGGACGACGTCAAGGTCGCGCTGCCGCTGATCGTGATCGGTGCGGCCCTGCTGGCGACGACGGCACGTGCGCTGGATGCGCTGACGCTGGGCGAACAGGCGGCGCGGTCGATGGGCGTCGATCCGGGGCGGCTGCAATATGTCGTCATCGTCGGCATCGCGCTGACCGTCGGCGCATCGGTGGCGTCGGCGGGGGTGATCGGCTTCGTCGGGCTGATGGTGCCGCACCTCGTCCGGCCGCTGGCGGGCAACCGGCCTTCCGCGATCCTGCTGCCCTCCGCACTCGGCGGCGCGCTGTTGCTGACGCTGGCGGATAGCCTCGTGCGGCTCGCGCCAACGGTCAGCGAATTGCGACTTGGAATAGCGATGTCGATGCTGGGCGGGCCGTTCTTCATGTATCTGTTGTTCCGCATGCGACGGAGGCTCGCATGAGCGTGCTCGCTGCCGAAGCGATCGGCCTGTCGCTGGGCGGCAATCGCATACTCGACGACGTCAGCTTCGCCTTCCGGCGCGGACGGGTGACGGCGCTGCTCGGTGCGAACGGTGCCGGCAAGAGCACGTTGCTCGCCTGTCTCGCGGCGTTGCGGCAGCCGGACAGCGGCCGTGCGACGCTGGACGGGCGCGACGTGCAGACGATCGACCGGCGCGAGCGGGCACGGGCGATCGGCCTGCTGCCGCAGGCGGCGGACGTGCATTGGGATGTCGATGTCGCGACGCTGGTCGGGCTCGGCCGGTTTCCGCATCGCGGGCGCTGGGGCGAGACGGATGCCGACCGCGCAGCGGTGGTGCGCGCGCTGGCAGCGACGGACATGACCGCACTGGCGGATCGCGGCGTGGAGCGATTGTCGGGCGGTGAGCGCGGCCGGGCGCTGCTGGCGCGGGTGCTGGCGGGGGAGCCGGACTGGCTGCTCGCCGACGAGCCGCTCGCCAGCCTCGATCCCGCGCACAAGCTCGATGTGCTCGCGCGGTTGCGCGGCGTGGCGGCGGCGGGCGGCGGCGTGGTGCTGGTGCTGCACGACCTGCATCTGGCGGCGCGGGTTGCGGACGATGCGGTGCTGCTGCGCCATGGTCGCGTCATCGCCGCCGGTCCCGCCGACGCGGTGCTGACCGCGCCGCTGATCGCCGAAGCCTATGGCGTCGAGGTCGAGATCGGCACCACCCCCGCCGGGCAGCGATTCATTCTGCCGATCGCACGGTGAACCATGCCGCGCTCCTGCTGCCCATGCTGATCGCGGAGGCGGCGCTGGGCTATCCGCGCCGCTGGCCGCATCCCGTGATGGCAGTGGGTGCGCTGATTGGCCGGGTGGAGCGGTCGTGGAACCGGGGGAGCAGGTCGCTACGTCGTGCGGGTGGGATCGGCCTGCTGGTGCTGCTGGTCGCGCTTTCGGTTCTGGCGGGTCGTAGTATCGAACGGCTTGCGGGATCGGGCTGGGGCCTGATCGCCGTCGTCGCGATCGGCACCACCGGCCTCGCACAGCGCAGCTTGTACGATCACGTTGCCGCCGTGCTCGGCCCGCTCGCGAACCGCGATCTGCCCGCCGCACGGCAGGCCGTGGCGATGATCGTCGGCCGCGACACCGCGACGCTGGATAAGGCGGGCATCGCCACGGCCGCGATCGAGAGCCTGGCCGAGAGCTTCTGCGACGGCGTTGTCGCGCCGGCCTTCTGGTTCGTCGTCGCCGGACTGCCTGGCCTGTTCGCAGCGAAGGCGATCAACACCGCAGATTCGATGGTCGGGCACCGCACGCCGGAGCTGCGCTGGTTCGGCTGGGCTTCGGCGCGAGCGGACGATGTCGTCAACTGGTTGCCCGCGCGCCTGTCCGGCATGCTGGTGTGCCTTGCGGGGGGTGGCGGGTGGCGGGTGATGTTGCGCGACGCGCGCCATCATGCCTCGCCTAATGGCGGCTGGCCCGAAGCGGCGATGGCGGGCGCGCTCGTCTGCCGGCTTGGCGGGCCGGTGCGCTATGACGGCGAACCGTCGCCGCGGGCATGGCTTGGCGAGGGGCGCGCACCCGATGCGGGTGACTTGGGCGAGGCGCTGCGTGTGTATCGTCGCGCGTGTCTGTTGCTCTGGCTGCTGGTCGGGGGCCTCGTATGCCTGCCGTGATGCTGCAGGGGACGGGATCGGACGTCGGCAAGTCCGTGCTGGTCGCGGGCCTGTGTCGCGCCTTTGCCAATCGCGGGCTGACCGTCCGGCCGTTCAAGCCGCAGAACATGTCGAACAACGCCGCGGTGACTGCCGATGGCGGCGAGATCGGACGGGCGCAGGCGTTGCAGGCGATCGCAGCGCGGGTCGATCCGACCGTCGACATGAACCCGGTGCTGCTGAAGCCGCAGAGCGACCGTACGTCCCAGCTGGTCGTCGCGGGTAAGGCGCGCGGTACGATGCGGGCGGGCGATTACTGGCGGCGCAAGCCCGCGCTGCTGGGCGAGGTGCTGGATGCCTATCATCGTTTGTCTGCGCAGGCCGATATCGTCGTGGTCGAGGGGGCGGGGTCGCCGGCGGAGATCAACCTGCGCGGTAACGACATCGCTAACATGGGCTTCGCGCGCGCAGCGAACGTACCGGTGGTGCTGGTCGGCGACATCGACCGCGGCGGCGTGATCGCGGCGCTGGTCGGCACGCAGGCGGTGATCGATCCGGCAGACGCGGCGATGATCCGCGGCTTCATCGTCAACAAGTTCCGTGGCGACCTGTCGCTGTTCGACGACGGCCTGTCTGCGATCGTCGCGCACACCGGCTGGCAGAACATCGGCGTGGTGCCCTGGCTCGCCGACGCAGCCCGCCTGCCGGCCGAGGATGCGGTGGCGCTCGGTCGCGATACCGGGGCGGGCGAGGGGCCGCTGATCGCAGTGCCGATGTTGTCGCGGATCGCGAATTTCGACGATTTCGACGCGCTGGCGCATGAACCCGCCGTACGGCTGGCGATGATCCCGCCGGGGCAGCCGTTACCCGGCGATGCGGCTCTGATCGTGCTGCCGGGCACCAAGGCGACGATTTCCGATCTGGCGTTCTTTCGGGCGCAGGGCTGGGACGTGGATCTCGCCGCGCATGTCCGGCGCGGTGGGCGCGTGCTGGGTATCTGCGGCGGTTATCAGATGCTCGGCCGGACGATCGCCGACCCCGACGGGATCGAGGGCAGCGCCGGCAGTGTCGCCGGGCTGGGCCTGTTGCCGATCGATACGGTGATCGGTGCCGCGAAGCAGACGCGGCAGGTCGACGGCGGCTTCGTCGGTGTGGACACCCCTTTCCGCGGCTATGAAATCCATGCCGGCATCACGACGGTGGATGCGGACGCCCCGCCCCTGCTGCGCTTTGCAGACGGCCGTACTGACGGGACCACGGCGGCCGGCGGGCGGATCGCAGGCTGCTACGTCCACGGCCTGTTCGACCGGGCCGAAGCGCGCGGCCATCTGCTGGCCCGACTCGGCACCACATCCGACGGAGTGGAGCGCGGCGATGTCATCGACGCCGCGCTCGATGGCATCGCCAGGATGCTGGAGCAGGTGCTCGATCTCGACGCGATGATACGATTCTCAAGGGAGGCGGGATGATCGACGAAGCCAGTATCTGGGCGCATCTCGACGCGCTCGCCAAGCCGCACCGCAGCCTTGGCCGGCTAGAGGCGATCGCCGTGCGATTGGCGATGACGCAGCAGCGGGTCGACCCGCGCACGCGTCCGCGGCGGATCGTGCTGTTCGCGGGGGACCATGGCTGTGTCGCGGACGGTGTGTCGGCCTGGCCTTCGGCGGTTACCGGCATGATGGTCGGGACGATCCTTGCTGGCCGTGCGACCAGCAACGCACTGGCCGGGGTGCACGACTGCCCGTTGCGGCTGGTCGATGTCGGCGTAGCCGCCGATCGCCCGGTCGACCCGCCACCCTTCTATCGGAATGCGCGGATCGCGGCCGGCACGGCCAGCCTCGCGCATAGCCCTGCGATGGACGCGGAACGGTTCGCCGCCGCCTGGGCGATCGGTACGGACGAGGCCGATCGTGCGGTGGACGAGGGTGCGGCTGTGCTGATCGCCGGCGAGATGGGGATCGGCAATACCACCCCAGCCGCGGCATTGACCATGCTGCTGACCGATGCCTCCGCCGCGGATGCGGTTGGTCGCGGGGCGGGTGCCGACGATGCGATGCTGTCGCACAAGACGCGGATCGTGGCGGACGCCGCGAACCGCGCGCGCGCGCTGCTGGTGGAGGATCCGGCGGCCGCGATCGCTGCGGTCGCCGGGTATGAGATCGCTGCGATGGCGGGATTTTTCGCGCGGGGCGCCGCGCGCGGCGTTACGCTGCTGCTGGACGGCTATGTCGCCACCGCCGCTGCGCTGATCGCGGAACGGCTCGCTCCCGGTACGGCGCGGGCGATGATCGCCGGCCACCGGTCCGCCGAACCCGGTCATGCCGCCGCGCTGCAAAGGCTGGGGCTGGAGCCGCTGCTCGACTGGGGCATGCGGCTGGGCGAGGGGAGCGGTGCGCTGGTGGCGTTGCCGTTGCTCGACTCCGCCGCGGCCTTGCTGCGCGACGTTGCGCGGCTCGACGCGATCGGGGCGGAGCGGGCCGACTGATGCGCGCCCCGGGCTGGGCGCCGCCGCTGCTGGCGGTGCAATTCCTGACGCGCGTGCCGGTGCCGCTATTGTTACGGCTGACGAAGGCGCAAGCCGACGACGGGCTGGCGCGGGCGATGGCGTGGTTGCCGCTGGTGGGCACGCTGATCGGCGCGGGCACCGCGGCGGTGTTCGTGTCGGCGAGTACGATCTGGCCGCCGATCGTCGCCGCATTGCTAGCGCTGGCGGTCGAGGCGCTGCTGACGGGCGCGTTCCACGAGGATGCGGTCGCCGATTTCTGCGACGCGTTCGGCGGCACCGCCCGCGGCGAGATGGCGCTGCGCATCATGCACGACAGCCGGATCGGCAGCTACGGCACCCTCGGCCTCGGGCTGGCCGTGGGATTGCGGCTGGCGGCAATCGTCGCGCTGCCCGCGGACATCGCAGTGGCGGCGATCGTTGGCGCGGCGACGTTCGGGCGGTTATGGGCGGTCCTGCTTGCCACCATCCTGCCGCCACCGTTGGACGCCGGCGGAATTTCGGCGCGGCTGGGCCGCGGCGTACCGTGGTTGAGGACGGCGGCGGCGCTGGCTTTAAGCATACCGGGCGTGTTGCCGCTGCTTCTGTTGCAGCCGGCGGCGCTGGCGATCGGTGTGGGAGCCGGGCTGCTGTTCCTGTGGTGGCTGACGCGATTCCTGCGCGGTCGCATCGGCGGCAGCACCGGCGATTGCCTGGGCTTTGCCGCATATATGGGGCAGCTGGCGGTGTTGCTGGCGGCCGGCACGGCGTGAGCGCGACCGTGCTGCTGATCCGCCATCCGCCGGTGGCGAAGGCGTGGGCGGGGCGATGTTACGGGCGTTCGGATATGGGCTTGAGCCGCGAGGGGATGGCGATCGGCCGCAGTCTCGCTGGCCGCTTTACCGCCGGCACGGTCGACGCGATTGTACATTCCGGCGCCATTCGGACGCGTCGTCTCGCACTGGCGATCGCGGCGCAGGCCGGCGTATCGGCACAAGCCGATCCGGGCTGGCTCGAACGCGATTTCGCCAACTGGGAAGGGCGGCGATGGCAGGCGATCTGGCGCGAAACCGGCGACCTGATGGATCGGATGATGACCGATCCATCAGGCTTCCGACCGGGCAACGGCGAGACGGGGCAGGAACTGGCGCAGCGGGCATGGGCCGCCTGGGATCGCCTGCCGATGGACGGCACGACGCTGGTGGTTGCGCATGGCGGATCGATCGCGGCGATCCGCGCCCGCCACGCGGGTGCATCGCTGGAGCGGATGATCGATTTCGTGCCCCGCTGCGGCGACGTGGTGGTGATCCCGCGCCGGACCGGTTGCGATCCGCTGGGCTAACCGCGACGACGCGGTTAAAAGCGGGATCATGCAAGCTGTAATCCTCAGCGCGGGCATCGGCTCGCGCTTGCTGCCGCTGACGCGCGAAATCCCCAAATGCCTCGTCGAGGTCGGCGGACGCAGCATCCTCGACCACCAGCTCGACGCGCTGCACGCCGCGGGGATCGAGCGGGCGGTAATCGTCGGCGGCTATCGCTATCGCCAGATCGGGGCGCATCTGGCCGTTGCCCGCCCGCCGGTGCCGGTGCGGCTGATCTTCAACCCCTTCTGGTCGGTGGCGAGCAGTATCGGCAGCGTCTGGATGGCGCGCGACCTGCTGGGCGATCCGTTCTGCCTGATGAACGGCGATACCGTGTTCGCGGCCGACCTGATCGCCGCGGCAGTGGCGGTCCCGGGCGATGGCGTCGGGCTGCTGGTCGAGCCGCTGCATGTCGCGGCGGTCGACGACATGCTGGTGACCGTCGCCAACGGCCAGATCTGTTCGGTCGCGAAAGAGTTGCCGCTCGATGTCGCGACGCATCGCTCGCTCGGGGTGATCGTGTCGAACGGCGGCAACTCCTATGTCCGTGCGCTGGAAAGCGTCATTGCGCGACCGGGCGGGCTCAACGCCTTCCATCATGCCGTGATCGCCGAACTCGCGAGCTATGCGCCGGTACGGGCGGTGGTCGCGGGCGAGGGCGCGTGGCAGGAGATCGACCAGCCGGAGGATATCGCTGCCTGGACAGGGCAGGGGCGGGCCGGATGACGGCGGACGTCGCCTTCCTGTTTCTGGGCGAGACCTTGCTGATCCCCCATCTCTACCCGGTGCTGGATGCGCTGACGCAGGCGGCGCCACAGCGGCCCGTCGACGTATGGGTGGCGACGTCGATGCATCGCGATCTGATTGGCGGCTGGCTGGGGGATCGTCCCAACGTGCGGCTGCGCCGGGCACCGGGGTTCCGCGATCTCGGTGCATGGCCTGCCGGTCGCAACCCGCCCTTGCCTGCAAAACTACCGCTGCTGGCACGGCTCGCGCCGCGCTTGATGGGCACGCGACTGGTGGTGTCGGCGGAACAGACCAGCCTGTGGATTCCCACGCTGCTGCCGCTGCGCAGCCGGTTCGTGAACATCCTGCATGGCGCGGGATCGATGATGAACCGTGACGATCGGCGACGCAGGGCGGCGGTGCTGACCATCGTCGCGGCCGAACGTGAACGCGATGCGCTGGCCGCGCATGGCGTCGATCCGGCACGGATCGCGGTCGTCGGTTATGTCAAGTCGGGGTTTCGCCAGCGGACGCATGCTGCGCTCGCCTTTGCCGCGGATCGACCGGTCGTCCTCTACGCACCGCACTGGCAACGGCATCGTTCCTCGTGGTGGGCGTGGGGCGAGGAGGCGGTGCGGCGTGTGACGGCGTCGGGCCGCTACAATCTGATCTTCGCTCCTCACCAGCGGCTGGTCGAAAAGGCGCCGGACGTCCGCGCATTCGCGGCCGGATTGGCAGGTCGGAACGACGTGCACGTCGATCTCGACAGTTTTGCGATGGTCGACGGCAGCTACACCGCGGCGGCGGACCTGTATCTGGGCGATACGTCGAGCCAGGTCGTCGAATTCCTGATGCGGCCGCGACCGTGTGTGTTCCTCGATCCCGCCGCCGTCGCGTGGCAGGGGGATCCGAGCTATGCGATGTGGGCGGCCGGTGAGGTGGTGACCACGATCGACGCCATGATGCCGGCGCTGGATCGCGCGACGGCGCGGCATTCCGGCTTCGTTGCGGCGCAGGAGGCGTTCGCGACGACGTCGCTGGGCGACAGCGACGGCGTGGCACCGGACCGGGCGGCGGCGGCGATCCTGCGGCTGCTCGCGACCAGTTGAACGCTGGCGACTATCCCGATCGCATCGGCGACGCTATCGGGCCGGACATGACCGTGCCCGTTCCCGCCCCGCGCCCGATCGTGATCGCGATCGGAGACAATCCGACGCCGATCTGGGGGATGACCGTAGCGGAACGGCTGCGGCGGCTGGCAGCGGCGCGCAAATTGCCGCTGGCGGGCGATGCCGATGCGGCGGGGGCGCTGCTCGCCAATCTCGCGTTCGCGTTCGACCCTGCGTGGGTGCCGTACCTCGTCGCGCGACCGGGCACGGTAGTGACGCGGGGCGGCGTGCCCGTACTTGCGCACATCCTCGACGCCGCCGATCGCGCACGCGTCGCCGCGGCGATGGAGGCGAACGGGCCGCTGGAGCCGGGCACGCTGACGGTGATCCCGGCAGAGGCGGAGGACGGCATCTTCAACGAGGCGCTGCGAAAGCGGGAGCGTCCGTTTGCGGAGCGGCTGGAACCTGCCAGCGTGCCGGCGATCGAACGCGCCAGCTACACCGGCGCGTATAAGGGCGTCACCGATCTGCTGACCAAATATCTGTGGCCGGAATGGGCGTTGTGGATCACGCGGCTGTGCGCGCGGGCCGGCATCTCACCCAATCAGGTCACGGCGCTGGGTTCGGTGCTGTGCATCGTCGCGACCGTGGCGTTCTGGTACGGCTGGTTCTGGAGCGGGCTGGCGGTCGGGCTGCTGTTCATGGTCCTCGACACCGTCGACGGAAAGCTGGCGCGGTGCACGATCACCTCGTCCGCGCTCGGCAATGCCTGGGATCATGGCGTTGACCTGATCCACCCGCCGTTCTGGTGGTGGGCATGGGCGACGGGATGTGCCGCCTATGGCAGGCCGCTCGATCACGACATCTTCGTCGCGGTGATCGCCGCGATGCTGTTCGGCTATGTCGCGCAGCGCTTGATCGAGGGCGCTTTCATCGCGCGGTTCGCAATGCACATCCACGTGTGGGAGCGGTTCGACAGCCGGTTCCGCCTGATCACCGCGCGCCGCAACCCGAACATGGTGCTGCTGTTCGCCTTGCTGCTGGTCGGTCGCCCCGACTGGGGCATCGTCGCGGTGGCGATGTGGACGATGCTGTCGCTCCTCGTCCACCTGGTTCGCCTGTTCCAAGCGATGGCCGTCGCCAGGCGGGGGCAGAGGATCGTCAGCTGGCTGGCATGAGTCCCGACGCCACGAAGACCGGCCTGTTCCAGGGCGGTCCGATGCGCGCCATCGCGCGGAACCTGGGCTGGATGCTCGCCAGCCGCGGCGTGCTCGCCGTACTGAGCCTCGTCTATCTCGCGATCGTCACGCGAACGCTGGGGGTCAACGGCTTCGGCCGGTTCGCGCTGATCACCGGTGCGTCACAGGCGCTCGCCACCGTGGTCGGGTTCCAGACGTGGCAGATCATCGTCCGCTACGGCACGCAGCATCTGGGCGCTGCCGATCGCGATCCCGGCCAGAAGGACAGCGATGCCTTGCGGCTGGCGCGGCTGTTCAAGGCGTGCGGATTGCTCGATCTGGCGAGCGCGGTGGTCGGCGTGATCCTGGCGGCGATCATCATCCGGACGTGGGGCGAGGCGCTGGGGGTCCGGCCCGTCCACGCGCGTGCGACCATGCTGTTCACCCTGGCACAACTGCTGTCGATCCGGTCGACTCCGCTGGGCATTCTGCGCCTGCGCGACCGGTTCTCGTTCGCGGCGGCGGCGGACAGCGTCACCCCGGTGATGCGGCTGGTGGGCGCGGTCGGGGCGGCGGTGTTCCTGCCCAGCGTCACCGGTTTCCTGATCGCCTGGGGCCTTGCCGAGGTGCTGACCGCCGCCGCATACTGGGCGGCGCTCGCCCGTACCGGTGACCTCAAGCTGCTGTTCGCCCGCGGCATCGGCGTGCGCGACGTGGTGGTCGATCATCCGGGTATCGTCCGCTTCTCGCTCGCCACCAACGCCAGCTCTTCGCTCGGTCTGTCGAGCAAGCAGATCCCGCTGCTGCTGGTCGGCGGCACCGTCGGCACCGCGTCGGCGGGCGCGTTCCGGCTGGCGCTGCAACTGGCGCAGGCGCTGACCAAGGTGTCGCAATTGCTGGCCCGCGCGGCCTTTCCGGAGATCGTTCGTGCCGTCGCCGCCGGCGGGCTGGCACGGGTGCGGCAGATGATCATGCGATCGTTCCTGATGGCTTCGGTCGTCGCGGCATTCGCCTTCCTGATCGTCGTGCTGTTCGGACATCCGGTGCTGACGTTGATGGGGGGCAAGGAATTCGGCCGCGCCTATCCGATCCTGTTGTGGCTGGCCGCCGCCGGATGCGTCGATCTGGTCACCGTCGGGTTCGAGCCCTTGCTGCTCGCCGCCAACCGGATCGGCGCGACGTTCATCGCCCGACTGGTGGGGATCGTCGTACTGTTCGGCGTCAGCTTCTGGCTCAGCCCGTCGCTGGGCGTCATCGGCATCGGTGTCGCCGTGCTGGCCAACGCGTTGATCGTCGCGGTCATGCTCGGGGTCGCCACGCGCGCATTGCTCACGCGGTCTGCCGCGGCCGCCTGACCTTCGACGAAGCGCGCATTTCGGCGAAATCATACTAAAATGCGTCAATTTTCTTGCTGGGGCCGTAATCCTGCCCATATTCTCGCCTGTGACAGTTCGGTGAAGGACTTGTGACGGAGGGCGGTTGTGGCCACACGGATAGATGGGCGGCCCTCCGCCGGACAGACCCTGCTCGGTGCGGCGGGCGAAGTCCTGTTTCGCCAGACCGGCGCACATGCTGACGGTCGCCTGCCGCGGGTCGCATTGCCGGCTGCGCTGGCGCCGGCATCGTCTCTCGTAGGCGTGATTGCCAACGCTCGCAGCCACCGCAATCAGAAGACCGGGGTGCGGCTGGATCACTGGCCGGACGTGCTTTACGCTGCGCCGGAGACGTTCGACGCGCTGGAGGACACGCTGCGCGACTATGCCGCGCGCCAGATCGGCCTGCTGGTCGTCAATGGCGGTGACGGAACGTTGCGCGACGTGATGACCGCGGCGGCACGGGTGTTCGACCGGTTGCCGCCGATGGCGATCATCCCGTCGGGCAAGACCAACGCGCTGGCACTCGACCTCGGTATTCCGGACGTGTGGACGGTACGCGATGCGATCGCCGCGGCACAGGCCGGGCGGTTCGTCCAGCGTTCCCCGGTCGAGGTGCTGCGCAAAGGCAGCGACCTGCCCGATGCACGCGGATTCCTGCTGGGCATGGGCGGCTTCGTGCGTGCGACCGAACTGGCGCAGAGCACGCACCGTGCCGGCGCGTTCAACGGTATCGCGGTGGCGCTGTCGCTCGGCTGGAGCATCGCCCAGACGCTGTTCGGCGGCCCCGGCAATCCCTGGCGCCGGGGGACGACGATGCATATGCAGGTTGACGATCAGGCGCCGGCGACGCGCCGATTGTACCTGATGCTCGCATCGACGCTCGAGCGGATGCCGGTCGGACTGAAACCGTTCGGTCGCCAGCGCGCAGGCCTCAAGATGCTGACTGTCGAGGCCCCGCCGAAGCATCTGCTGCGCATGCTGAAGCCGATCCTGACCGGAACCGACGGCGGTGCCGCAACAGCGGACGATTTCACTCGAAGCGATCCGCGTATCGTCCATGTCCGGTCGGACGAGGGCTTCATTCTCGACGGCGAACATTATGCCGGTGGCGATCTGACGATCCGGGCGGGAGAGCCAATTCGGTTCGCCGCCCCGTGAGTTCAGGTGTGGATCGGGCGGCGGGACACACCTTGTTGTCGTTCGTCGCAGATGAACTGGATGTCGCGGTCGCCCCGCCGGTTTCGGCTGCGGCGCGCGATCTGGTACGGCGACTCAATGGCGTGGCGGTGCTGTTCTACGGATCGGTACTGCGGACCGGCGATCTGGATGGTGTCCTCGATTTCTATGTCCTGACGCCGCCGCCGCGGGGCTTCGGCGTGCGGGCCTTGGCGACGCGGGCGCTCTGGCCCGACGTCAGCTTCCACGAGCTTCCGGTCGGTGGTCGTATGATCCGGGCCAAGGTGGCGACGATGCCGCTCGATACATTCTGCCGCGCCGCCGGGGGGCGAACGATCGACACGACGGTCTGGACGCGGTTTGCGCAGCCGGCCGGGCTGGTGTGGAGCGCCGATCCGGTGACCGGTGCGCGGGTGGTTCGCGCGGTTGCGCATGCCGCGGCGACAGCGGCGCGTTTTGCCGCGGTGCTGGGTCCGCAAAGCGGCCGCCCCGGCGATTTCTGGACCGCGCTGTTCCGCCAGACCTATTCCGCCGAACTGCGCGTCGAGGCGCCGGGGCGAGAGCAGCAGATTCTCGCCTTCGATCCCGACCGATTCGATACCCTGTTGCCGCTGGCGTGGCAGGGCGCAGGGATCGGGTACGAACGCCGCGGCGACGCCTATCGCCCGCTAGTGACCGAGCGGGACAGCCGCCAGACGCTTGCAGCCTGGTGGTTGCGCCAGCGGCTCGGCAAATGGCTCAACGTCGCACGGCTGATCAAGGCGGCCTTCACGTTCGACGGTGCCGCCCGTTACGGCCTGTGGAAGTTGCAGCGTCACACCGGCATCGACCTGCCGCTGACGCCGTGGCGCGAACGCCATCCGATTCTGGCGGCGCCGGGCGTGATGTGGCGCGTATGGCACGTGCGTCAGGCATGACCTTCAACGCACTGATACTGGCGGGATCGCGCGGCGGCGCGGATGCGGTCGCATCATATGCCGGAGTGGCGGACAAGGCCCTGATCGTGATCGAAGGCGAGACGATGCTGGCGCGGGTCGTCGCGGCGCTGCGGGCGGCGGGTGCCGACCGGATCGCCGTGTCGGCGAACGCTCCTGCGGTGCGTGCCGAGGCGATCCGGCTGGGTGCCGAACCGCTCGATGCCGCTGCCGGCCCCAGCGCCAGCACTCGGTCGGGCTTGCGGACGCTGGGCGCGCCGCTGCTGGTCACCACGGCAGATCACGCGCTGTTGCGTGCCGCATGGGTGTGCGAGCTCCTGACCGATGCACCGGCCGACGCGGACGTCGCGGCGCTGCTGGCGCACCGCGATGTCGTCGAACGCGACGCGCCGCCGACCCGGCGTACCTATCTGCGCTTTGCCGACGGCGGCTGGTCGGGCTGCAACCTGTTCCTGTTGCGCACGCCGGCTGCCGACGCTGCGATTGGACTGTGGATGTCGGTCGAGGCGGACCGCAAGCGGCCGTGGCGGATCGTCCGGCGTCTGGGCGTGCGCACGCTGCTACGCTATCTGGGCGGCCGGCTGACGCTGAATGCCGCATTGGCACAGCTTGGAGCGATCGCAGGCGTACGGGCGGCGGCCGTCGCGGCACGGCATGGGCTGGCTGCGGTCGATGTCGATAAGCCCGACGACCTCGACCTCGTCCGCAGGATCGTGGCGGAACCGCCGGGTCAGGCGTCCCAGTCGACCTGAGGCCAGCCACGCTGTGCGGTGACGCGTCTCAGCGGGGCATGCGGATTGACCACCACGGGCTCGTCCGACCAATCGAAGGTCGGCACGTCGGAGACATGGTCGGAATAGAAGCGGACGGTCGTGGTGGCGCGGTCCAGTCCCTGCGCCGCAAACCACGCCTCGATCATCGCCAGCTTGCCCTTGCCATAGCAATTGCCGCCCTCGATCCGTGGCAGCAGGTGCCCGCGCGCGTCGACCGCGGTGCGCGTCGCGATCAGCGCATCGGCGCCGACATCGCGCGCGATCGCCTCGGCGTAGAAACCATAGGCCGCGGTGGCGATCACGATGCGATATCCCGCCGCGCGATCCGCCGCCATCTGTCGGCGGGCCGAGGCGCGAATCTGCGCCGGTCCGAATCGCGCCATCCAGCGCGCCGCGATCGCTGCCGCGCGATCCGGTGACAGCGTGCCGAGGGCGGCGCGGTGCATCACCTGCTTCAGCCGGTCGCGATGCAGCAGCCCGACCCCCCGCAATGCCGCCGCCGCCAGCACGGCGGGCAGCAACGCCAGCCGCCACGGCGCGTGGCGGACGACGGCGTGCAGCAGAAACGGGGTCCAGGTCGGCAACCGGGTGATCGTCCGGTCGAGATCGTAGATCGCCACCCGCATGAGGGCTGACGAGCGTGGCGGGGTGTCATCCATCAGAGCGTCGATGGCGTTCGAAGATGGCGCGGACGTGGCAGGGAGCGGACACTGGTCAGGCATCCACCGTGCGCGATTCGAAGCGGTTGCGGCGGACATCCGGCCACGCTAGGCGCGGCGTTCCATGCGGTCCTATCAGCCATCGTCGGACCGTCGCCGGGCAGTGTCGCTGGCGCTCACCGTCGCCGCGCATGTCCTGATCGCATGGCTGCTGTGGCAACTCGCGCCGGTGTTCGATCCCGACCGGGAGCCGGGTCGGTCGCTGACGGTCAACATGCTGCCCGTCGGCGACAACAATTCCACCGCGACCAGGAGCGCCAAGGCGCCCGCCCGCGCAGCACAGGCGAGCCGCCGCACCGCGCCCGATCCCCCCGCTGCACCGAAGCCGCCGGCAGAGGACAGGCCGGTGCCGCCACCGGTCGACACGCCGTTTCCCGGCTATCTTGTGCTCAGCAAGAACGATTTCGCCGCCTCCGACGTCGGCAAGATCCCGTCGCGCAAGTCGGGCGGCAGCGCGGGCAGGCAGATGGCGGCGGCGGCGGAGGGGCAGGGCGACGGCGACGACGGCGAAACCACGGCGGCGGCGGGCATCGGGCCGGGCGGGCAGCGCCTCTACGCCGCCGAATGGTACGTCCGGCCGGCGGCGTCGCAGCTCAATCCGTATATGCCGCGCAACATCGTGCCTGCGGGGTCATGGGCAGAGATCGCCTGTCGCACCGCGCCCAATTACCGGGTCGAGGATTGCGTTCAGATCGGCGATTCGCGTCCCGGGCTGGGGCTGGCCCGCGCGATCCGCGAGGCGGCGTGGCAGTTCAAGATCCGTCCGCCACGCATCAACGGCAAGCCGCAGATCGGTGCCTGGGTGCGCATCCACTACGACATCGTCGAGGGGCGACTGACGCCCTGACGCGGCGGGGTCAGCCCCGTTCGCGCGCGCGGCGGTACGTGCCCAGTACGCGCACCCATTTCGAATGGAAGCCCAGCTCCTCCAGCGCGCGATCGACCGCGGCGTCGCCGGGCTTGCCCTCGATATCGGCGAAGAACTCCGTCGCGACGAACTGCCCGCCGCGCTGATAGCTTTCCAGCTTCGTCATGTTGACGCCGTTCGTCGCGAAGCCGCCCATCGCCTTGTAGAGCGCGGCGGGAATGTTCTTCACCTCGAAGATCAGCGTCGTCATCCATGGGCCCCCGTCTTGCCCGTCTGCGCCGACCGTCGGCTTGCCGCCGCGCGCCAGCACGACGAACCGCGTGGTGTTGTGATCGGCATCCGCGATGTCGACGCCGAGCAGGTTGAGGCCATAGATCGCCGCCGCACCGGGCGGGGCGAGCGCCGCGATCGCCGGATCGCCGAGCTCCGCCACATAGGCTGCCGCGCCCGCAGTATCGGGATAGGACGCCTGCCGGATACCGTGCGCCTTCAGCCAATGGCGGCATTGGCCGATCGCCTGCGGGTGGCTCATCGCCTCGCGAACGTCGTCGCGCGTGCCGGTACCCATCAGCGCATGGCGAATCGACAGGAAATGTTCGCCGGTGATGACCAGCCCGGATTCCGGCAGCAGGAAATGGATGTCGGCGACGCGGCCGTGCAGCGAATTCTCGATCGGGATGACCGCACAATCCGCCCGGCCGTCGCGCACGGCGTCGATCGCATCCTCGAACGCGAAGCACGGTAGCGGCAGGCCGTCGGGAAAGGCCTCCAGTGCCGCGACATGGCTGTTGGCGCCCGGTGCGCCCTGAAAGGCGACGGCGCGACCGGGGTCGGCGGCGGCGGCGGCAGTCATCGCGGCGACGATCGGACGGGCGGGGGCGGCATAGGTTTCCATGGCGACCGCGGCGGTAGAGTGCCTGTGCGCCACCAGCAAGCGCGCGCTTGCGGATGTATCCGCCGTTTCCTATGGGTTCGCTGCGCAAGAAGAGAACAGGGGCAGCGTCAGGCAGATGGATAACCGCACCAACACGATCGCCGGGTGGACGCTGGCAGCCTGCGGGCTCGCGCTCGGTCTGTCGATCGTCGGCGGCATGGCCTTCCACAGCGAGCGGCCGGAAAAGATGGGCTATGCGATCGAGGGCGTCGAGGCCGAGGGCGGCGAAGGCGGCGCGGCCGAGGTGCCGATCGCCACGCTGCTGCCGGCCGCCGACCCCGGCAAGGGCGCCGAAGTGTTCAAGAAGTGCGCTGCCTGCCACACCGTGACGCAGGGTGGTGCGAACGGCATCGGCCCGAACCTGTACGCGACGATGGGCGAGGGCATCGGCCAGGGCAAGGGCGGCTTCGCCTTCTCCGACGCGCTGAAGGGCGTGGGCGGCAACTGGGACTTCGACAAGATGAACGCGTGGCTGACGAGCCCGCGCAAATTCGCACCCGGCACCAAGATGACCTTCGCCGGTCTCGGCAATGCGCAGGATCGTGCCAACGTCATCGTCTATCTGAACGCGCAGGGATCGAACCTGCCGCTGCCGGCCGCTCCTGCCGCGGGTGCCGCTGCTCCTGCCGATGCGAAGGCGCCGGAGGGCAAGGATTCGGTAACCAACACCGATGCCGCGAACAACCTCGGCAATACCGGCACGCCGGCATCGGGCGCGCCATCCGTCGATCCGAACGCCGCGATCGAAGGGGCGAAGGCGGGCAAGTAACGCCCAGGGCTATCGATCGGGCGAGTGCTGGTCGATAGCCCCGGATCCGCTGTCACCCGGAACGTATTCCGGAGACGATGGGCCGCGACGGCAAAGGCTCAGCCGTCCTTCTTCGCCTGTTCCTCGTAGAAGTTGCGCACCACGTCCCACGCCTCCTCGGCGCTTTCGACATAGGTGAAGATCCCCAGATCGCGCGCGCTCACCACGCCTTCGTCGACGAGGGCCTGGAAATTCACCACCTTTTCCCAGAATTCGCGTCCGAACAGCAGCACCGGGATCGGCTTGATCTTGCCGGTCTGGATCAGCGTCAGCAGCTCGAACAGCTCGTCGAACGTCCCGAACCCGCCGGGGAACGCCGCCAGCGCCCGCGCGCGCAGCAGGAAGTGCATCTTGCGCAGCGCGAAATAGTGGAACTGGAAACTCAGCGACGGTGTCACATAGGGGTTGGGCGCCTGCTCATGCGGCAGCACGATGTTGAGGCCGATCGAT
This sequence comes from Sphingomonadaceae bacterium OTU29LAMAA1, assembly GCA_024072375.1. NCBI lineage: Bacteria > Pseudomonadati > Pseudomonadota > Alphaproteobacteria > Sphingomonadales > Sphingomonadaceae > Sphingomonadaceae bacterium OTU29LAMAA1. Next base: position 2,806,577 of record CP099617.1, read on the forward strand.
TCCGCCCCCACGTCGGTCGCGCCGCGGTTGGCGGCTTCCATGATCGATGGGCCGCCGCCCGAGCAGACGACGAACTGGCGCATCCCGGCCTGATCGCGCGGCACGCGGCTGGCGATCTGCGCCAGCTCGCGCGCGACATCGTAATAGCGGCTCTTGGCGACCAGTCGCTCGGCGATCGCGCGCGAGACGTCGTCGGTGGCGAGTTCGAGCATCGCCTGCGCCTTGGCAGGCTCGGGGATGCGCGCCGACCCGTACATGACGAAGGTGGAGGCGATCTGCGCCTCCTCGAGCAGCAGTTCGGGCTTCAGCAGTTCGAGCTGGAACCGGATCGGCCGCAGGTCTTCGCGCAGCAGGAAATCCATGTCCTGGAAGGCGAGCTTGTAGGCGGGATGCTCGGTCTGCGGCGTCGAGATCGCCTGTTCGGCGCTGGCGGCATCCTGTCGGGCGCGGGGAAAGACCCGCTCGGGTACGCGTGTATCAGTCATCCGAGGGGGTTAGAGCAAAGCGCGTACCCGCTCAACGGAGGAAATCTTCACCGGCAGAAGCGCGCGCCGTCATCTTCCAAATGCAGGTGGTTGCGGTGCGCGGCATTGTACGCCGGCGACAGGACGGTGCCGAAACGGCGGCAGGCCGAATCGTGGATCGTGGTGAGGAATCGCTGCACCTGCGGATCGGGCGAGGTCCAGTCGTTGAGCACCGTCAAGCGCCGCCCGTCCTTCAGCGTCACGCCGCCGATATCGATCGCATTGGCGATGGCATGGCCGGAGCGGCGATCGGTGCGCTTCGACCCGATGACGTTGCGGCAAGCGTAGCTGCCCATGCTCTGCACGCTGACGAGTTCGCTGCCGAGGATCTGGTATGCCGCCGGGGCGACGGCATTGCGAATCCAGCCGGAAAATGCCCGCGCCTCGCCGCAGCGCACCGCACCGAGGCCGGTAACAGGCACGCCGATCTCGACGAGCTGGACCGTGCCCGAGAGGCCGCAGCCGTTGCCGTTGTCGGTTTCGGGCAGCACGCGATAGGCGACGTTCATCGCGCGCAGATCGGCGAGGCATTGCGCCGTCTCGCGGGCCGCAGGTCTGGCGATCGTGTCGCGCGTGGGGGCGGGGCGCTCGCGGCTGCCGCATGCGGCAAGGAAGGCCAGCGCCGACAGGACGCACGGAAAGCGAAGATACCGATACACGCGGCGATCATGCGTCAGACGCGCGGGCACAAACAAGTCCGGGACGGACGAACCTGCCTTGCCAGCGGCACGAACCGCCTCTAGGGCCGTCGACGGGCCACGCCGCCCCAACGCGGCGCGTGCTCTCTGTGAGGAGAGATACATTGACGGATACCGTTACCGCACCCGCGTTGGGTGCGACCAAGCCTGCCACCACACCGGCACGCCCCTTCTTCAGCTCCGGCCCCTGCGCCAAGCCTCCGGGCTGGGATGCGTCGAAGCTCGCCACCGCATCGCTCGGTCGCTCGCACCGGTCCAAGATCGGCAAGACCCGCCTTGCCTATTGCATAGACCTGATGCGCGAGCTGCTGGGCCTGCCCGACACGCATCGTATCGGCATCGTTCCCGGCTCCGACACCGGCGCGTTCGAAATGGCGATGTGGACGATGCTCGGCGCGCGCCCCGTCACGACGCTGGCGTGGGAAAGCTTCGGCGAGGGCTGGGTGACCGATGCGGTCAAGCAACTCAAGATCGATCCCACCGTCATTCGCGCCGATTACGGGCAGCTCCCCGATCTGACGCAGATCGACTGGGCGACCGACGTGCTGTTCACCTGGAACGGCACCACAAGCGGCGTGCGTGTGCCGAATGCGGACTTCATCCCCGCCGACCGCGAGGGGCTGAGTTTCGCCGACGCGACGTCGGGCGTGTTCGCCTATGACATCGACTGGGCAAAAATCGATGTCGCGACCTTTAGCTGGCAGAAGGTGCTGGGCGGCGAGGGCGGGCATGGCGTCCTGATCCTCGGCCCGCGCGCGGTCGAGCGGCTGGAGAGCTATACCCCCGCATGGCCGCTGCCCAAGGTGTTTCGCCTGGTGTCGAAGGGCAAGCTGACCGAGGGCGTGTTCAAGGGCGAGACGATCAACACGCCGTCGATGCTGGCGGTGGAGGATGCGATCGCGTCGCTGGAATGGGCGAAATCGCTCGGCGAGCGTGGTCTGATCGCACGGTCGGATGCGAATGCGGCGGCGCTGGACCGGATCGTCGAGGAGCGGGACTGGCTCGGGCATCTTGCCGCCGATCCGGTATCGCGGTCGAAGACCAGCGTCTGCCTGACCGTCGAGGGCGCCGACGAGGCGTTCATCAAGACGATGGCCGGGCTGCTGGAGAAGGAAGGTGCGGCGTATGACGTCGCGGGCTATCGCGATGCGCCCGCCGGCCTGCGCATCTGGTGCGGTGCGACCGTCGATACCGCCGATATCGAGGCGCTCGGGCCGTGGCTCGACTGGGCTTATGCGACCGCGAAAGCGGCCTGATTTGCCGTGCTCCTGCGCACGCAGGAGCCCAGAGCCACATGCGACATCCCCTGTAATCCTGGGCTCCTGCGTTCGCAGGAGAACAGTCGTTCTTTAGGAAATCCCCATGCCAAAAGTCCTCATCAGCGACAAAATGGACCCCAAGGCCGCGCAGATCTTTCGCGAGCGCGGTGTCGAGGTCGACGAGATCACCGGCAAGACGCCGGAAGAGTTGATCGCGATCATCGGTGACTATGACGGCCTCGCGATCCGCAGCTCGACCAAGGTGACGAAGGCGATTCTCGAACACGCCACCAACCTCAAGGTCGTCGGTCGTGCCGGCATCGGCGTCGATAACGTCGATATCCCCGCCGCATCGGCGAAGGGCGTCGTCGTCATGAACACGCCCTTCGGCAACAGCATCACGACCGCCGAGCACGCCATCGCCTTGATGTTCGCTCTCGCCCGGCAATTGCCCGAGGCAGACGCCTCGACGCAGGCCGGCAAGTGGGAGAAGAACCGCTTCATGGGGGTCGAGTTGACCGCCAAGACGCTGGGGTTGATCGGGGCCGGCAATATCGGCTCAATCGTCGCCGACCGTGCGCGCGGGCTCAAGATGAAGGTTGTCGCGTTCGACCCGTTCCTGACACCGGAGCGCGCGGTGGAGATGGGCGTCGAGAAGGTGACGCTGGACGAACTGCTCGCCCGCGCCGACTTCATCACGCTGCACACGCCGCTGACCGACCAGACGCGTAACATCCTGTCGGCCGAGGCGCTGGCCAAGACCAGGAAGGGCGTGCGGATCATTAATTGCGCGCGCGGCGGCCTGATCGACGAAGCGGCGCTGAAGGCAGGGCTCGACAGCGGTCATATCGGCGGCGCGGCACTGGACGTGTTCGTCGAGGAGCCGGCCAAGGCGTCGCCGCTGTTCGGCACGCCCAATTTCGTCAGCACGCCGCATCTGGGCGCATCGACGACCGAGGCGCAGGTCAACGTCGCGATCCAGGTCGCCGAGCAGATGGCCGATTTCCTCGTCTCGGGCGGCGTCACCAACGCGCTCAACATGCCGAGCCTGTCGGCGGAGGAAGCGCCGAAGCTGAAGCCGTATATGGCGCTGGCGGAGAAGCTGGGGTCGTTGGTCGGCCAGCTTACCACGGGTGCGATCACGCGGATCTCCGTGCATACCGAGGGTGCGGCGGCGGAGCTGAATGCCAAGCCGATCACCAGCGCGGTGCTGGCGGGCTTCCTCGGTACGCAGACCGCGACGGTCAACATGGTCAACGCGCCGCTGCTGGCGCGCGACCGCGGTGTCGAGGTGCGCGAGGTCCGCACCGAGCGCGAGGGCGATTACCACACGCTGCTGCGCGTATCGGTGAAGACCGCGGATGGTGAACGCTCGGTCGCGGGTACGCTGTTCGGCGATCAGGCGCCGCGCCTGGTCGAGCTGTTCGGCATCAAGGTGGAGGCCGATCTGGTCGGGCCGATGCTCTACGTCGTCAACGAGGACGCGCCGGGCTTCATCGGTCGCCTCGGAACGGCGCTGGGGGAGGCCGGGGTCAACATCGGTACCTTCCATCTCGGTCGCCGTCAGGCGGGCGGCGAGGCGGTGCTGTTGCTGTCGGTCGATGAGCCGGTCGACGCCGCGCTGCTGGCCAAGGTGAAGGCTCTCGGCGGCGTGAAGACCGCGATGGGTCTGACCTTCTGATCCGACCCGCAGGGTGCCACGGAACAAGCGATCGTTCCGTGGCACCCTCTCTGGTGCTTTGCCGCATAGATGGTATGCAGCACCCGCCGGTCGGTTCGCGCCGGTGTGGAGATCATCGTAAGTGGCGCTGTCGGTGATCGCGATCCTGCTGTCCCTGTCGGATCAGCCGGTTACGCCCGCGCCTTCTCTCGTCGCTCCGGTTGAGCAGACGGCGAGCACCGGATCGGGAGCGATCGCGGATCGTGCGTCGGGTACGGTCCCGCAGATGGCGGATGCCACACCGGTCGTGTCCGTCCTGCCGCTCGTATCGGTCCCTTTCGACACGTTTCCGGTCTTCGTGGCGGCGGACGGCACATCGGCACCCAGCGATATTATCGTCACCGCACGCGCCGAATGGGAGGCCCCCGATCCGCTCGCCGGGATCAATGCGACCGCGTTTGAGGCGACGCAGACGGTGGATCGTGCGCTGATCGGCCCCCTGTCGATGGCGTATAAAAAGAAGGTGCCTGGGCCGATCCGCGACGGCATCCACAACTTCCTCTACAATCTGCGCGAACCCGTCGTCTTCGTGAACTACGTGCTCCAGCACAAGATCGGCAAGGCGGTGGAGACGGTCGGGCGATTCGTGGTCAACACGACGATCGGCGCGATCGGCCTGTTCGACATCGCCAGGCGCAAACCGTTCAGGCTGCCGCGCCGGAGCAACGGGTTCGCCAATACACTGGGGTTCTACGGCGTGCCCAACGGCGCGTTCCTGTACCTGCCGCTGGTCGGGCCGACGACGGTACGCGACCTGTTCGGCGGCGCGGTCGATCGCCTGATCCTGCCGATCACGCTGGGGCAGGGGGTGACCGATCCCAAATTCGCGATTCCCGCCGGCGTGCTCGGCGCGCTCGATCACCGGGCCGAATTCGACGAGACCTACAAAGCGATCGATACCGCGCCCGGGGACCGTTACGGCAATGCCCGCGACTTCTACCTGCAGCGGCGGCAGGCGGAGATCGACCGTCTTCATGGTCGCGGCAAGGCCGGAGCGGGTGGCATGACCAAGGCGCCGAGCGGGACGATCCGGCTGCGCGGGCGGGGATCGGACCCGACCGTCGAGCTTCCCGTCACCCCGTCCGCGATCCCTGCGGCTACGCCGTCCGCAACGACGACAACGCCGCCCGCCAGATAGGGCTGCTGCATCGCAGCTATGGCGCTCCCCCGCCGCTGTCGCTATCCGCGCGGACATGACCAAGTTCGGCCTGCTGCCCGAGGGCTTCCACGATCGCCTGCCCCCCTTCGCCGACGCCGCCGCCGCGGTCGAAGCGCGCGTGCTGGAGGCGGCGCGGCGCCACGGTTACGAACGGGTCGATCCGCCGCTCGCCGAATTCGCCGAGGGACTGGCTGCGCGGTTGAAGGCGGGTGGCCTGCGCAACGCGGTGCGCTTCGTCGATCCGGTCAGCCAGACGACGATGGCGATCCGCCCTGATCTGACCGCGCAGGTCGCGCGCATCGCCGCGACGCGTATGGGGCATCATCCGCGGCCCGTTCGACTGTCCTATGCGGGATCGGTGCTGGCCTTGCGCGCCTCCGCGCTCGCGCCCGGCCGTGAGCGGCGACAGGTCGGTGCGGAGCTGATCGGCCTCGATTCGATTCCCGCTGCGCGTGAGGTCGTCGGTGTGGCGGTCGAGGGGCTGATCGCGGCCGGTGTCGCCGGCGTGTCGATCGACTTCACGCTGCCCGATCTGGTCGACACGCTCGCCGCTGGACCGCTGCCGGTCGCCGCCGACCGGATCGGGCGATTGCGCGAGCGGCTGGACGCCAAGGATGCCGGCGGCGTCGCCGAGATCGCGCCCGCCTATCTGCCGCTGATCGCCGCGGCGGGACCGTTCGCCAGTGCGATGGCGCAGTTACGCGCGTTCGATAACCAAGGCGTGCTCGCATCGCGACTCGACGGCCTCGCCGACATCGCAGCGGCGATTCCCGCCGGTATCACGCTGACGCTGGATCCCACCGAACGCCATGGCTTCGAATATCAGACCTGGCTCGGCTTCTCGTTGTTCGCTGCCGGCGTCGCGCGCGAGGTCGGGCGTGGCGGGACCTATCTGATCGTCCACGGCGATGGCGCCGAAGAGGTCGCGACGGGTTTCTCGCTCTACGCCGACGCGATCGTCGCAACGACGGGACCGGTCGATCGCCGCCGCCTGTTCCTGCCGCTCGGTACCCCCGCCGACGCGGGTGCGGCGATGCGCGCGGCAGGCTGGGTCGTTGTCGCGGCGCTTGAACCCGGCGATACGCCGGAGGCGCAACTGGCGACGCATCTGTTCGTCGATGGCCGAGCCAGTCCGCTGGACGGTTGACCCGCCGGGCGGAGACCGGTAGGCGCGCCCTCGCAATCAGGACCTGTTCGTGCGCCGAGTCCTGTCGAAGGGCGCACGGATCAACGCCGGCAGGCGGAGACCTGTATCCATGGCCAACGTAGCAGTCATCGGCGCGCAATGGGGCGACGAAGGCAAGGGCAAGATCGTCGACTGGCTCGCCGAGCGGGCCGACATGGTCGTGCGCTTTCAGGGCGGACATAACGCCGGCCATACGCTCGTCGTCGGCGAGAACGTCTACAAGTTATCGCTGCTGCCGTCGGGCATCGTCCGCGGCACGCCCAGCGTCATCGGCAACGGTGTCGTGCTCGATCCGTGGGCGCTAAAGGCCGAAATCGAGCGGCTGGCGGCGCAGGGTGTCGTCGCGACGCCGGATACGCTGCGCATCGCCGACAATTGCGCGCTGATCCTGCCGCTCCACCGCGACCTCGATGCGCTGCGCGAGGATGCGAGCGGCGCGGGCAAGATCGGCACCACCCGACGCGGCATCGGCCCGGCATATGAGGACAAGGTCGGGCGGCGCGCGATTCGCGTATGCGATCTCGCGCACCTCGACGACCTCGGTCCGCAGCTCGATCGCCTGCTGGCGCATCACGACGCGCTGCGTGCCGGCTTCGGCTCGCCAGCGATCGATCGCGAGGGACTGATCGCCGAACTGCGCGAGATCGCGGGTTATGTGCTGGCATTTGCCAAGCCGGTGTGGCGCGACCTCAACGAGGCGCGCGCGGCGGGCAAGCGCATCCTGTTCGAGGGCGCGCAGGGCGTGTTGCTCGACGTCGATCACGGCACCTATCCGTTCGTCACCTCGTCCAACACGATCGCGGGTACGGCGGCCGGCGGGTCCGGCCTTGGGCCGGCGGCGGTCGGCTTCGTTCTGGGCATCGCCAAGGCCTATACGACACGCGTCGGCTCGGGACCGTTCCCCACCGAGCTTGAGGACGAGACCGGCGAGCGGCTGGGCGTGCGCGGTCACGAATTCGGCACGGTCACCGGGCGCAAGCGCCGCTGCGGCTGGATCGACACGGTGCTGCTGCGCCAGTCGGCGGCGGTCGGCGGCATCACCGGCATCGCGCTGACCAAGATCGACGTGCTCGACGGGTTCGAGACGGTGAAGATCTGCACCGGCTATCGCCTGGATGGGCAGGAGCTGGATTATTTCCCCTCACACGCCGCCGATCAGGCTGCGGTCGAGCCGATCTACGAAGAAATGGAGGGTTGGCAGGAATCGACGGCCGGCGCCCGCAGCTGGGCCGCCCTGCCGGCACAGGCGATCAAGTATATCCGCCGCGTCGAGGAACTGATCCGCTGCCCGGTCGCGCTGGTATCGACCAGTCCGGAGCGTGAGGACACGATCCTGGTCCGCGATCCCTTCGCGGACTGATCCGGACGCGAAAAAGCCGGGCGGCTGACGCCACCCGGCTTTTCGTCCATCGGAATGGATGCTTATTGCGGCGGCGTGGTCGTACCGGTGCCTCCGGTCGTTCCGCCCATGGTGCCGGTGGTCGTCGATCCGCCCATCGTGCCCGTCGTGGTCGAACCGCCCATCGTACCGGTCGTCGTGCCGGTTCCGGTGCCGGTGGTGCCGCCCATAGGATCGGCTGTGCCGGACGTGCTGGTGCCCGTCGTGCCACTCATCGGATCTGCGGTCGTCGACCCGGGCGTGGTCGTCGTCGATGATCCGGTGCCGGTCGTGGTGCTGCCGCGGCGGCCGCTACGGCGCGACGAACGATCCTGCGTCGTCGTGGTACCGGTGCTGGCCGTGGGATCGGTCGGCGTGGTCGTCTGGCCACCCATGTTGCCCGAGGTCGCACCATTTGCGGTGCCGGACATCGTGCCGGGGGCGGAGCCGCCATTGCTGGTCTGGGCATACGCTGCGGCTGGGATCAGCATGGCAGCGGCCATGAACGGAATGATCTTACGCATTGTTCTCTCCTGCAAAACTTGCCCGCACCCAACGGGTTAGGCAGAAGAGTGTTCCACTCGTCAGGTGTTTAACGGCCCGTCTGGCCCCGATGCAGCAACGCCTGGTCGGCTAATACCAGTGCCATCATCGCTTCTACTACGGGCACACCGCGGATGCCCACACAGGGATCGTGACGACCCTTGGTGGCAATGTCGGCAGCATTGCCGGAACGGTCGATCGTCTCCACCGGGGTCAGGATCGAGCTGGTCGGCTTGAACGCCACGCGCACGCGGATCGGCTGTCCGGTGGCGATGCCGCCGGTGATGCCGCCGGCATGGTTGGCAAGGAATTCAGGCCCCCCGTCAGCGCCATGTACACCCGGGCGCATCGCATCGGCATTGCCTTCGCCGGTCAACGCCGCCGCCGCGAAGCCGTCGCCGATCTCGACCCCCTTCACCGCGTTGATCCCCATGCAGGCATGCGCCAGTTCGGCGTCGAGCTTGGCATAAAGCGGCGCGCCCCAGCCGGCAGGCACGCCCGTCGCTTCGCAGGCGACCACCGCGCCGAGCGACGATCCCGCCTTGCGTGCGCCATCGATCAGCGTCTCCCAACGTGCCGCTGCCGCACGATCGGGGCAAAAGAATGGATTCTCGTCGATCGCCGCGTCGTCGAAGGCGGCATAGTCGATCCCGTCGCCGCCGATCGCCTCTACCCAGCCGCGAATACGCACCTGCGGGATCACCAGTCTCGCGACGGCGCCGGCGGCGACACGCGATGCCGTCTCTCGGGCGGACGATCGTCCGCCGCCGCGATAATCGCGAAAGCCGTATTTGGCGTCATAGGCGTAATCGGCATGACCGGGACGGTACGCCAGCGCGACCTCTGAATAATCCTTCGACCGCTGGTCGACATTCTCGATCATCAGGCTGATCGGCGTTCCGGTCGTCCGCCCCTCGAACGTGCCCGACAGGATGCGCACCTGATCCGGCTCGCGCCGCTGCGTGGTGAAGCGCGAGGTGCCGGGCCGCCGCTTGTCGAGCCACGGCTGGATGTCGGTTTCGCTCAGCGTCAGACCGGGGGGGCAGCCATCGACGACGGCGCCGATCGCCGGGCCGTGGCTTTCACCCCAGGTGGTGAAACGAAACAGGTGACCGAAGGAATTGACGCTCATGCTCTGCTCTCCGCATGGGGGAGAGTAAGGGCCCCGCCCGGCATCGCCGGGTAAAAAGGTGATGGCGGAAGCGCGGCAAGGATCGTAGCAGCGACGCCGTCCAGATTGCCCATCACGTCCGCATTGCCGAAACGCACGGTTCGATATCCTTCCTGTGCCAGAAACGCCGTCCTTTGTGCATCGGCCGCCACCGCGGCAGCGACGCCATGCGTATCGCCATCGACCTCTACGACAAGCTTTGCGCTCTGGCAGGCAAAATCCGCAATGCGCGTATCAAGACGCTCTTGTCGGCGAAACTAGAAGCCGGCGGGGCGCTGCCGTGCAGAGCAGACCAAAAGAAAGTTTCGGCAGGGGTGGCATCACGGCGCAGGCTTCGCGCGCGCTCTATCGTGCCGTCACCTGGTGGATAGCGTGGCGGCACTGACCCCCACGCTCCCACTGCCTGCGGCAGCGGGCCCCTCCCTTTCCCCCGCGGGGAGAGGGGTCGAGCGGCATTCCTAGGCCAGCGCGATATCCGGCGCGTCCTCTGCCTTCATGCCGATGACGTTGTAACCGGCATCGACGTGGTGGATCTCGCCCGTCACGCCGCTCGCCAGATCACTGAGCATGTACAGGCCCGCGCCGCCGACATCCTCGATCGTCACCGTGCGCCGCAACGGCGCGTTCAGCTCGTTCCACTTCAGGATATAGTTGAAGTCGCCGATGCCGCGCGCCGCCAAGGTCTGGATCGGGCCTGCCGAGATCGCGTTGATGCGGATATTGTCGGGGCCGAGATCGACCGCGAGATATTTGACGCTCGTCTCCAGCGCCGCCTTGGCGACGCCCATGACGTTGTAGTGCGGAATGACCTTTTCAGCGCCGTAATAGGTCAGCGTCAGGATCGATCCACCTTCCGGCATCATCCGACGTGCGCGCTGCGCCACCGCGACCAGGCTGTAGGCCGAGATGTTCATCGTCATCAGAAAATTGTCGAGTGTGGTGTCGTAATACCGTCCGCGCAACTGCGACTTGTCGGAAAAGCCGATCGCATGGACAACGAAATCGATCGTCGGCCATTCCGCCGCCAGTGCCTCGAACGTCGTATCCAGCGCCGCCATGTCCGACACGTCGCAATCAAACAGACGCGCCACGCCGAGCTGCTCGGCAAGTGGACGCACCCGCTTTTCCATCGCCGCGCCCTGATAGGAAAACGCCAGCTCCGCGCCATGTTCGGACAATTGCTTGGCGATGCCCCAGGCTAGCGACTTGTCGTTCGCCAGACCCATGATCAGCCCACGCTTGCCCGCCATCAAACCCGTCACGCCGTCTTCGCCTCCATCTTGGTCGCGCTCCCCTGTAGCGTCGGTTCCGGCGGTTCCGCCAGTGCCGCATTGAGATGGGCGCCGAACACCAGACCCAATCCGATTAGATAGAAGAACAATAGCATCACGACTACACCGGCGAGACTACCATAGGTTAGGTCGTAGCCGCCGAGCTGCGCGAGCACCTTGGGCAACAACGCGGTCATGCTGATCCACCATCCGGCCGTGAACAGCGCACCCGGCCATTTCGCACAGTCGGTGTAACGATATTTGGACGGCGTCACCGAATAGAATAGCAGATACAACGCGCCATACATCACCAGTCCCGGAATGATCCGCGACAGCCCGACCCAGCCCGCGACGCCTTCCGCGAACGGCAACAGGCGATAGATGAACTGTTCCGTGGCGGTCAGGATACCCTGGATCAGAAAGCTCATCAGCGCGATGATCACCGACAGGATGATGACGCCGGATGATGACAGACGCGATCGCCAGAACGGTGCGGTCGCCTTCACGCCATAGGCACGGTGGAAGATATCGCGGATCGTCTCGACGAAACTGCCGACCGTCCATAGTCCCACCAGACCGCCCAGCCACAGCAACGATCCCGTTCGCGCGACCAGCACATCGGCGATCGGCTTGCGCAGGATGTCCGCGACATTGGGCGGCAACACGTGGAGGAACGAGGCGACGGCACGCTGCGTCTCCTCGCTCTGGCCGAGCAGCGACAGCACCGCTGCCGCGGTGATGAAGAACGGGAACACCGTCATCAACGCCAGATAGGCGAGGTTTCCGGCGTGGATGAAACCATCGTTGAACACGCCGAGCGCGGAACGCTTGGTCACCTCCCACGCTGCGGGGCCGGGCTTCAGCTTGGCGAGTTGATGGCGGGCACCATGGCGCTGATGCGCACGGTCTTCGGGGGTCAGGGCAGCGGTATCGGTCACGTGGACGTTCAGACGCCCATCGCCGCGCGAGGGTTCCGTGGGTCGGTCCAGCCCGCTACGAACTGTTGCAGCGCCGCATCGTCTGCAGGCACGTCGATCACCAGCGTCACCAGCTGGTCGCCGCGACTGCCATCCTTCTTGTGGAACCCCTTGCCCTTCAGGCGCAGGGTCTTGCCCGACGTCGTTCCTTTGGGGATGGTGAGCATCACCGCCTTGTCGACCGTCGGCACGCGCACTGCGCCGCCGGCCACCGCCTCGCCGAGCGTGATCGGCAGGTCGAGCCGCACGTCGTCGCCTTCGCGGGTGAAGAAGCGGTGGCCCTGCACCTCGATCGACACGATCGCATCGCCGGCCCCGCCCGGACCCTGTTCGCCCTTGCCGCCCAGCTTCATCTGGGTGCCGGTCTCGACCCCCGCGGGCAGCTTCAGATCGATCGTCTTGCCGTCACCCAGCGTGACGCGCTGTGGGCTGAGCATAGCCGCGTCGACGAAGGGCACCTGCAGGCGATAGGTGACGTTGGCGCCCTTTGGCTGCGGCTGCCGGCCAAAACCGCTGGAAAATCCGCCGCCGCGCGATCGGCCGCCGCCGAACAGGCCTTCGAAGATGTCGCTCATGTCGGGATCGCCGGCACTGCCGCCGCCGCCGAATTCGAATCCTGCACTGCTGAACCCGCCGCCGGGGCCACCGGCGCGACCACCACCTCCCGGCCGCGCGCCGCCGCCATAGCCGAACGGCGAGGCGGGGTTGCCGTCGCCGTCGATCTCGCCGCGGTCGAAGCGGGCGCGCTTGTCCTTGTCGTTCAGCAGGTCATAGGCGTTGGTGACCTGGCTGAATTTCTCCGACGCCTTCGGATTGTCCTTGTTGCGATCGGGGTGCAGCTCTTTTGCAAGCTTGCGATACGCTTTCTTGATGTCCGCCTCGGACGCGCCGCGGGCGACGCCCAAGGTCTGATATGGATCGGCCATTGGTTCCCCGTTGGTGTATTATGCGCCTATGTGGGGGAGGGCGTCGCGCAACGCAATCTCGGGTTGGGTCGTTTGGGTCGCACAAGGAGATGCGATCATGACCGACAAGCAACCGATGCAGGCGATGCCCGAGAACGATGCGAAGCAGGGCGCGGACGATGGCGTGACCAACCCGTCCGGCAAGAGCGACAGCGAGAGCAACGGCGGGGCTTATCCCAATCCGCACACCGGCAAGGGCAAGCAGGACGACGTCGGCGGCGGCTTCATGGGCCACGGCGGACAAAGCCATGTCGAATATTCCGGCACCGGAGATAACGGGACGGATGACGACGTGGGGAACGAGAATGCGGTGACGAAATAGGGACGTCGTCCTCACCCTTCCCACCGCTGGCGCGGTGGGGCCCTTCCCTCTCCCGTCGGGAGAGGGAAAAGACGCCAAAGGCGGCGAAAGGGTGACGGCAGGCGCAGGACGGTCGCTTAAGCCTCGATCAACGGTGCGACGTCCACGCTGACGTCCATGTTCTGTGCCTGCGATCCCAGCACCACGCCATCCACCGGCGCGATCTCGGCATAGTCGCGCCCGACAGCCATGACGATATGGTCGCCCGCCATCCAGATGCCGTTGGTGGGGTCCAACCCGACCCAGCCCTTCACCGGCCCGCACCACAGCAGCACCCACGCATGCGTCGCATCCGCGCCGACCAGCCGCGGCTGCCCCTCCGGCGGGATCGTGCGGATGTAGCCACTCGCATATGCCGCCGGCAGCCCGGCCGCGCGCAGGCCGGTGATCATGATCTGCGCGAAATCCTGGCACACGCCCTTGCGCTTCAGGAATGCCTCGTGCGGCGGCGTGTCGACCAGGGTCGCGGTCGCGTCGAAGGTGAAATCGTCCTGTATACGGCGCGCGAGCGCAATGCCCGCTTCCAGACTGCCGCGATCCGGGTCGAGATCGGCCGCGCAATAATCGGCGATGGCATGGTCGAGCGGGATCAGAGGTGACGGAAACAGATAATTAGCCGGGCTCGCCGCCGACAGGTCGCGGCTCGTCCGCGCCATCGCCGCCACGTCGCGCAGGCTGAAATCGCTCGCGTCCGGCACCGGCACCAGCCGGTCGACCCGCATCCGCGATCGGCTTTCGATCGTCAGGCTGCGCACCGGCGTGTCGATTACCAGCCGGGTGACGTTGGCGAGTCCCGCCTCCGCCCGCGCAGGGCTGACGCGCCCGACCGGCTCGACGGTCAGCGCGTAATCCTCCAGCGTCTGCCCGGGCCAGTCGATCGGCTTCAGCCGCAGGTTGCAGCGGGCGAACTTAACGTTGCCGCCATAGTCGAACCGGGTGATGTGCCGGATATCGTAGAGCATGTCGCCGGTCACGCTAACGTCAGCCCCCCGGCGCGGAGCGGTTCCGCGCCCTGCAGGAAATAGCGGCGTGCCACGCTTTCCGACAATTGCGCCAGCCGCCGCTCCAGATCGCCGAGCGCATCCGGCTCCAGCGCCGCCGCCGTCGTCATCGACAGCGCCGCCGCCAGCGCGCGGCCATGCGCCTGCTGTGGTTCGGGCATACCGTCGTCGCTCAACACGGGCAGGTCACGCAGCCGTTCGCCGATCCGCTCCGCCTGATAGGCGAGGGAGCGTGGGTTGCCCGGATCGAGCGCGACCAGATCGACCACCGGTATGCGCGCAAGCCCCGTCATATAACGCTGGCGATAGCTGATCTGGCTGTCGGCGAGGTCGAGCAGGGTGGACAGGTCGTCCAGCGTCGCCCCCGGCATGCCGAACAACCGCAACGCCCGCGTCATCGCCATCGCCCGCTCGATCCGTCGGCCCAGGTCGTGGAACCGCCACGCCGCCGTCCGCCCCATATGCTCCGCCGACAGACCGGCGATCGCGACATAGCGGCGTTGCAGCGACCCGGCGCGATCGAGCATGCCGCGATGGGTGGGGAAGGGCGCCTCGAGCAGCCGCACCATGTCCGCCGACAGCCGGTCGCGCGACCCCTCGCCGATCCCGCGCGCGAGGCGGTTGATCGTGGCGACCGAATGCCAGCCTTCGTCCTCCATCGCCTGACGCGCGAACGCGGTCAGGTCGCCGCGCTTGAGCGATGGCGGGTGCGCCGCCGCCCCGCCGCCGGCGATCAGCCCGACGAGCTTCCCGACCGTCGCCGACGACAGCGCCGCGCCGCCGTCCGCATCGATCGAATTGCCGAGCATGACGCGGATCGCGGCGAGCAACGCCTCACCCCGTTCCAGATAACGACCGAGCCAGTAGAAATTGTCGGCCACGCGGCTCGGCAGCGTTCCCGGATTGCGACGGACGTGGTGCGAATCGGGCGCCGGTAGCAGCGACACCGGTTCGACCGTATCGACACCGTGGATGCAGACGTCCGCCGACCATGTCCCCTCGCCGAGCACGCTGGCGCGCGGGTCGGTCGCTTCGCCGATCCGCGCAAAGCCGCCGGGCATCACCGTCCAGCCGCCGCTCGCATCGCGTGCCGCGAACACACGCAGCGTGAACGGCCGTGGCACCAGCGCGTCGTCGATGACGACCGGCATCGTCGAAAGGCGCACGATCTCCTGCCCGACGTAATCCTGCGGCCGGCGGGTCATGTCGGCGAGCAGCTGCGCCCGCTGACCCGCATCGAGTTCGCCGCCGTGCACCGTGCGCCCGCCCGGCAGGCCGAGCGGCACCGGCCCGAACGCCGATCCGATCAGCATCCGGTCGAGATCCTCCTCGACGCGCGCCAGCTCCGACGACTGGCCGCACCACCAGGTCGCGATATTGGGCAGGTGCAGGCTTTCGCCCATCAGCCGGGTCGCGAGTTGCGGCAGGAACGCGCCGAACGCCGGCGCCTCCAGCACGCCCGCACCGGGCGCGTTCGACAGCACCACGTTGCCCGCGGCATAGGCGTCGATCAGCCCCGGCACACCGATCTGCGAATGCGAATCGAACGCCAGTGGATCGAGCATGCGTGGATCGACCCGCCGCCACAGCGCATCGATGCGCTTCAGCCCGCCGATGGTGCGGACGTAGACCTGGTTCTCCAGCGCGGCCAAGTCTGCACCTTCGACCAGCAGCAAACCGAGATAGCGCGCCAGATGCGCCTGTTCGGGATAGCTCGGATTGAACCGCCCGGGTGTCAGCAGCCCGATGCGCGGATCGGTACGCCGGCACATCGCCGCGATCCCCGCGCGAAAGGCGGCGAAGAACGGTGCGTGCCGCTGCACGTTGATCCGCCCCTGAAGACCGCCGAGCGTGCGGCTGACCGCCAGCCGGTTCTCCAGCGCATAGCCGGCGCCGGCGGGCGCGCGTAGATGGTCGGCAAGCACGCGCCATTCGCCGGTGGGGCCGCGACCCAGGTCGATCGCGATGAAATGCAGGTGTTTGCCGCCCGGCGGCTCCAGCCCGACCATCGGCCGCAGGAAATAGGGGCTGCCGGTCACCAGCGCGGCAGGGATCAGCCCCCGCTCGACGAGGCGACCGGGGCCATAGAGATCGGCGATCACCGTCTCCATCAATTCGGCACGCTGGACGACGCCGCGGCTGATCTGCGCCCATTCCTCCGCATCGATCAGCAGCGGCACGGGGGAGACGGGCCATGGCCGCTCGTCCGCCTCGCCGATCATCCGGAACCCCATGCCGATGTCGGCGGCATGCCGGCGCACCCGCTCGCGGACATGGTCGAGATCGTCGGAAGCGACGGTCGCCAGTTCTTCGAACATCGCGGTCCAGGCGGGATCGTCGCTGCCGCACAACACGTCGCCAGCGGTGGATCGCGCGCAATAATCGGCGATCCATCGCCGTGCATGCGTCGTCGCATCGAATAAGGGCGCAGCCTGCGTCGCCATCGCTCTAGCGTGTCACCCCATGAAGCCCGCGCTCACCGTGTTCGCTTGCGTGCTGCGAAGCAACACAAAACGGGGAAGCGGGTGGACGTCCGCGCTTTCCACTCCTCCCTCGCGGGGGAGGAACGTGGACCAGCCAACCTTCTTTAATTCCTCCCTCGCTTTAGCGGGGGAGGGGAACCGTTCGCGAAGCGAATGGTGGAGGGGGCGCTTCCGCAAGCGACCGGGCTCGCAGCTTGCCTCCCCTCCGTCACGCTCCCGTGAACGCAGCACCTCCCCATGACAGGGTAGGAATAACGATCACAAATCCGGCAGCACCTGATCCGCCACGCCCCATCCCGCCAGCGCCCGCGACGTGGCGCGATCCAGCAGCTCCGCGGCATCCCGCACGCCCCAGCGCGCCGCGGTGTCGATGTCGCGCAACTCGGTCCACGACACCGGCGCCGCGACCGGAGCGCCGGCCCGTGCGCGCGCCGAATAGGGCATGATCGCGGTGCTGCCGCGCTGGTTGCGCAGGTAGTCGATGAAGATCTTGCCCTTGCGCTTGGCCTTGGTCATCACCGCGACGAACCGGTCCGGCTCCGCCGCCGCCAGCGCCCGTGCGAAGCGATCGGCGAAGTCCTTCACTGCCGGCCATTCCGCCTGCGGGGTCAGCGGCACCACGACATGCACGCCCTTGCCGCCCGACAGCAGGGGAAAGCTCACCAGCCCCAGCTCGGCCAGTTGCGCCGACACATGCTCCGCCGCGCGCCTGGTGTCGGCGAAGTCGAGTCCTTCATCGGGATCCAGGTCGATCACCAGCCGGTCGGGCTGTTCCAGCGCGTCGATCCGCGATCCCCAGCCGTGGAATTCGATCGTCCCCATCTGGACGCAGGCGACCAGGCCATCGGCATCGTCGACGTACAGATAGGGCTGGGTCGACCCGTCCTTCTCCCGCACGTCGATGTGGTGGACGGTGTCGCCGAAGCTGCCGGCGTCGTGCTTCTGGAAGAAGCATGCCTTGCCACGGCCCTGTGGACAGCGGACCAGACTGATCGGTCGCCGCCCCGCCCACGGCAGCATGATCGGCGACAGCTGCGCGTAATAGTCCGCCAGTTCACCCTTGGTGACCTTGCTCTCCGGAAAGATCACCCGGTCTCGGCTGCTCACCTTGATAAGCACCTGCGGCGCGGCGGCGGGGGCGGGTTCGGGCACCTCGGCGACCACCTGATCCGCCGTCTTGTCGCCGCGCAGGCCGACGAAGCTCGAATGGCGTAGCACCTTGTCGGGCGTCACCTCGGCAAAGGCGATTTCGGCGACGAGTTCCGGCCTGATCCACTTCGCCCCGCGCAGGGCGGCCTTGTGCGTCTTCAGGCTGGCCGCATCGACCGACGGCTTCGCGACCGACAGCGTCGTCATCCGGTTCTTCAGGTCGTTCATCAGATCCTGGTCGAACCCCGTGCCGACCTTGCCGGCATAGCGAAACCCGTCCGCTTCGCGCAGCCCGAGCAGCAGCGACCTGAACCCGCGGTTCTTGTCCGACGGCGTCCAGCCGACGATGACGAATTCCTGCCGCTGGATGCACTTGGCCTTCAGCCACGTCCTGTTGCGTGCACCGGCATACGGCGCGTCGGCGCGTTTCGACACGACGCCTTCCAGCCCCTCGCGGCACATCGTCTCGAACAATTCCTCGCCCGAACCAAGCACGTGTTCGGCGAACTGGATGCGTTCGCCATTCTCCACGATTCCACGCAGTCGATCCTTGCGCTCGACGGTGGTGAGGGGGGTCAAATCCTCGCCGTTCAGCTCCAGCAGGTCGAACGCGAACAGGGTCATGTCGCCGGCGTTGGCGATCGCATCCTTCAGCGTCGAAAAATCCGGGTGGCCGTCCTTGTACGCGACGATTTCGCCATCGATCAGCGCGGACTGCACCGGCAGGGCGGCGGCGGCATCGGCGATCGCGGCGAACTTGTCCGTCCAGTCGAGGCCGCTGCGGGTATGGACCTTGGCCTTGCCATCGCCGATCGCGACGAGGGCGCGATAGCCATCGTATTTCACCTCGTGCAGCCATCCGGTGCCGGCAGGGACGCTGTCGACGAGGGTGCAGAGCTGCGGTTCGCGAAACGCGGGCAATGGCTTGCTAGCGCCGGACCTGCCCTTCCGCGGCTTCGCCGCAGGTGCCGGCTTGCGGGCCGGTTTGCCGGCCGGCGCCTTTGCGGTCGCGGTCTTCCCCTCGGCGATGTCCGCCATCGTCCGACCGGTGGCGACGCTGGTCAGCGCCCCTTCGACCAATGTGTCGGTGCCGCCGGCATAAGCGTCGTTGATCTTGCGGAGCAGCCAGTTCTCCCGCTTCTCCTTCGCGCGCGGTTTCAGCCGGATCAGCAGCCATTCTCCCTTCATCCGCTCCCCATCGAGCGTGAAGTGCAGATGTCCCTTGTCCAGATCCCTGGCGGATTTGCCCGCGATCGGGGCCCATGTTCCGCGGTCCCACAGCATCACCGTTCCGCCGCCATATTCCCCGGCGGGAATCGTCCCCTCGAACGTCGCATAGGACAGCGGATGATCCTCGGTCCGCACCGCCAGCCGCTTTTCGTCGGGATCCAGGCTCGGCCCGCGCGTCACCGCCCAGCTTTTCAGGACGCCGTCGATTTCCAGCCGGAAATCCCAGTGCAGCCGGGTCGCGTCATGCTTCTGGACCATGAAGCTGTTGCCGTGGCCCGGCGCCAAAGTACCGGCGGGCTCCGCAGTCTTCGCAAAGTCGCGCTTGGCGTTGTAGCGTTCGAGCGGGTCGGCCTCAGGCACGCTTTTTCGCCGGTGCGCGCTTGGCGGGGGCCTTCTTCGCAGGGGCCTTCTGCGCGGCGGTCCCGCCGGATTTTTCCATCGACTTCTTCAACGCCGCCATCAGATCGACGACGTTGCTGCCGGACTTGGTGCCGCTATCGTCCGCGGCCTCGATCAACTTGCCGCCCTTCGCCTTCCGCTTGCGCTCGACGAGGTCCTTCAGCGCATCGACGTAGCGGTCGTGGAACTCCTGCGGGTCGAAGGTCGCGGTTTTCTTGTCGATCAGTGCCTCGGCCAGATCGAGCAGCTCGGCATCCGGCTTCTGGTCCGGTATCTCGCGAAAATAACTCTGCGCCTTGTTGACCTCGTCGGCATAACGAAGCGTTTCCAGCACCATCCCGCGTCCGCATGGTTTCAGGCTGACGACATATTCCCGCCCGCGCATGGCGAGTTGCCCCAGGCCGACCTTCTTCGTCCGCCGCAACGCCTCGCGCAGCACGATGAACGCCTCCTCGGCCAGATCGTCGGCGGGCACGACGAAATACGGCTTCTCGTAATAGAGCACGTCGATCTCGCTCGCGTCGACGAATTGGGTCAACTCCAGCGTCTTCTTCGATTCCAGCTTCACCGCGTCGATCTCGTCCTGCTCCAGCAGCACGAACTCGCCCTTCGACACCTCATAGCCCTTCATGATCTCGTCGGTGTCGACGGGACCGACACCGGTGACGATCTTCTCGTAATGGATCGGTTTGCCGGTCGGCTCGTGGATCTGCTTGAACGCCACCGCCGCGCCGCTCTTGGTCGCGGAGTAGATTTCGACCGGAATCGACACCAGCGCGAGCCGGATCTGTCCTTGCCAATACGCACGTGCGGCCATGTGTCGGTGTCTTTCCGTTGCGGAAGCGATTCAATTCGCGGGCGAAAGAGTCGTTCCGCGACAACTGAAGTCCTCCCCCGCGGGGGGGAGGTGGCGCGGCGTAGCCCATGACGCAGGGGGGCAGGCGACCTCTTCGACTGGAAGGCCCCAGCTCCCTTTCCCCCGATCGCCGACATGCGCTAGAGAGCCGCTATGGCCGACGATCCCTTCGCTCTGTTCGACAGCTGGTACGCTGATGCGCGGGACAGCGAACCGAACGATCCCAATGCGATGGCGCTCGCCACCGTCGATGCGGAGGGGCAGCCTTCCGTACGTATGGTGCTGCTGAAGGGGCACGGCCCCGACGGATTCGTGTTCTACACCAACCGCGAAGGGCGCAAGGCGGCGGACCTCGCCGCGGTTCCGAAGGCGGCACTGCTGTTTCATTGGAAATCGCTGCGTCGACAGATACGTATCGAAGGCCCCGTAACGCTCGCCACCGATGCCGAATCCGATGCCTATTTCGCCAGCCGCGGCCGGGATTCGCAGCTCGGCGCATGGGCGTCCGACCAGTCGCGCCCGCTCGCCGACCGGGAAACGTTCGAGGCGCGCTTTGCCGAAATGACGGAGCGGTTCGAGGGCGGGGACGTCCCGCGGCCGCCGCATTGGGGCGGCTATCGCGTCACGCCACGGGTGATCGAATTCTGGCAGGATCGTGCGCATCGCCTGCACGAACGCCGCGTCTTCACCCGTTCCGGCAGCGACTGGAGCGAGGGGCTGCTGTTCCCGTGACGCGTGACGAACAGCGTCGGTTCCTGCCACTTGCGACGCGCGCCGCGCTCGCCAGCGTGGCGATGGCGTGTTTCCTGCTGGCGTTGAAGAGCTTCGCGGCATGGCAGACCGGATCGGTCGCGATGCTCGGCAGCCTCGCCGATACCGCGCTCGATCTCCTCGCCAGCCTCGTCACCCTGTACGGCGTCCGCCTCGCCGCGACGCCGGCCGATCACGACCACCGCTTCGGCCATGGCAAGGCGGAGGCGCTGGCGGCGTTGTTCCAGGTCGCGCTCATCACCGCGTCGGCCGCCGCCATCGCATGGCGCGCGATCGATGCGCTGGGCCAGAACGGCCCGACCGCATCGGCGGATTTCGGCATCACCGTATCGGTCGTCGCGATCGTCGCCACGGCGGTCCTGCTCTGGTACCAGCGCAGCATCATCCGGCAGACCGGCTCCGTCGCGATCATGGCCGACAACATCCATTACCAGTCCGACGTGCTGCTCAACGGATCGGTGATCGTCGCGCTGGTGCTCGACCAGTATCTCGGGTTTCACAAGGCGGACCCGATCCTCGGCATCGCCATCGCGCTCTGGCTGGCCTGGGGTGCGTTCCAGGCGTCGTCCAACGCGATCGACCAGCTGATGGACAAGGAATGGCCGGAGGATCA
Organism: Sphingomonadaceae bacterium OTU29LAMAA1; assembly: GCA_024072375.1. Classification (NCBI taxonomy): domain Bacteria; kingdom Pseudomonadati; phylum Pseudomonadota; class Alphaproteobacteria; order Sphingomonadales; family Sphingomonadaceae; species Sphingomonadaceae bacterium OTU29LAMAA1. The sequence goes on from CP099617.1 coordinate 2,828,291, forward strand.
GCGCAATGCCTTTCTCGACGTCGCTGCCCGCCAGCCGGGACTGAAGGGCATCCACGATTTCCGCACGCGCCGGTCGGGCAGCCACGATTTCGCGCAATTCCACATGGAGGTCGACCGCAACCTGACGGTCGGCGCCGCGCACGACATCGTCGAATCGGTCGAATTCAACCTCCGCCAGACCTTTCCCAAGGTCGAGGTGCTGATCCACCTCGATCCCGAGGGGCATGTCGACACCGACAATCCGCTGGTCGAGGCCGACGTCACCCCCCATTGGTTCGGAAAGCGCCTATGAGAATCCCGTTCGCCCAGATCGATGCTTTCGCCGAGAGTGCTTTCGGCGGCAATCCGGCGGCGGTGATGCCGCTGTCGGCATGGCTCGACGACGCCGTGCTCCAGAACATCGCGTCCGAGAACAACCTCAGCGAAACCGCTTTCATCGTCCCGATCGCGGGCAACGGCGGCGCGGATGACGATGCGGATTTCGAGTTGCGCTGGTTTACCCCCGCGGCGGAAGTCGCGCTGTGCGGCCATGCGACGCTGGCGAGCGGTCACTTCGTGCTGTCGTCCGACGACGACCGGACGACGGTGCGCTTCCGGACGCGGCAGGCTGGTATCCTGCAGGTCTCGCGCGAAGGCGACCGCTATCGCATGGCGCTGCCGGCGTGGGGGCCATCGCCCCGACCGCTCGACGCGATCGTCGCCGCGCTCGGCGTCGAGGCGGTCGAGACGCTGTGGCAGGACAAGGGCTATGCGCTGGTCGTCGTCGCCGATGAAGCCGCGGTGCGCGCCGCCCGGCCGGACGATCGTGCACTGATGGACGCGGGGCCGATCGTCGCGATCGTCACCGCGCGGGGCGAGCGCACCGACATCGTCAGCCGCGCCTTCACACCCTATTTCGACATTTCCGAAGACCCGGTGACCGGTGCCGCGCATGCCGTCGCGGTGCCTTATTGGGCGGAAAAGCTCGGCAAGGACCGGTTCACCGCCTTTCAGGCCAGCAAGCGCGGTGGCCTGCTCACCTGCGCGCTGGAAGGCGACCGCGTGATCCTGGGTGGCGCCTGCGTGACGGTGATTGAAGGGACGTTCCTGCTGCCGTAAGGGGCATCCTGCACATCACCCACACCACCATCATGCCGGGAACCCCGCGTTTCTCTACCGCCCACGGCCCTTCGTCATCGGGTCGGGCTTCACCGGCTTCACCCAGCCTTCGGGCGGCACGACGCGCGACTGGCTCGTTCCCAGGCCCATCGCGCCCGGCCGCTGCCGCTCCAGCCCCGCCGGGTCGACATCCTCGCCGCCGCCGCGCAACAGGCTGATCCGGTCGCGCAACCGCCCCGCCGTTTCGAAATCGAGTGCCGCGGCGGCGGCTTCCATCTCCAGTCGCAACGCCTCGATGGAGACGGTCACGCCGCTTCCGCCACCATCGCCGCCTCGGTCGCCGCGATCCAGCCGCCGCCGAGCACGCGTGTTCCCGCATACAGCACCGCCGCCTGACCCGGCGCGACGCCATATTCGGGTGCATCGAACGACAGCCGGTCGCCATCCAGCCGTGCCGCCACCGGCCTCGCCATCGATCGCACCTTGGCGGTGACCGGCCCGTCATGGTCGCCACCGATCCAGTTGAGCCCGGTGATCCGTGCCGCCCCTACCGCCAGCGCCGCGCGCGGCCCGACCACCACCTGCCGCGCGGCCGCATCGACCCGCACCACGTACAGGGGTTCGGGCGTGCCGCCGATCTCCAGCCCGCGGCGCTGGCCGACAGTGAAGTGGATGATGCCGCGATGCGTGCCGAGCTTCGCGCCGGACAGGTCGACGATATCGCCCGCGGTATCCACCTCCGGGCGCAGCTTGCGCACCAGACCGGCATAATCGCCGTCGGGGACGAAGCAGATGTCCTGACTGTCGGGCTTCGCCGCGACACCCAGACCCAGTTCGGCGGCGATCTCGCGCACCCGCGGCTTGGGTAGCGCACCGAGCGGGAAGCGCAGATAGTCGACCTGCGCCTGCGTCGTCGCGAACAGAAAATAGCTCTGGTCGCGCGCGGGATCGGCACCGCGATGCAGCTCCGCGCCCGCCGGCCCGATCACCCGCTGCACGTAATGACCCGTCGCCAGACAATCCGCCCCCAGGTCGCGTGCCAGCGCCAGCAGATCGGTGAACTTCGGCCCGGTGTTGCATTGTACGCAGGGGATCGGCGTGCGGCCGGCAAGATATTCGTCGGCGAAGGTGTCGACCACCGTCTCCTTGAAGCGGGTCTCGTGATCGAAGACGTAATGCGCGATCCCCAGCCGGTCGCATACCGCACGCGCGTCGCGGATGTCGCGGCCGGCGCAGCAACTGCCGGCGCGGCCCGTCGCCTCGCCATGATCGTACAATTGCAGCGTCACGCCGATCGTCTCGGCCCCGGTACGCGCCGCCAGCGCAGCGACGACCGAACTGTCGACGCCGCCCGACATCGCCACCACGATCCGCTTCGAGGCGAGGTCGCCACCCAGCTGAAAATCCACATCGTCCATGCCCGGCCACATAGGCGTTCCGACGTGGAACCGCAAAGCGACACCCGTGGTGGAACGGTAAGGTAATGAAGGTTCACATAAACTTGCGTCGGGCTTTACCCCGCCTTCACCGCCTGTCCCCTAAGCCCGGGTTCCCGAACGCGTAACACGAGTAATCGAGCATTGGATCTCAGCTTCCCCGGCTTCGACAGGAATTCGGAAGTCACCCAGCTTCCGGGCGATCTGGCGGTGCTCATGGTCGGGATCGCCGCGCGGCAGACGGCGTCTCCGACCGCCGTCGCGCAGGCACGGTTCGGCCGCCTGGGCGATCCGTCCCGGTTGCTGCAGCCGCTGGATGGTGCCTTCAACGGCCCGATGGCGGCGATGCTCGCGCGTTGGAGCGGAACCCGACGAAGTGAGGAATGAATGCGCCGTTTACCGTGGCGTTTCAGGCGATCTTCAAGACCGCTCGCTAGGGACCAGTATCGCGTTTGAGAGGGGGCCCCCCGCCCCGATCGAGGTTGAGTAATGATCGAGAACCAGAAAATCCGTCCCGCCAAAGTCATCGGTCCGCTCGGCGAGTCGCTGACGCTGGACTCGCTGCCGCCGCCATCGACGACGCGGTGGGTGGTGCGACGCAAGGCGGAGGTGGTCGCCGCGGTCAACGGCGGACTGCTGAGCGTGGACGAGGTCTGTGCCCGCTACGGCCTGACGGTCGAGGAATTCGCCGGCTGGCAGCGGGCGATCGACCGGTCGGGCATGCCGGGCCTGCGCGTCACCCGCATCCAGCATTACAAATCCCTCTACGAACGCCAGCAAAAGTATTGAGAACACCCGGTTCCGCACGTCGCAAAAACGAAACGCGTGCGGAACATTATCCGGCCCTCATGAGTCTTTCCGCACAGAGCCCACGCCGGGCGTAACGGAGGGACTTATGGGTATCATTCTTTGGCTGATCATCGGTGGTGTCATCGGCTGGCTGGCCAGCATCATCATGCGCACCGATGCGCAGCAGGGCATCTTCCTGAACATCATCGTCGGCATCGTCGGCGCGTTCATCGGCGGGCTGATCATCTCGGGCGGATCGATCAACAATGCACCGCTGAACATTACCTCGTTCCTGGTGTCGCTGCTGGGCGCGATCGTCCTGCTGGCGATCGTCAACCTGGTGCGTCGCGGCAGCGTCCGCTAACCACGACGGACTTTCGCTTCGTCACGCGAACGTGGAAAGGCCGCCCGGGCAACCGGGCGGCCTTTTTCGTCATTGCAGCAGGAAACGGACCGACAGCGTCACGGTGACGTCCTGTTCGCCCGGTGCGATCGACGTCTGTGCATCGGCGGCGCGCTGTACCCGGAACAGCACCGGCGGCGTCGGGCCGCCCGCGTTCTGCCCGGCCTCGGCGATCGAGATCACCCGGACGACCTTCATCCCCGCCGCGGCTGCGTATAGATCGGCTCGCGTGCGGGCCTGCTTCACCGCGTCGGTCCGCGCTTCGTCCAGCGCGGCGTCGGGCTTGTCGATCGACAGGTTGGGGCCGTCGATCTGGTTCGCACCCTGTGCGACCAGCGTATCGAGCACACCACCGGCTTTCGCGACGTCGCGGAAGCGGACGCTGACGGTATTGGTCGCCTGATAGCCGGTGAGGGCGGGCGGCTGCCCGTCGGTATAGCGATATTGCGGGCTGAGCCCGACGTTGGCGGTCGCGATGTCGCGGGTGGCGATGCCCCCACGCTTCAGGGCGGCCAGCACCCGCGCCATCCGCTGGGCATTGTCCGCGAGTGCCGCCGCCGCGGTCGACGCCTGTGACACCACGCCGGCGCGGATCGTCGCGATGTCGGGCACGCGCGTCGTCCGCCCTTCGGCGCTGACGTCCAGGATCGTGCCCTGCGCCGGTATCAGCGGCTCGACCGTCTGCGGCGCGGTCTGCGCAGCCGCCGCGGCAGGGACCATCACCGTCGCCAGCGCTGCCCCGAAAGCCATCGAACCCTTCACTATCGTATCTCCCGTCGCCTCAGTGCGAGACGGTCGTCTGCCGCGCTGCGACGAAACCTCAGCTGAACGGGTGAAATCGTTGCGAAGACGGGCGCTTTCGGGCATGGCACAGCGGTCGCGCCGGCGGGGGCTTGAGCGTGGTGATATATTCATATAATACAGCTGCGGTATGCGGTGGCCATGATGGCCGGACGGGGATGGGACAGGCATGAACGACTATCAGGGTTCGATCGGGCACGAGGAGCGGCTGGCGTTGCCGGGTGAGCCTGCACCGTCGCGCCGCGGCCGCACGATCGTCATCACGCTGATCGTCGTCGTTCTGCTCGCCGTCGCCGCATGGGCGATGTTCGGCCGCAAGAAGGTGGACCCCAACGCCGGGCAAAAGACCGAACAGATGCCGACGGTTACCGTCGTCGTTCCCGGCCGCAAGACCGTCGATCGCACATTGTCCGCAACCGGCACGCTCGCCGCGCGCCGCGAGATGCCGGTCGGTGTCGCCGGCGAGGGCGGCATGATTACCCGTGTGCTCGTCGAGCCGGGCCAGTGGGTCAATGCGGGACAGGTGCTCGCCACCGTCGACCGGTCGGTGCAGCAGCAAACCGCGCAGTCGCTCGCGGCACAGGTGAACGTCGCCCGCTCCGACCAGACGATCGCGCAGGCGGAGCTGGACCGCGCCCAGCAGCTCGTCGATCGCGGCTTCATCTCGAAAGCCGATCTCCAGCGCAAGGCCGCCACCCGCGACGCCGCCGCCGCCCGCGTGCAGGTCGCCGCCGCCGGTCTGCGAGAGGCGAATGCCCGAAACGGCCGGCTGGACATCCGCGCGCCCGCCGCCGGGCTGGTCCTGACGCGTGGCGCCGAGCCGGGCCAGATCGTCAGCTCGGGCACCGGCGTCCTGTTCCGCATGGCGCAGGGTGGGCAGATCGAGATGCGCGCGCAACTCGCCGAGGCGGATCTTGCGACGCTGCGCCCCGGCGCCCGCGCTCAGGTGACGCCGGTCGGCAGCGACCGCGTCTTCACCGGAGAGGTCTGGCAGGTCGCGCCGATCATCGACGCGCAGACGCGGCAGGGCGTCGCGCGCATCGCATTGCGCTACGATCCTGCGCTGCGCCCGGGCGGGTTCGCCGCCGCGACGATCGTCGGCGGCGCCGCGGTTGCGCCGCTGCTCCCCGACAGCGCCTTGCAGAGCGACGAAAAGGGCAGCTTCGTGTATGTCATCGGCAAGGACGATAAGGTCGAACGCCGCAACATCAAGATCGGCCAGGTCTCCGATGCCGGCGTCACGGTGATGTCGGGCCTCGACGGCACCGAACGCGTCGTGCGCTCGGCCGGCGGGTTCCTCGCGCCGGGCCAGAAGGTGAAGCCGGTCGTACAGAAGGCGAGCTGACATGAGCTTTCGCAACATCTCCGCCTGGGCGATCCGCAACCCGGTCCCGCCGCTCGTCCTGTTCTTCGCGCTGACGCTGGCGGGCATCGTCAGCTTCATGCGGATGGACGTGAACAACGATCCGGACATCGATTTCCCGATCGTCATCGTCGTCATCAGCCAGCCTGGCGCGGCGCCGACCGAACTTGAAAATCAGGTCACCAACCGCGTCGAAGCGGCGGTGCGATCGCTCCAGGGTATCGACGAGATCAACTCGACGGTGACCGAAGGCCAGTCGCAGACCGTCGTCCAGCTCGCGATCGGCACCTCGATCGACCGCGCGGTCAACGACACCCGCGACAAGATCGCCCAGATTCGCAGCGACCTGCCTGACGGCATCCTCGAACCGCAGATCTTCCGCGCCGACACCACCGATAACGATCTTGCCAGCTATTCGGCGATCGCCAGCGACATGACGGTGGAGCAGCTCAGCTGGTACATCGACAACACCGTGTCGAAGGAATTGCTGTCGGTGCCCGGCATGGCCGCGGTCAACCGCAACGGCGGCGTCAGCCGCGAAATCCGGGTCATCCTCGATCCGCTCAAGCTGCAAAGCCAGGGCCTCACCGCGTCTCAGGTCAACCAGCAGCTCCGCCAGATCAACCTCAACGCCGCGGGCGGGCGTGCCGAGATCGCCGGGTCCGAACAGTCGGTCCGCGTGCTCGGCAATGCCAGAAACGCCAACCAGCTGTCGGACACGCTGCTCAACGTCGGCGGCGGCCGCACCATCCGTCTGGGGGACATCGCCACCGTCCGCGATCTGTACGCCGAACAGCGCAGCCGCGCCGCGGTCGACGGGCGTCAGGCGATCAGCTTCGATTTCCAGCGCGCCAAGGGCGCATCGGACGTCACCGTCTTCAACGAAGCGGTCAAGAAGCTGGAGGCGCTGGAGAAGCGCAACCCGAACGTTCACTTCATCCTCCGCTCGAACAGCGTCAAATATACCGAGGCGCAGTACGAATCCGCCATCCATGCCATGATCGAGGGCGCGGTGCTCGCGGTGCTCGTCGTGCTGCTGTTCCTGCGCGACTGGCGCGCGACGCTGATCTCGGCGCTCGCGATCCCCTTGTCTGCGATCCCGACCTTCTGGTTCATGGAGCTGCTCGGCTTCAACCTCAACCAGATGACGCTGCTCGGCCTCAGCCTGGTCGCGGGCGTGCTGGTCGACGACGCGATCGTGGAGATCGAGAACATCGTCCGGCACATGCGGATGGGCAAATCCGCCTATCAGGCCTCGATCGACGCCGCGGACGAGATCGGCCTTGCCGTGCTCGCCACCACCATGTCGATCGTCGCGGTGTTCATGCCGGTCAGCCTGATGCCCGGCATCTCGGGCCAGTATTTCCAGAACTTCGGCCTCACCGTCGTTGTGTCGGTGCTGATGAGCCTCGCCGTCGCGCGCCTCATCACGCCGATGATCGCCGCCTATTTCCTCAAATCCTTCGGCCACGCCAGCCACGGCGAGGGCAAGCTGATGGACGTCTACATGCGCGTGCTGCGCTGGACGCTCGACAGCACCCGGCAAAAGGCGAGCGCGGCGCGCGGCGGCTTCCATCGCTTTTCGAGCCGCTGGCGCGATCACCGCATGTGGGTGATGGGTTTCGGCTTCCTCACCTTCGTCGCGACGATCCTGATGTTCGGCGCGGTGCCGATGCAATTCTCGCCATCCGAGGATAGCGACAATTCGACCGCGACGATCGAGATGGTGCCCGGCACCACCCTCGCCCAGACCGACGCCGTCGTCACCCGCGTCAGCGACCTGCTCCGCCGCCAGCCGGAGGTGCAGTCGGTCTACGCCCGCACCGGCGTCGGCAACGGCCGCGTCACCGCCACCCTGAAGGACGATCGCAAGGTCACCAGCACCGAATTCGAACGCAATCTCGCGCCCGAGCTCGCCAAGTTCGCCGATGCCCGCGTCGGTTTCCGCTCGCAATTCGGCTGGGGATCTTCGGGTCGTGACATGACCGTCGTCCTCGGCGGCGACGATCCGGAACTGCTGCAGAAGACCGCGACCACGCTGGTCGAACAGATGTCGCGCCTGCCGACGCTCACCCAGCCGCGCATCTCGGGCAACCTCCAGCGGCCGGAGATCGTCATCCGTCCGCGCTTCGATCTCGCCGCCAGCCTCGGCGTGACGACGCAGGCGCTGTCCAGCGCGATCCGTATCGCCACGCTGGGCGACATCGACCAGAATTCGGCCCGCTTCTCGCTGTCGGATCGTCAGGTGCCGATCCGCGTCGCGCTCGACCAAGGCGCGCGGACCGAATTGTCGACGATCCAGAACCTGCCCGTCTCCACCCAGTCGGGCGGATCGGTGCCGCTGTCTCTGATCGCCGACATCTCGCTCGGCTCCGGCCCGACTCAGATCGACCGCGTCAACCAGCAGCGCCGCATCGCCGTCGGCGCCGACCTCGCATCCGGCGTCGTGTCCGGCATCGCGCAGAAGCAGATCGACATGCTGCCGGTCATGCAGAACCTGCCGATCGGCGTGAACAAGCTGACGCTGGGCCAGGCCAAGTGGCAGGCGGAGATGTTGCAGAACTTCGTCGTCGCGGTCGTCGCGGGCACCTTCCTCGTCTTCGCGGTGCTGGTGCTGCTGTATCGTCGCGCGCTGCCGCCGTTCGTCAACATGGCCTCGCTGCTGCTCGCGCCGCTGGGCGGGCTGATCGCGCTATGGGCAACGGGCAATCCCCTGTCGCTGCCGGTGTTCATCGGCCTGCTGATGCTGCTCGGCATCGTCGCCAAGAATTCGATCCTGCTGATCGACTTCGCGCTGGAGGAGATGAACAAGGGCGTCGACACGCTTACCGCGATCATCGATGCCGGGCACAAGCGCGCCCAGCCGATCGTCATGACCACGGTCGCGATGGTCGCCGGCATGATCCCCACCGCCGCTTCGATCGGCAGCGACGGTTCGTGGCGCGCGCCGATGGGCATCGTCGTGATCGGCGGGCTGATCCTGTCGACGCTGCTGACGCTGGTGATCGTGCCGGCGGCCTTCAGCCTAGCGGTCGGGGTCGAACGCTACGTCGGACCGCGGCTCGGCCGTCGCCTGCTGACCTATCGTCCCGGCGACGACGGCAGCACCGTGGTCGGCATCGCCGGCCCGGATCAGCCGGCGATCGCACCCGCACCGGGACGCATCGGCTACGGCGAGGGCGAACAGCCGGCGGAATGATGCGGGGCGGGGGCGCGTCCTTCCCCCCGGTCGTCCCGGCGAACGCCAGGACGACCGGGGAAGGGGGATCGTCATCCCCGCGAACGCGGCGATCCATAATCACGATGCCAGCGAAGGGTCTGCACGCCGGCCCTATGGATTCCCGCCTTGGCGGGCATGACGACACGGAGCCGCAACACCCCTTTCGTCGCCGCCACTTGAACTTCCCCCGTTTTCAGGGATTGTTTCGTCGATGACACCAATCCCCCGCGCCAGCAGCACAGAGGCGGCCCCGCCCGCACTCGTGCGGATGCGGCGGGTTGCGGGTGCGCTGCTGATCGTCATGGCCGCGACGTTCCTCGTCAGCCGCCACTTTGCACCACTCCATTCCTGGGTCGGCTTCCTCCAGGCATTCAGCGAGGCGGCGATGGTCGGCGGCCTTGCCGACTGGTTCGCGGTGACCGCGCTGTTCCGGCATCCGCTCGGTCTGCCGATCCCGCACACCGCGATCGTGCCGCGTAACAAGGACCGGATCGGCGACACGCTCGCGCAATTCCTGCGTGCCAACTTCCTCCAGCCCGCCGTCATCAGCCGCCGGATGCGCCGCGTCGATGTCGCCACGGCGATCGCCCGCTGGCTGACCGACCCGCCGGAGGGCGCCGGCGGTCGCTTCCGCCAGGGCGCATCGAAACTGGTCGCGCAGGTTCTCGAAGGCCTCGACCCGCAACGCCTCGGCGGGATGGTCAAGGCCGGCATCGCCGCCCGCCTGCGCGAGACGGAGGTCGCGCCGATTCTCGGCCGGATGATGAAGGCGGCGCTCGCCGAACAGCGCCATGCCCCGCTGCTCGACGGTGCGATCCGCTGGGGATCGAAGGCATTGGCTGCCAACGAACATCTCATCCGCCAGATGGTGCACGATCGCGCCGGATCGATCCTGCGCTGGACAGGACTAGACGAAACCGTAGCGGACAAGCTGATCGCCGGCCTCGACAAGCTGATCGCCGACATGGCCGATGATCCGCAACATCCGCTGCGGCTGAAGGCGGAGGAGGGGCTGGATCGCCTCGCCTGGGATCTTCAGTTCGATCCCGTCATGCAGGCCCGGGTCGAGGCGATGAAGGTCGAGATGATCGCCAATCCGGCGATGCAGCGTTGGCTGGACGGCCTGTGGGAATCGGCCCGCGCCGGGCTGCTGCGCATTGCGCGCGATCCGGAAAGCGCGATGGCCGGACAATTGGGCGACATGCTGCGCCAGCTGGGACAGACGCTGACGCAGGACCCGCGCCTGTCCCGCACGATCAACCGCTTCGTCCGGCGCGCGATCGTCGGCGTCGCTGCGGACTATGGCGACGGCATCGTCCGGCTGGTATCGGAAACCGTACGCGGCTGGGATGCCCGCACGATTACCAGCCGGTTGGAAAATGCGGTGGGACGCGATCTTCAGTATATCCGCATCAACGGGACGCTGGTCGGCGGTCTGGTCGGCCTCGTCATCCACAGTGTCGATGTCCTGTTGTGAGCCGATCGCGCCGTCCGAACCGAACCGTCGCGTATGTTAAACGCCTTGCCGTCCCTGCCGACTTGCCGCAGAAGCGGACGTGATGAGCGCCACAGCCGAATTCGAGCAGGACAGCGGCGGAACACTTCGCTTTTCCGGTGACCTGCTGCTGCGCACGCTGGGCAAATTGCCCGACCGACTCGATTCGCTTGACGGACCGGTGCAGCGGATCGACCTCAGCGATGTCGGCCGGATCGACACCGTGGGCGCTTGGGTCGTCCACCGGCTGGCGACGCGCCACGATGCCCGGATCGACGGCCTCGACGAGGATGGGCGATTCCTGCTCGACTCCGTCGTCGCCGCGGATCAGCCGGTGGCGCTGCCGGAACGTCCGTCGAACGCCTTCAATCGCCTGCTCGGTGAAGTCGGCGACGCCGTCGTCATCACCTTCCGCACGCTCTACGGTTTGCTCGGCTTTCTCGGTGCGACCACGATCGCCCTCGCCAACGTCATCCGCCATCCCGGCCGCTTCCGCTTCAACGCCACCGTCCATCGGTTCGAAGTCGTCGGTGTACAGGCGCTCGCGATCGTCGGGTTGATGAGCTTCCTGATCGGCATCGTCATCGCGCAACAGGGCGCGGTGCAGTTGCGCCAGTTCGGCGCGGAGGTGTTCACGATCAATTTGATCGGCCGTCTTACCCTGCGCGAACTTGGCGTGCTGATGACCGCGATCATGGTCGCCGGCCGCTCCGGCTCGGCGTTCGCGGCGCAACTGGGCACGATGAAGCTGACCGAAGAGATCGACGCGATGCGCACGATCGGCGTGTCGCCGATGGAGGCGTTGGTGCTGCCGCGCACGATCGCCGCCGTGCTGCTGATGCCGCTGCTCGGCTTCTATGCATCGCTGGTCGCGATCATCGGCGGTGGCCTTTTGTGCTGGGTGTCCCTCGACATTCCGCCCGTCACCTTCATCCAGCGCATCCGCGAAGTCGTGCCGATCACCGATCTGTATATCGGCCTGATCAAGGCACCGGTGTTCGGGGCGATCATCGCCATCGCCGGCTGTTTCCAGGGCATGCTGGTCGAATCCGACGCGGAACAGGTCGGCCTGCGCACCACATCGGCGGTGGTTCAGGCGATCTTCCTCGTCATCGTCCTCGATGCCTTTTTCGCGGTGTTCTTCACCTGGGTGGGGTGGAACTGATGCCTGCATCCAGCACCGATCGTGACGCCGACGAACATATCATCGAGGTTCGCGGCCTGAAGAACGCGTTTGGTGACGCGGTCATCCACGACGGCCTCGACCTCGACGTGCGGCGTGGCGAAATCCTCGGCGTGGTCGGCGGTTCCGGCACCGGCAAGTCGGTGCTGATGCGCTCGATCATCGGTCTCCAGACGCCGGTCGCGGGCGATATCACCGTCTTCGGCGAACCGACGATCGGTCGCGAGGAGACGGAGGCGACCAACATCCGCAAGCGCTGGGGCGTGCTGTTCCAGGGCGGTGCATTGTTCTCGACACTGACCGTGTCCGAAAACGTGCAGGTGCCGCTGCGCGAATTCTACGGCGACATGAACCCGGCGCTGATGGCGGAGGTCGCCGCCTACAAGGTCGTGATGACCGGGCTGAAGCCGGACGCCGGACCGAAATATCCCGCCGAACTCTCGGGCGGCATGAAGAAGCGTGCCGGCCTTGCGCGTGCGCTGGCGCTCGATCCCGAATTGCTGTTTCTCGACGAACCGACCGCCGGCCTCGACCCGATCGGTGCGGCGGCGTTCGATGATCTCACCAAATCGCTGCAGAAGACGCTTGGGCTTACCGTCTTCCTCATCACCCACGATCTCGATACGCTGTATGCGATCTGCGACCGGGTGGCGGTGCTGGCCGACAAGAAGGTGATCGCCGTCGGCACGATCGACGAACTCCTCGCGCTCGATCACCCGTGGATCCAGGAATATTTCAAGGGGCCTCGCGGCCGTGCCGCCGTCGCGACGCAGGAAGCGCAGGCAGAAGCGCGCGCCCACCCGACCGAAGTCAAATCACAGCAGATCGCGGCAAGTCCCGCCGCGGCGACCGAACCGGCCGAAAAGGCGAGTAGCGACTGATGGAAACCCGTTCCAACCATGTGATCGTCGGCGCGGTCGTGCTGATCCTGCTCGCCGTATTGGCGATCTTCACCGTCTGGATCGCGCGTCTGGGGGGTGCGACCGAACGCGAATACGACATCTTCTTCAAACAGTCGGTCGATGGCCTCGCCAAGGGGTCGACGGTGACCTATTCCGGCGTTCCGACCGGGCAGGTGAAGACGATCGCCTTGTGGAAGCCCGATCCGCAGTTCGTCCGCGTCCGCGTGACCGTCAATGACGAGACGCCGATCCTTCAGGGCACGACCGCGACGATCCTCGGCAGCTTCACCGGCACCAGCACCGTCGCGCTCGATGGCGCGCGCAAGGGCGCGCCGCCGATCGTCTGCCCCGAACGTCCCGATGCGACGCAATGCCCCTATGGCGTGCCGGTCATCGCGACCAAGCAGGGCGGCATCGGCGCGATCCTGAACAGCGCGCCGCAGTTGCTCGAGCGGCTGTCGACCCTGACCGAGCGGCTCACCGGTCTGTTGACGGACCGCAATCAGGCATCGATCGCCGGCATTCTCGACAACACCAATCGCCTGACCGATGCGCTCGCCGATCGCGGGCCGGAAATCGCGGCGACGCTGGCGCAGACCCGTATCGCTATCCAGCAGGCGGGCGATGCCGCGCAGTCGATCGGCAAGCTCGCCGATACGACCAACGGCGTACTGGCCGAGGATGTGAAGCCGACGCTCCAGAACCTCAACAAGACGATCGCCTCGGCGCAGCAGAGCACCGAGACGCTCAATGCGGCGATTCAGGATGCGCGTCCCGGCTTGCAGACCTTCTCGAAGCAGACGATCCCGGAGGCGAACCGGCTGGTTCGCGATCTGCGCGTCACGGCGAGTGCGTTGTCGTCGATCGCCGACAAGGTCGATCAGGGCGGGGCCAGCTCGCTGATCGGCCAGCAGAAGCTCCCCGACTACAAGGGCAAGTGAGATCATGAAGACCAAGCTTCTCATTGTCGCCGCGGCCCTGCCGCTTGCCGCCTGCATCAGCTTCGGCGCCAAGCCGCCGCCCTCGCTGCTGACGCTGGACGCGACATCGGCGCCGGCCGTGGGCACCGAGCAGAATTCGGCGAAGGCGCGCTCGATCACCATCCAGGTGCCGTCGACGCCGACGTCGATCGCCGGCGCGCGCGTGCCGGTGCAGGCGACGCCGACGACGATCGCCTATGTCGAGGATGCGCAGTGGAGCGAGCCGCCGGCGCGGCTGTTCGCCCGGCTGTTGTCCGACACCGTGTCGGCACGCAGCAACATGGTGGTGCTGTCGACCGTCCAGTCGATCGCCGATCCCAGTGCGACGCTGACCGGCGAGCTGCGTCGCTTCGGGCTCGACGCGACCAGCCGCGAGGCGATCGTGACCTATGACGCGGCGCTGACCCGCGCGGGCGGTGCGACGGTGGAGAAGCGCCGGTTCGAGGCGCGCGTGCCGGTCGCCGCGATCGACGCGACGAATGCGGGGACTGCGCTCAGCCAGGCCGCCAATCAGGTCGCGGTCGAGGTTGCGGCATGGGTCGCGGCCAGCTGACGATGGCGTGATCCAATGCCGTCGCGTTATCCGCGCTGGCCCCGTCTCTACCCGGATCAGGGCGAGCCTGAACCAGCGGGCGAGGGTCGACGTCAGGGCGTCCGACGGACCGCTGGCAAAACGTCGCACACCGTTGCTCCGCCAAGCGATACCGTTGGCGCCTCCGGATTTTCGCGGCGTGCTACTGCCGCGGCGAAGCGCGGGTTATCGGCGCTGCGATACTGGAAATGCGGTCGCTCGCCCGCAGGCAAATCGCTCGCCAGCCGCACCGTGGCGATCGGGACTCTCTCACCCGGAGTGGCATACATCCCCATCGCCGCCTCGCTTCGTGGCAGGGCGGACAGATATTGCATGCCCTCTACGATCCGTCCGACGACGGTGTAGTTGCGATCCAGCCGGCGTGCCGATTGGCCGATCGGCGTGAACAGTTCCGCCCCCGATCCCGTGCTCGGCAGCGCGTCCCGTGCTACGCCTACCATGCCGTAACAATGCGTCAGCCATGCCTGCGTGCCGTTGGTCGCCACCGGCCAGCCATCCGCCGTGATGCCGCTTGCAGTGGAATAGCCGTCCGCCTGTGCCATCCGCACTGCAGGGCTGAAGTTCGCGATCTCGAACTCGGCGGCGGGCCGGTCCGTGACCCCCGCCGGCAATGGTTTCTTCTCGGTCGCGTCGCCCCATTGCGCGACCCAGTTCTCCTGCACGCGGTACACGCTCGCCGCGTCCCACCAGCGCTTCCGTGCAAGCGTGCGAATATTGCCGACGTGGGCCGGTGCCATCGCCGCAGCCAGCCGGATCACGACCTGCTTGCCGTTCGCCAGCGTCATGACCAACAATTCGTCGTCGGGGACGGCCCGCCAATCGCCGATGACCGGATCGGCAGGCGCGGTGGCGCCTTGAGGAGCGGTTTGCGGCAAGGCCGCGGCGACGAGAAAAAGCAGGCTGAGCATAACGCGGCAGACTGACGTAACCCGCGGACATGCGCAATCACTTGCAGGCCACGACCGGACAGGCTAGGCGCGCCCTTCCAGGATATGCGGAGCGGTGGCCGAGTGGTCGAAGGCGCTCGCCTGGAAAGTGAGTATACGCCAAAAGCGTATCGAGGGTTCGAATCCCTCCCGCTCCGCCACCTAGTCACAGACATCGGATCTCCGCGAGAAAATGCGCGCGAAGCGGCGCAGAACCGCGCGTATCTGTGACATATCCGTACTGCAGAGATCCGAGTCAGGCATAAAAATGCTCGATTCGGCCTCTGATTCTCTGCGGCTCAGGGGCGCAGTACCGAACCGATATGTCCGCACGATCCCCTTTTGGACCCTCATCAGTGCATCCGCCAAGCCGTGCCTGCCCGCACGCCCATTTCCCTGATCAGCGATGTTTTACAGGGATCTTTTCCGTGTTTTCCGTCGTCGGCTTGATCGCGGGTACGTGGAACCCGCGCAATTCCTCGCGTGTCATTGGAAATTCCCTGGACCGAAGAACAGGGAAATCATTCTCGATTCCTTGGATAATGGAAGTAGATCATCAAGAATGATGGTCGGATCAGAGTATTCAAAGCTGCTTCCCGGTATGTCTGATTGACAACAAAAGTCTACTATGCTGAGTTAGCTGATCATTCAGCTTTGTTGGCGTAGCTGTCATGGTCGAAGGTGCGAGCCTTCCCCGAAGAATAGATGGCTGAAGTGTTTTGACACTATGCCTGAAGGACAGCGGGTTCACATGACAATCGTACGGACCACACGGTTCGGCGAGCGGGTGATCACGCGCAATGTCGCTGCACCTGCTTGTCCTCCGTGTGTTGGAGACCAGATATGCCTCGTGCAAAGATGAAACCCGTCGACAAGTCGCTCGGCAACGCCTGCGCCGCGCTCGAGCACAAGCTCGGACCTATTCTATACCGGAGCGTGACGAGCATTCGCGGCTATGACGGTCACGCCCGCAAACATCCCGAGAAACAGATCATCCAGCTGATGGCGTCGATGACGCAGTTCGGATTTGCCATGCCACTGCTTGTCGATGAGGCCGGTGTCCTCATCGTGGGTCACGCCCGCTTTGAGGCGGCAGGCCGGCTCAGCCTTGCCGAGGTACCGGTCATCGTAGCGGACCATTGGTCGGCAGCGCAGGTGAAGGCCTACCGACTGGCGGACAATCAGCTTGCGCGCCATGCAACCTGGGACGAGCGTCTGCTGCGCATCGAAATCCAGAGCATCATCGACCTCGACGAAGTGTCGGTCGAGGTGATCGGCTGGGAGACAGCCGAGATCGATGTGCTGCTGGCCGACACTGGCATCGACGACAGCGACCCCGACGATGATATGCCTGTAGAAGATGCTCTCGTCGTCGCCCTTCCTGGCGACCTGTGGCTGCTGGGCAAACACCGGCTGCTGTGTGGCACATCGCTGGAACCGGAAAACTGGTCCCGGCTGATGGCTGGCGCACAGGCCGCGATGGTGCTGACCGACGCTCCGTTCAATGTTCCGGTGAACGGCCATGTGTCAGGAAGCGGGCGCCACACGGAATTTGCCATGGCGTCGGGCGAGATGTCCGAAGCTGAATTCATGAAGTTCAACGAGACGTACCTCAGGAACATGGCAGCGCATCTGAAGGACGGCGCCATTGTCATGGCTTTCATGGACCACAAGCACCTCTACGAGCTGATGTCCGCTGGACGCGCTGCAGGACTGCACCACCTCAACCTGTGCGTTTGGGCCAAGACGAACGGTGGGATGGGTAGCCTCTATCGCTCGCAGCACGAACTGGTGCTGGTGCTGAAACATGGCAAGGCGCCGCATACAAACACGGTGCAGCTGGGAAAGCACGGCCGCTATCGCACGAACGTCTGGAGCCATGCTGGTGCCAACAGCTTCAGCTCCAGCCGCGATGCAGATCTCGCCGCACACCCGACGGTAAAACCCGTTGGCTTGCTGGCCGAGGCTATTCGCGATGTCACCCGCCACGGTGAAATCGTGCTTGATGCCTTCTCCGGCTCGGGCAGCACCATCCTTGCCTGCGAGCGGACAAGGCGGATCGGCTACGCGGTCGAGATCGAGCCAAAGTACATCGATGTCGCCATCCGTCGCTGGCAAGCGATGACAGGCGAGCAAGCCATTCTGGAAGGGTCGGGGCAAACCTTTGCCGATGCCGCCGCCGAGCGTCACGCTCCTGCAGCCCTGGCGGCGTGAAGATTACCTCACCGAATTAATACCTGTGCAATCGGTCGTATGGCTTGGTTCTTTGCACAGGGATGACCTCATGGAGATTTTCGATGCCTATCGTTCCCTCTCGATCCCTGCGCGTGTCGGCCCCGGCAACATCGGTGCATCGCCCCGATATCGTAGCGCGCCCTCGCGTTCGCCAACGCAGTCTTGCCGCCAACCCCGCTCCATCACCCGCTGCTGCTTCAGAGCCGGCGGTCGCGCCGGAACTGCATAAAGCAGCACCGGCATCCCCGCCAAAGGATGGCACTGCTGCTGGCTATGAGGTCGGCTACGGTCGGCCGCCGAAGCACACGCGGTTCCGCAAAGGTCAGTCCGGCAACCCTAAGGGTCGCCCCAAAGGCGCCAAGGCTTTCAACACCATCGTCCGGGAGACGCTGACGACGAAGCTGAGGGTCCGCACCGCCAAGGGGCGCAAGAACGTCACGCACGTGCAGGCGTTGATGATGCAGACCATCGAGAGCGCGCTCAAGGGCAGCAGGCAGGATCGCCATGAACTGCTGCGCTACTATCGTGACGCCGTGCCTGACGAGCCGCAGGCCCTTGCCGGCGATGCGCTGCCGAGCAACGCCGAGGCGGAGGATACCGACGCGCATGACCGCGCCATCCTCGAGCGGTTGCGTGTAAGCATCATCGCCGAAGCGGAAGACGAACAATGAGCAATGTTCTCGATGCCGCTATGCGGCAGCAGTTCGACCTGTTCCTCATGCGCGTGTTCGGCGACCTGCACCACGGCGCCGAGCCACTGCACCTCGCCTGGTATCTGCGCGCCATCTGTCATGCCTCGACCGAGGCGTGTGCCCGCCCGGGTGCACGGCTGGTGATCAACGTGCCGCCGCGGCACCTGAAATCCGTTGCGACGTCGGTCGCGCTAACGGCGTGGCTGCTCGGACGCGATCCCCACGTCAGGATCATGGTTGCAACCTACAGCCAGGATCTTGCCCGGCTGCACGCGACACAATGCCGCACCATCATGCAGACGGCATGGTACCGGCGCTTGTTCCCCAACACCGTCATCGCCGATGATGGCAACCGCATGCTCGAGATCGTCACCACCAGGGGAGGCGGCCGCAAGGCCGTGTCTGTGGGCGGCAGCGTCACAGGACACGGCGCCGACATCATCATCGTCGATGATTGCCTGAAAGCAGACGATGCTCGCAGCGAAGCCAAACGGCACGAGGCGAAGGAATGGTTCAACGGCACGCTCGCGACGCGTCTCAACGATGTCGGGGGCGGTGCGATCATCTCGATCTCGCAGCGGCTGCACGAGGACGATCTGGCCGCGCACCTTCTCGACAAGGGTTACGAGCTGCTCTGCCTGCCGGCGATCGCCGAGCGCAATGAGCGGATCGCGATCGGTCCGGAACAATGGCACCACCGCCGGGTCGGCGATCTGCTCGACCGTCCGGGGATCACCCGCGAGGTTCTTGAGGGTGAACGACGCAACCTCGGCGTGCAGGTCTATTCGTCGCAGTTCCAGCAGAACCCCGTCGCCCCTGAAGGCAACGTCATTCGGATGGAGTGGTTCGGCAGCTACGAGGAGGCGCTCGAGCGCGATAGCTATTTCAAGGTCGTGCAGAGCTGGGACACCGCATTGAGCGATCAACCGACGGCCGACTTCTCGGTATGCACCACCTGGGGATATACCGGGGGCAAGTGGCATCTGCTCGATGTCTTCCGGCAGCGGCTTGCCTTTCCGGATCTCAAGCGCGCGGTGCTACGCCTGAACCGGCAGTGGCAGCCCGATGAGGTCATCATCGAGGATGCAGGTACGGGTAAGTCTTTGTGGCAGGAATTCCGTGCCAGTGGCGAGCTGCGTCCCGTCATGTGGTCGGTCACGCAAAGTAAGGAAGAGCGTCTCGTCGGCGTGACTGCCCAGCTGGAGGCCGGGATATGCGTGCTACCCACGGAAGCACCTTGGCTGGCCGATCTACACCGCGAACTGAGAGCCTTTCCCTTTGGCCGGAACGACGATCAGGTCGACAGCCTGACGCAATTCTTGGAGTACTTCCTGCGCCGCGCGCCATGGCTCCTCGTCGAGCGGGATGAAACGGGACGCCCGCTACGGATCAATCGGCCCAGCCGCATTCAGCGCCGCTCGCGGCTGGGATGACTGCAGCCGCCTAGCTCCCCGCCGGGAGGAGTTCGGCGCTGGTCAGGGTCTCGCCCTCGAAGACGCAGGCAGCGGTTGCATCAATGGGGAGACCCAGCCCGTTCTTCGCAGTCAATCCGACAGTAAAGCGCGCGCGCATCCCGTCGGTATGGAAGGTGGTATCGGTAAAGGTGTGGAAGTCAGCTGACCGGGGCTGCGCGAGCATCGGCGTAATGGCATCCATGCACGCGCTTGCCGCGGTCCCCTTGTTGAGCGGCCCTGCAACTACTTCTTCAGGCGAGGCCGCCTGTGTGTTGGAAGCTGTGGTATCGGGAGCCGTATTGGCAAGTCGGAACATGACGATGCCAAGGCAAACAAGGATCGTGATTATCACGACGTGCCACACCTGCCACCGTGGTCGACCGCGCGTTGCGGGTTCTTTATCCCTGGTCATAGTTCTCTCCGTCGACGATCAGTGACAACACCAATCCGCCAACGGCCGTACCAGTCAACTGGAATGTCACTGATCGTCTGTAGATTCATCATCGACAGGCGCGTCTGTATCGACGCGTGGACATATGCATGCGCCTTGGTCAGAACGTTCGTCAGCTGCGCGAGGCCAAGGGCTGGAGCCAGGAAGATTATGCCGACCGCGCCGGCATCCACCGGACCTATGTCAGTGACATCGAGCGTGGCCGTCGCAACCCTACCATTACCGTCGTCGAGAGGCTCGCACAGCCGTTGGGCGTGACAACGGGCAGCCTGCTCGACTGAACCAGCGAAGGTGAAAAGCTGCAGCTAGACTTGAGCTGTCACTTGGCCCCTCTGGGTGGACATGGCGGACGAGAGAAACGACCAGATCGAGCAGCTGCTGATAGCGGTGGCAGGGATCATGGAGGATGTCAGCGCGATGCTTTTGGACGCGAATAGCGCGTCTGTCGCTGCCCGGATTGAGATGGCGAGGCGGGCGGGCGAGCGGATCGCCATTCTAAGCGAAACTGCCGCCGCATTGTTTGACGCTGCGGGATCATGATGCACGATTGGACCAGTTTCGGTCGGGCAGGAACACGGCCGCGTCTTGCTCGTGCGACCACAGGCTTGATCGGAAGGTTATCTGCCTCGAAGCTGCCAGCGTGTTGGCGGCCTGCCCAACGGTGATTATTGCCCTCCTTAGGCGTAGGACGAGCTAGGCTGGTGAGGGATCACCGCCCCCGCACCGGCAGCAGCGTCGCAATCTGCGTCTGCCAGTCGGCAGCAATCGCGCCTTCGGCGGTCAGGCTGGCTACCGTCACCCCGGCGCGCTGGCGCCCGGCGAGGATCGCCTCGGTGACGGCAGGCGCCAGGAAGGCCAGCCGGAGCACACGCGCGACATAGGAGCTGGTCACGCCTTCGCGCGCGGCAAGCTCGCTCGTGCTGATCTCGCCGCCGCGCAACATGCCCCACCAGCGCCGCGCCTGGACGAGCACGCGTATCAGCGAGCGGTCAGGCACAACCTGCGCGGTAGCACCGCTGTCCTGCACCAGCCGCAATGCGCGACCCGACCGGGTCAGGCGGGCAGCACAGCCGACCTCGATGGTGGCTGGCGCATCGGCCTGCTGATCCATGCCAAGGGCGTGGCCAAGCGCAGCGGTGTCGCAGGTGAGCGTCACCGTGGCGTCGCCGACCTGCACCCTGGTGACGATGGCAAGAAGGGCAGGGGAGCGGCGTGCGCCGAACTGCTCGGCCAGCGCCTCACAGCGTACGTGCAGGTCTGCCACCTGGTGAACCTGCACGTCGAGCGCCGCCAAGGTCGCGAGTTCGAGCGGCTGGTGGACAAGCTGCTGCAACCGCTCGGTGACGAGCGCCTCGATCTCGCGGGCCGGGATGCGCAGGCCGGTGTCGCTGGTCGCCTGTTGGAGCGCCCGGCTGACATAGTAGCGATGGCGCACCTTGTTCTTGGTCGCGTGCGTCGCGACCAGCGGCTCGCCGTTTCCATCGACGATCCTGCCCGCCAGCGGGCTGGTCTCGACGGCACCGGCGCGGGTGCGGTGACCCTGAAGGTGGTCGGCGAGCATGGCTTGCACGGCGGCAAAGGTTGCCTCGTCGATGATCGCCGGGTGCAGCCCCGGATAGATCTTGTCCTTGTGGCCGATCTTGCCGGTGTAGATGACGTTCTTGAGGATCTGGTAGAGCTGGCCGCGGGTGAAAGCGCCGCCGCCGAGTGACTTTCCGCCGATTGTGGTTCTAGCCGGTACCGTCACGCCGCTTCGTGCCAGTTCCTCCATCAGCCGCCGCACGCTGCCGAGCGCCAGATAGCGGGTGAACAGATGTCGCACGAGCGTGGCATGCTCCTCGACGATGACGAGGCTGCGGTCATTGGGGGCGTAGCCCAGTGGCGGCGTCCCGCCCATCCACATGCCGCGTGCTTTCGACGCTGCGATCTTGTCGCGGATGCGCTCAGCGGTGACCTCGCGCTCGAACTGCGCGAACGACAGCAGCATGTTGAGGGTCAACCGCCCCATGCTGGTCGTGGTGTTGAACGACTGGGTGACCGATACGAAGCTCGTGCCCGCGGCATCGAACGTCTCGACGAGCTTGCCAAAGTCGAACAGCGAGCGGGTTAGCCGGTCGACCTTGTAGACGACGATGATGTCGACCCGGCCAGCGGCCACTTCGGCGAGCAGGCGCTTGAGGGCAGGGCGTTCCAGCGTGCCGCCGGATAGACCGCCATCGTCATAGATCTCCGGCAGTGCCGACCAGCCTTCACTCGCCTGGCTGAGGATATAGGCGGCGCAGGCCTCGCGCTGCGCATCGAGGCTGTTGAAGCTCTGCTCCAGTCCCTCGTCCGACGACTTTCTGGTGTAGATCGCGCAGCGTATTGTCTTCATGCTGCTACCGCCTTCTTCTTGAGGCCGAAGAAGGCAGGGCCCGACCAGCGGGTGCCGGTGATTGCGCGGGCAACCTCGCTGAGCGAGCGCCATTCGCGCTCGTCCCAGCGGATCACCTGATCCTCGCCAACGGTGACGACATGAACCCGGCCGTGCCACTCGCGCACCAGCCGCATGCCGGGCGTTGCCGCCTGTGTCCGGGTATGGCCGCGGCCAAGCTGGTCGAGCGTCTGGCCGGTGGTGCGCGCCAGGCCGGCGGAGGCGCGCGCCTGGATCTCCCAGGCGAGCGCCAGCCGCAGCATCTTCGGGCTGATCCTGGGCGCGGGGCTGCCGACAAGACTGCGCCATCGCTGGCGCAGGGCATCAGAGGAGAGCGTATCGAGCTCCGCGAGGGTGGCGGCCACCGCCATCACGCCGCCCCGAGGATGCGGTAGCAGGTCATGCCATCGCGTTTGATCCGCTGGATGCTGTGGCCCTTCTTGCGCAGGCCGGTGATGGCGGCGCGGATGGTATGCGGCAGCCAGCCGGTAGCCGTCATCAACTCAGCGATCGGGACACCATCTTTTCGCGCCAGCAGCGCCAGCACGGTTGCGATCTTGGTCGGGGCTTTCTCGACGTCGACGATCTCGGAAAGCTGCGCAGCGACGGCCTGACACGCATCCTCGTCTTCCGCGCTGACCCCGATTGCAGCCATACCGGCCGCGGTGATGAACACGCCGAAGCGCAGGTCGCCGTCTGTACGGTGCACGGCGGCCTGGTCGGTGGTTTCGCGCTCCACCACCAGCGCCTGCCGCACAAGCCCTGCGATGGCCTTGGTGATGCCGCCGCCGCGCTTGATGCTGGCGTGGAATGGCAGGACGCTGCCGTCGCCACGCTGGCAGGCGGCGGCAAGCAGGATGCGCTGGGTGTCACTCAATGTGGTCATGATGCTGTTCTCCGGCTCGGAGCAGCACCGATGCTGCCCCACCAGCCAGAGCCCCGGTGAGCAGCTCACCTGGGGCGATGCGGGGCGGCATTGTGCCCCGCGGTTCATGTGATGACGCTGTCGCTCTGGTGCGCCATGAAGTCGAATGGAATGTGCAGCGGTCACGCAGATTGTCAGCGGTGAGTGCAGCTGTCCCGCAAGATCAAATCTGCCACGTCGCCTTGCGCACGGTTAGCCGCTAGGTGGCCGCTCCACCTGGAGACATGCACCATGAATAACGCCGAACTCGCTGAAACCCTCGTTGCTGGCCATGCGATGTCCAAGGCCGATGCGCGCAAGGTTGTGGATGATCTGTTCGCTGCCATCGTCGCTGCCGCGCATAAGGGCGATGAAGTGTCGCTCTCGGGCTTCGGCAAGTTCAAGGTGAAGGACAGCCCGGCTCGCGAGGGGCGCAATCCTGCCAATGGCGAGACGATTCAGATCGCCGCATCGCGCAAGCTCGCCTTCGTACCTGCGAAGGCGGTCAAGGACGCCCTGAACGCTTGATGCGATGACCACCGCAAGGCCGGCCTGACGGCCGGTTCTTCATGGCAGCTCGACCTCTCCGCGACGGAGATGTCGAGCCTGGCCTTAGTGCGACCGCATCAAGGATGGTGGATCAAGCCTCGGGATCCCCATGACAGGGAAGGCACCGACCGGTCATCCCATATACATCTGCCGTGACACAGCGTGCTGAGACAGGATCTTAACGACGGGTGGACCAGCAATCATGCAAGAAGCTCTGACGTGTCTACTGACGGCACTCGAACTGCTGGATGCGCATGAGCAGTTTGCGGCTGCAGCGCAGCTTGATCACGTCATCCAGCAGGTTCAGGCAATCCTTCTTGCCCCACCGGGCAGCGTGTAAACCGCCGCCAGCATGGCTTCTACCTTGTCGATGCCGGCCTGGGTCAACAATATGCTGAGCTCGGCGTCGGTCGTAGTTTCGATGATCCCCCGCTGTTGCAGCACCTTCAACCAACGCCGTGCGGTAGATGGCGCGATAGCCGCATAGGTTGCGATTTCGCCAAGCGCGATGTTCCGGCCCTCGGCTTCCGCCAGATAGGTGCCAATAACGATCGTCCCGACAGGGTCTGAACTTAGATCGGGGCCGAATAGCGTCACGCGTGCATCGTGGATATGAGCAACCCTGAGCGCGGCTTCCCACAGCTCCGCCGGCGGCAGCGGGCGTCCATCGTCGTGCCAGAACAGAGTGCTGATAAGCCGATCAGGATTGGAAAAGCGGGTGACAAGAAGGTTTGCCGGAATGCTGGTGCCATCTGGTCGTAGATAGCGCTTCTGCAGCCGAACCGGTGCTGCGCCTTCCTCCAGGGCTGCCAGCATCTGCGCACTTCGGCCCAAGTCGTTCGGATCGGTGATCGTCTTATACGATGCGCCGATCAGTTCGCTCTGCGAACGCTGCAGCATATCCAGAAAGCTCTGATCTGCGTGCAGTATGATCCCCGCC
Organism: Sphingomonadaceae bacterium OTU29LAMAA1; assembly: GCA_024072375.1. Lineage (NCBI taxonomy): Bacteria > Pseudomonadati > Pseudomonadota > Alphaproteobacteria > Sphingomonadales > Sphingomonadaceae > Sphingomonadaceae bacterium OTU29LAMAA1. The sequence continues at coordinate 2,853,117 of CP099617.1, forward strand.
AGCGACGAGACGCAATGAGCTGCTGGCATCGCTCAACCCCTTTTATGCGTCTGTTAATCTAGATCAAAGAAGCGGCCGTGCAAAGGCGTTGACGGCCGTGCGGCGCTGATCCCGCTGGCGCTGGATAAGCTGCTCGATCGTCGGTGCACGTCTGCTGATGCGCTCGTCCGGCAGTGGCACTCAAGCGATTTTGCATTGCGCAGGCGTCACGCCCATGGATGCGTCTATGAAGACGCTTCTCGATCCCGATCGCGCCCTTGCTGATGGGCTCACGCAAATTCGGACCGAGTTCCAGGTCCCCGACGGCTTTCCTCCCGCGGTTCTGGCCGCCGCAGAAGCTGCAGTTCGACGTACACCCACCCAGCATGTCGATCGCACACAGATGCGGTTCGTCACGCTGGATCCTGCCGCTTCTACCGATCTTGATCAGGCATTTGCGATCGAGCAGGCGGGAGCGGACCTGCTGCTGCATTATGCCATCGCCGATGTCGGCTGGTTCGTCGAAGATGGCGATCCACTCGATGTGGAAGCCTGGACTCGCGGCGAGACGCTTTACCTGCCCGATGGCAAGGCGGGTCTCTATCCTTCCATCCTGAGCGAGGGCGCAGCCAGCCTCCTGCCGGAGGTCGAGCGCGCCGCCGTCATTTTCGCCGTCCGCGTCGCGCCCGACGGCAAGGCCCGACTAGATGGCGCCGAGCGGGCGATCATACGGTCGCACGCGAAACTCGGCTATGAGACCGTGCAACCAGCGGATCTGCCAGCACAGTTTGAGGAGCTTGCCCGTCGAACCCAGGCTACCGAGCGCGCCCGTGGCGCTGCACGGGTGGATCCACCTGAACAGGAGGTCGAACGTGAAACTGACGGTCGCCTGCGGCTAGGCTTCCGGCCTCGTCTCGCATCGGAAGCACAGAATGCTGCGCTGTCACTCGCGACCAACCTTGCCGTGGCCGATGCGCTGCAGGCGCATCAGACCGGGCTGTTTCGGGTCATGGACGGACCGGACGATGCCGCAGTTGGTCGGCTTCGCCACATTGCACATGGGCTGGGACTAAGCTGGTCAGCCGATGCTTCGCTCGATCAGTTTTCACGGTCGCGAAATGCAAATGATCCGACGGACGCTGCCTTCATGCTCGCCATTCGCCGAGCCGGAAACGGGGCGTCCTATGCGCCCTACAGAGAGGGCGTGGTGCCATGGCATGCCGCTGTTGCGGCGACCTATGCCCAGGCGACCGCCCCACTCCGCAGGCTTGCCGACCGCTACGTCATCCGGGCTGCCCTCGCAGTTACGACCGGTCAGCCCGTTCCTGAACAGGTGAGCGCGGCATTCGAGGCGCTGCCGAAGGTCATGAGCAGAGCCGATGCTCGCGCCGGTCAGATCAATCGTGCGGTCATTGATGTTGCCGAAGCGGTGCTGCTTTCGGGACGTGAAGGAGAGGTGTTTGCCGCTACGGTGGTTGACGCTGACGAGCGCGGTGCACGCATCCAGCTTGCAAACGTACCGGTGGTGGTACGCCTGGGGGGTACCGGCTACCAGCCGGGTGACACGCTCGACGTTGCTTTGAGCGACGTCGACGTCACTCGCCGAACGATAAAGTTCGTCGCCGCCACCTGATCGCGCTGCACCAGCCGACCGGCGCTTATCATCGGCAGGAGCAACACACGCAAAGCTTGAGAACGGCGCGATTACTAACGCTCCGGTAACCCTCGTCCGGTAGCGATCTCCGGTGATGGAAGCGAACGTCGATAGCGAAATAGAGACAGGGCCCAGTGCTGGCTATTGTCGTGCAGCATGGATGGCGGTCTGCCGCTCACAGGCCGTTGCCGAGTTCGATATGGGCGGGCGGGTGACATGGGCTAACGACCAGTTCCTGCAGCTAGTCGGCTGGCGCTTGTCTGATGTGATGGGCAAGCACCACCGCGTGTTCTGTGACGAGGATTACGCAAGCTCGGATGCATATGTAGAGTTCTGGCAGTCGCTCCAGCACGGCAAGTTCATGCAAGGGGTGTACTCGCGTAAGGACTCCCGCGGGCGGGCCTTATGGCTTCAGGCGACGTATAGCGTCATCTACGATCCAGAGGGCCGACCACAACGCGTGCTGAAGCTTGCAACAGATGTCACGCGCGAGGTTGAACTCGAGCAGGAGCTGCAAAGCCGAGGCCTCTCGTTACAAGGGACCATGGATCAGCTGGGCACGGTCGTCGACTCGATCATGTCGATCGCTGCGATGACCAACCTCCTTGCGCTGAATGCCACGATTGAAGCTGCGCGCGCTGGCGACGCCGGCCGAGGGTTTGCTGTCGTAGCGTCGGAAGTGAAAAAGCTGGCTACCGACACCAAGCAGGCAACGGAACATGCCCGCGCGATGCTCGGGCGTCACGGGCAGGTGCGTTAGCTCCAAGGTTTCCGGGTATTACGTCTGTCGGCTCTGTCCAAACCGGGTGGATATCGGTCAGTCCGCTTTGGGGGCGTCCAGGTGGCGTAAGCAGACGTTCGTTCATGAAGCCAACAGCGGCAGCTATGCGCCTCAATTTCAGACGTCGAGCGCGCGATCTGTGATTCCTGGGAGTGGACGTAGCGCGGTTTACGGATGATGATTATTGGCCAATCCGTGACCCATGCTAAAGTGTCGTATGGCCAACGCCAACGAACAGCCCGAGGCAAAGCCAAACGATGCGGATCCCCGCATCCGGTGCTTCGAACGTCCCGTGGACGATGAAGCTTTTGACAGATCGCTCACCGCGCTTATGGGCAGGCTGCAGGAAAAGACGCGCCAAACATTCGTCAGTGACCACAACGTGCTGCGAATGAACCACGGAAGCAATTGGGTGCATTCGGCACGCGATCCGGAACCCGATACGACGATGCACTCCATCTCGGCAGAATGGACGATACCGTTCAAGGACATCGCCGACAACGATCTCAGTCTGATCGGTCGAACGATCTTCCCCATCAGCGAGGAGATGGACAGGCAGTTCGCGCAGAATATGTATGGTGTAGTGGGGGCGGCAGCGCAGAAGGTCGGCAACGTCGTCGATGCCAAGACCACCGGATCGTTCGCCCAGTCGATGCTGGAGATGTTCCGCAAGCTCGAACTCGGGGTCGATCGCGAAGGGAACGTCAGCATGCCCCAGATGCACGTTGGCCCCGAACTATACGCCCGGCTGCCCGAGGAGATGAGCAAGGTGCCCCCCGAGCTCAACGCCGAAATCGAGCGTGTGAAGGCCGAGAAAATCAAGGACGCGCTGGACCGCGAAGCCGAGCGGAAGGGGAAGTTCAAGCGGGCTGCCGGATGAGTGGACGTGCCCTGCTGGCGATCGGGTGCAACGCCTACGACCATCTCAATAGCCTGACCTGCGCGGAGGCGGATGCCGACGCCCTGTTCAGACTTTTGATCGAACCGAGCATCGGCGACTACGATGCGGCGCGGTCGCGCCTACTCCTGTCGCCGACGCTACAAGACGTTCGTGGCGCACTTGCGACCATGCTCTTCGAAGGCGAGGCGCTGGACACGCTGACCATCACCTTCGCGGGCCATGGCGCGGCAAGCAGCGGCAGCTTCTACATGGCGTTGCGGGATGCGCGGCTGAATGCCCTTTCCGCCACCGCGCTGTCGCTCGCCGACCTGTTCCGGATGATTGCGGAAGCGGCTCCGAAGCAGACGTATCTGGTCATCGACGCATGCCAATCCGGCGGTCTCATCTCGGACCTCAACGTGATCCTCAAATCGGAGGTGATGGGCGAGTTCGGCACACCCGGCGTCACCTTGCTGGCAACCGCGGCATCCAACGAGATCGCGATCGAAACCGGCGGCCACGGAATCGGCACCGCGGCGCTGCTCGATTGCATCCGAGGCGACGTGTTCCTGCAGGATGGCAACCCCGCACTCGACCTCGTCGAGATCGGCCGCGCGGTATCGGAACGCGTCGGGGCCACCGGCGCACAGACGCCGGTGGTCTGGGGCCTCAACCTCTATGGCCCGTCCAGCTTCTGCAAGAATCCGCATGCCGGCAGGGGTGACGCCCCCTTGCGCAGCGTGTTGGCCGGGTGGCCGGACGCCGACACCGCCACCGCGATCGGCGCGGGGTTGCCGCGACTGTGGGAACCCTATGTCTCGGTCCCGACGCGGTGGGATCCGCGCCAGTTCCTCGATCGGCTCGCACCGATGATGGATGCGCTCAAGGGCGAACCCGCCGTCCTGCTCAACCTCATCCAACGTGTATCGGAGACCTTCGCCGCGCGCGCTCGGGCATCGCAGGACCGGTTCCGCGAGATCGAGGTCAGGGCGGCGTGCACCGTAGCACTCCTGCCGTTCTGCGACGAGCCCGCGGTCATTCGGAATCTCTCCGCCCAATGCATCGAGATAGCCGGGTTGGTCGAACTGGCCATCGGCGACGTCGTCGATGCCGTGGACGCCTATCGATACGCGCTCGTCACAGGCGGCCTTGGCGATCTCTACCATCTGCCGATCAGGCTGTCGAAGCTGATCGGATGGGCGGGATTCGCGATCCACACGCCTCGCCTCATGGGTCGGGACACGGATCCGGCCGCAGGCAGGCTCGCTTCGCTCTTCGATCGCATCTTTGACACCTATTCGCTCTCGCTCGTGGCGATGAGTGATTGCCAGGCACCCTACGTCATGTCGGCGATGACGGCGTGCGCGGCGGCGGGGATGACCGATGCCGCCGAACGGGTTCTGGGACACATGTTCGCATCGACGGTCGCCTGCGCAGGACGGGTCGCGCGGTGCGATCTCGATGGCTCGAAGACACTGGCCTATCTGGTCGCGCGGGGAAACCAGCCTAAGCAGCTGACCGCCGAGATGGCCGCGCAACCGACCGAACTGGTCCTCGCGTTGCTGCGCCTTTCCAGCCTGTTCGATCTGGCCGAAGAGTTCGACGCCTCACTCAGTGATCTCGACCACCTCCCGCTGAACGCCTACCTCGCTGACGACTACCGGCAGTTCGGCCAGAATCACATCATGGGCGGCATGAACGCAGTGTTCGTGATCGGCCACGACTTCTGGACGATCGCGGGGCTGGAGGCGGCGTGGCCGAGCCTTCCGGCTCCCGATCAACCGGCGGTAGCGATGACGGTCCTGCTGGCAAGCCTGCTGCTCCCCGACAGATCGCCCTGGTTCCTTCTATCAGCACCGGCGCGGATCGAGGCTCAGACCCGCCAGGCTATCTGAACTGCGGCCCGCCGCCGCTCGTCCCGATGAAGGCGATGCAGCACCACACAAGGGTGGCCGAGTTGACGGTGGACCATCGTGCTCAGGTACCGCAGTATGTCGGAATGAAGATCGATCGACCGCAGAACGTAGTAACGCCTCACGCGTGCGCGCACGCCGTCGTGACTGTCGCGACGCGGCTGGTCGCGGCGGAATGACTTCCCGTCGCTCGTCGTGGGCGGCGTGATGGCGCTCGCGCCGAACGACACTGTCCCGCTGGATCGCCGCTTCGAGCGAGCGACTACCTCCGACTCCGCCGAATACTGGGCGGAGGCGCTGGCGGACAAGCCGCGGGATTGGAAATGGCTGCGTGAGCGCTCTCGCGTCGTGGCGCTTTTGGCCCAGGCGGGGTCGGGCAAGACCGTCGAGTTCATGCGGCAGGTGGACCAAGTCCGCAGCGCGAACCGGGACGCATTCTTCTTCCGGGTCGAACGGCTCTGCTCGGGGCCTTTGGAGGGCGCGCACGAAACGCCGGACTGCAGGGCGCGCTTCGAGGAATGGGTAAAGGCCAACCGTCCGGCGGAATTCTTCCTCGACGCCGTCGATGAGGCGAAACTTCCACAGGCGCGGACAGCCCGCCCACTGCGGGATGCGCTCCGTGCGCTGAGCTTCGCGCTCGGACCGCACTTCGGTCGGATCTCGATCTTCGTGTCGTGCCGGAGTTCCGAATGGTTCGACGACGTCGAGCAGAAAGCTTTGGACGAATTAGCCGCCGCGATGAGCGCGGCGCGGACCGATCCCGAGCCGATCTCCGTGTTCAACGCCACCTTCGCCCCGCTGGACGGCACTCGCGTACGCCTGCTGGCGCAAGACCGCGGCGGCGATGACGCCATCGCCTTGCTTACAGAAAGCGAGGCGATCGCCGACATCGTGACGCCCCTCGACGCGATCCTCTATCTCGACACCTATCTCGAGTTCGAAGGCACGCCCGACCTCGCGGCGCGGTTCTCGTCACGCGGCGGGCTGCTCGACACCTCGGTCCGCCGCCGCCTGGCCGAGCAGGGCGGCGACACGCGTCGGTCGCAGCTGGACCTCAGCACGGGTGTCAGGGCCGCCCGGTTCCTCGCCTTTGCCACGATCGTCGCGCAGACGATGGACATCGCCGTGGGGGCGGCGAGGAAGGACTGCGTCGATCCCCAGGAACTGCTGGCGGGCGGACACGCTGCTCTGTCGCCGGACGGCATCCGTCAGCTGCTGGCCTGTCCATTGTTCGTCCCGGCCGGGCAGGCAAGGGTCCGCTTCTATCGTCGCGAAGCCCGGGACCTGCTGGCAGCGCAGTGGCTGCGCGACCGCATCGACGAGGGCGCGTCGGCGCTGTCGATCACGGATCGCTTCATCAAGAGCGCCTTCGGCGAACCGCGAGTGCCGATCGTCTACGGCAGCATGCTCGCCTGGCTCGCCTCCTATGATCCGACCACGCTCCGCAGGATGATCAACGCGGCGCCGCATTGGATCATCGAGGGCGGCGATCCGAGAAGCCTGGCGCTGGAGGACCGGGTGGCGGCGCTGGAGCAGCACTTACGACTGGGTCCGGGACGCTTCCACGGCGAGTTCATGTTCGAGGTCGGCGAGCTGCGCCGGTTCGCGCGACCCGAACTCGAAGACGCCATCGTCGGGCATCTCGCGGTCCCGCCCGCTGGCGACCTGTTCGACCATCTCATGCAGATGGTCGAGGCGGGCCGCTACGCGTCCGCGGTACCGAAGTTGGTGTCGATGCTCTGTGACTTCTCGCGTAGTTCGGGCGATCGGATGTTCGCGATGCGGGCACTGCTCGCCTGCGGCGGGAGCGACGACCTTCGCGCTTTGGCCAAGCACTTCATCTCCACCGGCGGCCCCACCGTCTCGAGTGACGAGGCATTCGGCAGGAGCCGCAACGATCACTTCCTGCTCGATCTGGTCACCGCCGCCTATCCGAACGCGATCGGCGTCGCCGACGCGCTAACGCTACTGAGCCAGATCCATGGCAAGGATTACAGCCACGAAGCGAAGTCAGTCGCCCGCTGGCTGGCCACAAGCGCGCCATCGGCCGACCTCGCGGACTGGCTGGTCGGCCTAGACCGGCTCTGCTTCGATGTGCCCGATCCGGACTATAGTCCATTCGGGCACGCCATCCCGAAGATGCACCGTCGGGCGACTGTCCTGCTGCGCGGGCTGCTCGAGATCACCGCCCGCTATCTCGCGGAGACTTCCCAGTTCGACATGGAGCGCGATCTGCTCATCTACGATCGCGTCCGCCACGCGAACAAACTGGGTGCGTCGTTCTCGATGTCGCGCCGCGGTTCGCCCGTTCCGGCGGCGTTGACCTCGAACGCCGAATTCCGCCACGCGCTCTATGAACGGCTGGCGACCAAAGAGAGGCGTAAGCATAGCGCCTTTGCCTATATCGAGCACATCGACTGGTCGGTCTACCGCGCGGGCGTGGACCGGGCGGACCTGCGATGGTTCCTGGAACGCTATGGTCAGAGCGACGGCGAGGAGCGACGCGACTACGCCCAGTCTGCCGTCTTCGTCGCCGATCGCTTCGCCAAGGCGGACCGGATCAAGGCACGGCTGACCATCGCGTGGGTGGCGACGAAAGATGGCAAGCGCGACTGGTCCGTCGTCAGGCAGGTGACGACCGACCCGCTGCTAGCGCCGTGGCGCCGATACCGCGCACGCCGATCCTGGAGGAGATACGATCCGGACGCAGGGGGCCGCGGGTTCTTTAACCGAATGTCGGCCGCGATGCGCCTTCGCCTGGACATATGGCTCGGCTGGGCATCGCTGCGCCGAGGCACCGCTTCCGCATTGCTCACCAGCCTCGTTCTGGGCGAGCGCTACGATCCGCCTTTCGAAGCCGATCTCGTCAGACGCTTCGGCGAGCGCCTGGGCGCGGTGCTGATCGACGGTGCGCGCGCATACGCGCGCACCTACCGGCCCGTCGATCGCGGGCGACGAGTCCTCGGAACCGACATTCTCGCGCAGGCAGGCTTCAAGTACGCATGGAACGCGGATCGGTCGATGCCCGGCGTCGACCCCACCGCGGCGATGCGGGCGGCGCTTCTATTCGCGACCGACTGGCCGGAGTGGGCAACCGGGCTGGCGCTCGCAAACCCAGGAGCGTGGAAGGATCTGGTCACGCCGCTTCTGGCCGACGAGATCGCGTCGGCAACCCACAGTGAAGCGGGATCATACAGCCGGTTCCTCTCCACCGTCTCTCACCTGGACGAGGAGATCAGGACGCCTCTATCCGCACCGCTGTTCGCCGCCATCGCGTCATTGCGTGTGATAGATGGCATCGACATCGAGCGGATCGTCCGGATCCTGCGTGCCGACCCTAAGATCGAGGAGCTGCTCCCCGCCTTCGCGGCGCGGCACGCGCGCGAGGCATGGCATGAGGATTCGGTCAAACGCGCACTGAACTGGCTACCCGTCTGGGCAGAGAAGGACGAAGGTGCTCTCCGCTCGCTGCTCTGCTGGATGGCGCTCGATGCGTCGATCGTCGCCGACGGACTCGGGATCTACTCTCGGCTGTTCGACAGGGAAACCAAGGCCGCTCCCGCCTCGCTCGAAATCCGCTACCGCTTTGCCGACCTGGCCTACTCCCATGTCGCACCCGGCGACGACCCTCCCATGAAGGAAGGCCCGCATTCGGTGGGCGAGCGCGACAATCTCCAGCATCTGCGCAGCAGCATCGGCGAACTGCTGAGCGCCGACTTCGACACCGCTGAGCGCGATGCACTGGAGCGACTGCTCGAGGCGCATGTCGTCCCGGAATCGTCCGAATGGGCCGATCGCTGGCGCCACCGTTACGGTCAGCAGGCGGTGAAGCCGCGCCCCTGGACGCACGCCACGATAATCGGAATGGGTGGCGATCTCGCCGAAGCCCCAGCATCCGGCGACGAGCTCCTCGCCCGAATCAGCGCGATGGTCGCCGACCTGGAGCAAGAACTCGCGACCGCGGAGTTCGATCGCCGGGGTCTGTTCCCGACCACCATCCTCGAATCAGACTTCCGGGCCTGGCTGGGCCATGCGCTGGACAGCCGGCGGCGGACCTGGTTCTCGATCGTGCAGGAAGCCGAGACGTCCAGCGCGACCCGAACCGACCTCCGCGTAGAGCTGCGCAGCAATGGCAGCGCGATCGTCGTGATCGAGATCAAGCTGTTACACGGCTGGAAATATGAGGAGCTGCTCGACAAGTTCCGTTCGCAGCTGGTGGACCAGTATCTCCTCACGCCGCGCGTCAGGCACGGCATCTATCTGATCGTCGATCTCGGGAAGAAGGCGAAGGGCGCAATGCCGGACGGCTCCACGCCGACCTGCGAGGACATCGCCACGAGGCTCAACGCGACGTCTGCCGACATCGCGGCAAAGACCGGAGCGATCGTGAAGGCGCAGACCTTCCGGATCGCGCCCAGCAAACGCAATCGTCGTCGGGACCAGTCTCAGTCCACATCACCTAAGCAAGGCCCCATCGCCAAGCACGCAAGCTGAACTAACGCCCCAAGTCGGTTGGCCTGTAAGGAGCCTGAGTATCGGCTTTTGGGTTTTCGCGGCTTCGGGCTACGGGCAGAACATAGGTCCGCTTTCCTGAGATCGACAGCCGAAACCCGCCTGTCGGCAAGCGGCCCACTTTCAGCCGTTCGCGAAGCCCGACGCTACAATAGCAGCTACTGGGCGGGTTGCGGCTTGGCAGCTTCCGGGCGCCAGATCGGACGTAGCGGACGTGGAATCGAAACGCTGATCGAGCGGTTAGGCGCACATCTAGCCGACGCCACGGCGCTCGCCCTCCATACGAGGCGTGGCGCCCGCCAGTGCTTCAGGCTATTCCAGCACGACAGCGAAACAGATTCGCTCTTTCGCAAGACCCGAAAGCGCAACGAGCATGAGACTGCAAAGCCAACCCGTCTATTTCACGCGCTTGGAGCTCGAGAACATCCGCTCGTTCGGCGCGCGTCAGTCTCTCGACTTGCTCGACGACAAAGGCCGCCCTGCGCAATGGACCTTGATCCTCGGCGACAATGGCGTCGGCAAGACGACGTTGCTGCAATGCCTCGCCCGCATGCGCCCAACCGTCAACGAAGCGCCCGATGAGGACGATGGCGCGGTCCCCAATCCGGTCGAACCGGAACTGGTGCGCGAGGAGGATAATGCGATCCTCAAGGCCTATGCCCGCTCGGGCACCGACCGGACCGCTTCGCTCCGCGCCGAGCTGATCGCCGGGGCGACCTTTGACGGCTCGGGGCGCCGCAAGCGCCGCGAGATCTTCACCTCGGTCGAGATCACTCGCTCCAAAGGCCGCATCAAGGACGTCATTCCCGACGCCGGATTTCCCGGCAAGCCCGTCGAGCCGCTGGTCCTGGCCTATGGCGCGGGGCGTCATATGGGCCGCGCCAATCTCGAACGCTCAACAGGAGGCGAAGGCACCGACTCGCTGTTCAATGCCGCCGCTGAATTGTTCGATCCCGAAGAGACGCTGTCGCGGCTCGATTATCTCCGGCTCAAGAACCGCGAGCATGCCAAGGCCAAGCTCGCCAGCCTCAAGACGCTCCTCGTCGAAATCCTGCCCTATCTCGAAAGCCCCGACGATATCGATATCCGTGGGCCGCGGTTGCCCGGAGACGATGATGAGGAAGGCGGGGTGTGGATCAAGACCCCGTTCGGCGTCGTGCCGATCAGCCGGATGAGCCTTGGCTATCAGACCGTCATGGCCTGGACCGCCGATATCGCCTGGCGGTTGCTCAACCATTATCCCGATTGCCCGAACCCGCTGCTCGAGCCGGCGATCGTCATCGTCGACGAAATCGATTTGCATCTCCACCCGCAATGGCAGCGCTCGATCCGCCGCCACCTCACCGCGCATTTTCCCGCCGTCCAGTTCATCGCGACGGCACATAGCCCGCTGATGGCGCAGGACGCGCTCGAAACCAATTTGGCGGTGCTGCACGACAATGACGGCGAAGCCACGATCGTCAGCGATCCGGCGGTCGTCAAGAATTGGCGGCTCGACCAGATCCTGACCAGCGAGCTGTTCGGCCTGGAGTCGGCGCGTCCTCTCTCGGTCGAGCAGGCGATCGAGCGGCGCAACGCCTTGGCGATCAAGTCGCGGCTGAGCGAAGACGAACGCGCCGAGCTGAGCCGGCTCAACGCCTTCGTCCACCAATTGCCCACCGCCGAGCGCGAACAGGATCAGCGGGCGATGGACATCTTGAGACGTGCCGCGGCAGCGATCGGCCAGTCCGGCGCGCAATGATCCGCGTCGTCAAGCCGGATGCGCCGGCCAAGCTTCTCGAAGGGGTCCAGCCGACCGCGGCCGATTGCCTGCTCTATGACGGCGACGCCGCCGCCTTTGATGCCGGCACCGCCAATTTCGAAATCAGCTCGGCAATCTATGGCCATGCCCAGGTCAAGGACGTGCTGCGCGCCGCCCAGCACAGCAAATGCTGCTTTTGCGAGGGCATGTTCGAGGCCAATGCCGCCGCCGATGTCGAGCATTTCCGGCCCAAGAAATACGCGCAGCAAGGCCGGCGCCACGCCAGGCTCTATCCCGGCTATTATTGGCTCAGCTATGTGTGGAGCAACCTCTATTATAGCTGTCAGGTCTGCAACCGCAGCCACAAGAAGAACTTTTTCCCGCTTGGCGACCCGGCGACGCGCGCGCGCAACCATCACGGCGATGTCGCTGCCGAAGCGCCGCTGATCCTCGATCCCGGCGGTCCGCTCGATCCGCGCGAACATATCCGCTTCAAGGACGAAGTAGCGGTCGGTGCGACGCCCCAAGGCAAGGCGACCGTAGACTATGTCGGGCTCAATCGCTTGCCATTGACCGAGGCGCGCTTGGAACGGTTTCAAATTCTCGATCTGATGCGCAGCGCCGCGGCAATCCCTGAGGAAGGCGCTACGCCCGAGACGCTTCAGACCATCGCCGACGCTCGAGCCTTCCTGGCCGAAGCAGTGCTGCCGACCTCGAAGTTCAGCGCGATGGCCGAGGACATGCTGGCAGGCGCCGCATAGCCTGGGCTGCCTGGGCAACGCGGACACCGGCGAGCCAGTCGAATACCAGGCGCTTGCCGGGCGCGGTAAGCGCGGGAGATGCCGCCAGATCGCTGAGGCGTTCGACTTCCTGCCCGATCTCGCTGCGCCGCCGCGCAGCGTAGTGGGCAATGTCCCTATCGTGCGGGTGGTTGGCGCTAAGCGCGCCCAGCCAGTCGAAAATCACTCGGAAGACGAATAGTCCGTGGACCAGTCCGCCGATCGGGCGCTCCGTGTCTTGCCAGGGCGAATAGCCCGTCGCGGCGCGCTCGCCTGGCTGGGGCTGGCGCACCAATGGCTCGTGCGCCTCGACCAGGCTGAGCTGCAGATGCATTGCTTCGTGAAGGATCGATTCCGCCAGCCGCAGCGCCGCCGCTGGTTCCCCGTCCGGGATCGACACGAAGATCGAAAAGGGCAGCTCGGGGTCGGAATGGCTGCTGTCATAGCCGGGGCCGCGCGGCACCAGAGGGTGTGCGCGCTGCACCAGCGCCTCGACCGCTTCGCGCAGGCCGGGGCCGGCTGCCAGCAAGTCGAACGCATCGCCGAAAAGCGCCGCGGCGCCCTCACCAGGGAGGGCCTTGGTCAAAGTGAGTCCAAGCGCTGCATAGCGCTCGCGCGCGCGGCCACGTAGGATTTCGAAGCGCGCATGCGGCAGACCGGGGATCGGGGCGGTACGCGCGTTTGCGGCAGCAACGGCGTTTAGTGCTGCAACGGAGCTGGTTTGCAGCGTCGCGGCGGCGCCGATGTTTAGAGCTGCCGCCGGGTCGCCTTGCTGGCCTGCCGCGCTGTCGAGGCCGAGCCACGCGGCACTGCCATAGTCTGCAGCACGATACGTGGCATGCGCCTGCGCGAACGCGGCCACCAATTCCTTCGCTAGGCCGGGCTGCCATGCCCGGCCGGGGTCAGGGTTACGGGACGTCGGTGGCATGGAATGAATAGACCAGCGTGTAGCGTTCGCCGCCGTGCATGCGCGAAACCGCATGGTGCGAGTGGGGGCCGATCTCGAAGCCGATCCCGGTGCCGCTGACCGGGCGCAGCACCCTGTGGACATCGGCCGCGTCGAAGCTGTTGAACAGCATGAAGAAGCCGCCATCCGCATCGTCGAGCCCGCGATTGAGCTGGACGGTCAGGCGGTGCGTTTCGCCGCCATCGAGAAAATCATTGTGAATGGCGATGCGCTGCCCCGCGACGAGCTTGTGCGCGACCAGCTCGACCCTCGGGCCCAGATGCTTGCCGAAATGGTCGCCGATCGCGAGGCGCAGCGCGCCGAGCGCCTCGGCCGACACCAAAGCCACGGCGATGCCTGGGGGAGGCGCATCGAACAGGCTGAACTCATATTGTTCGTAGAAATCATGCTCGACGAGACGCCAGGGCGCATCGCTTTCGAACCAGTCGAGCAGGGCTGCTTCGACCCCAGGCTCGAGGCACCGTTCGGCGACGAAATAGGGAAAGGGCGTCTTCGCATGCCCGCTGATCGCGAGCGGCGCGGGTGCAGACGCGGCGCCGGTCACTGCATCGCCCTTTAGCGGTTATGCCGGTGATAGGTCCGGTTATAGACCGTGGTCAGCGTCACCGGCGCCTCGTTGCGGACTTCCTCAACGAGGCGGCGCAGCGCCACGCTGTCGGCCAGCACCAGATCGAGCGGTGCGGGCGAGGCGTCGGCCAGGTCACGGGCGGGCGTATCTAACATGAAGGTCCTTTTCAGGCAGCTTGTGCCGCCATGCGCGCCAAGACGCCACGCATTTCGGCAATGAGGTGGCGCTGATCGGCGCAAAAGATCGTCGGATTGTCGAACCCGGCGACCGCACTCCAGCGATGCGCGACCATGCCGCCACCGCAAATGCCAAGATCGGGGCAGGCATGGCATTGATCGGCGAGCGTGCGCTGCTGGCGGTAATATTGGTCGAACGCCTCGCTTTCGAGAAAATCCTCGAGTGGATCGAGGATCGACCATTGCCGCTCGAACCGGTCGGCTCCCGGATGCGCGACCTTGAGCGTATCGTTCTTGTCGATCCGCCCATCGGGTTCGATTACCAGGATCCCATAGTCGGTGTTCCCGACGCCTTCCTTCTGGCTCTGGCCGCCCATCAGCAGCCGCATCATGTCGTCGAGAATGCGAATCCGAGGCGGCGCAGGGTCTGCGAGATAGAGCGCGAGCAGCCTGCTGAGCCAGCCGCCATATTCGATCGAGCCAGGTCCGGCTTTGCCAAAGGGCAATTGGGACCAATTGCCGTCGCGGACGAGGAAGTCGAGACTGGGCGCACCGGTCGCTTTCAACGCGGCGTAGACCTGGGCCGGATCACTGGTCGGATCGATAACTGCGAGCACGCCTGCGAACAGCGGAAGCGCATCGCTTCGCGCGGTCAGCCGCGCGATCCCCGCCGCGACGCGCGCGTGCGAGCCGGCCTGGGCGTGATCGGTACGGAACCGGTCATGGACGCTGGCCGGGCCGTCGATGCTGATCGAAATGCCGACATCATAGGCGACCAGCACATCGATGATCGCATCGCTCAGTAGCACGCCATTGGTCTGAGCATGGATACCGCACGGATGCGGAAGCTCGGCGCGCAGCATGCCGCATAATGTGGCCAGGCGCTCAGGCCCCAGCATCAGCGGCTCGCCGCCATGCAGAACGACACTGAACGGGGTTTGCTGCCGGTGATATTGGGCGCCGAGACTAGCGGCGACCCGCGCGGCGATCTGCTCGGACATCAGCTTGGGCTGGCTGCGCCAGCTATCGTCGCCCATGTGATAGACATAGCAATAGCCGCAATCGAGATTGCAGCGGCTGGCTACTTTGAGAAGGACCGTGTCGACGGTCCTGAGTGATCCGCCGGTCGGCTGCGCCGTCACCGATTATGTCGGTTGTGCGTACGGTTATATCCTCGCACCGCCGACATCGTCCGTCCGCCCGCGACTTCTTCGACCAGCCGCTGGAGCGCGACGCTCGTGACGGGTAGGTCGAGGCTGGCCGGACCAGCCATGCGGGGCTTGATTTGCATCGAAATGCCTCCTGTATCTTAGCGTCTACGATAGCAGCGATCCTAAACGCCTGCTACAAGAAAGATCGGCGTTCCAAGGCTGTCGCCCATTGTCCGGCCAGCAGTCCTCCTAGTGCGATCCGGATTGCTTGGCATAACAGGCAAAATGTTTCGGCTGTGATCTACGCCGGCAGATAGGAAATTATTGATATGTTTCTCGAGCGCTCTTCAAGATATTTTTGGTTGATCGAGACAATCGCGCTACATGAGCGACTAATGGAGCCATCTGAATAGTAATAAACGTGGAATCGTCTGGCCGATACTGGCGAGAAGGGAGATGTTGAATGACTGCGCTTTCGTCTTTTTGTCCCGACTGTGGCGGCAGTGGCCGCTGGTTCGATATGCCAGAAGAGAAGCGCCGCATTGGCTATGGCGAGATGGGCCCTTCGGACTGTACAACCTGCGACGGATGGGGATTAGTGCCGACGTCGGAGGGCAAGCCGTTCTTTGATCTGGTTCTCGCTATGCGCCGGAGCCCTAGGTGGCGGTAGGCGGCGGGCCTCGCATACAGCCGGCTATTCGGGCGCGTAGCTGCCGTATGATGTTGCGATGAACGAACGGCCGCTTCTGGCGCGCGGACATTACGGTCTGAATGGCTGGGTTTGGGTCTTGAGCAGCAGGCAATTTTGAATGAGCCGGAGTATTTACGCCATCGACTTTTTTCCACCGATACATTGAACCAAGGAGCCAAAATGCAGTCTCTAGACATCGCATTGCTCAGGCGCGCCCTCGACGACAACTACGTTCTTGTGCTCACCACCAATTCGAATGAACGCAAGGCGGTCGCGAACGTTCTTAGTCCCTCGGCGAAGGCGATCGTCAGGATCGAGAACGATGGCGCCCGTCTTGGTGTCTGCGGCGAGCAGTTGATCCTTCATTTGACGGGTACCTCAGGTGGTCAGGCCGACAAGGCTGTGGGACGGATCACCCGCCAAATTTTGTCCAATCCTCGCATGCCCAAACCTAAGGCGGTAATCTTATTGGGCATTGCTTGGGGAGCACCAGGTGCCTGCAGCCTTGGAGATGTAATCCTGTCGGGCGAGCTTTTGGCCGTTAATCAACTCCGTTTCGAGGGCGGCCAGATAAGGCACGTACCCATCTCACGCATAAGTCCTTGGCTAACTGAATTGGCCGACCTCAGTGCGGAGGTCTCCCAGCGTTCGAAGGCGCCCAAGGTCGGCGTCCTTGCATCAGGTGAGCAGTTCTTCGCGGCCGACGAGGCGCGCGATGCGCTCTTGGTAGCCTTTCCTCACATTATCGGGGGCGAGATGGAAGGCTGGGACTTGGTCCCGGATCTAAAGGATCTCCCTTGGATTCAGGTTCGAGGCGTCTGTGATTTAGCCAGCACGGGTCTCAGTCGGAATTATCAGATCGCTGCGGCGGAATGCGCAGCGGAGCTGCTCGTCCCTGTCGTATCTGCGCTGCAAGCGCGTGGTCGGCTTCCAGAGATAAGGCGGGATCCCGCTACGGTCGGGCTGCTTGAGGTGCTGGCAGGCGATTCTATGCACATCACCGATCCTGGTGACAACATGAGCTTCGACGATCACCTGAACTACCGGATTGGTCCTTCGCTAATATGGCGGATTGCCCAATATGGCATAGGAGCACCGACGGCTGCGTCATTGCCGCGGCTGTTGACGGATCTGCTGCTAGAAATGGCGCAGAACGCAATAAAGTATGGGGGCGCGACCATCGCAACGCTCCAGTTCGGAGCAACCTCCATGACCTACAGCGACAATGGTCGGGCGTTTGACCTTTTCAGTCTTGCCGATAATCCGAACGGACGTGGTGGCCGCGAGGCGCTCGCGGAGGTTTTGGGCTACCTAGTTGCAAGAAACTACCTCGAACTCCTTGCGGATCCTCAGCACTCATCGAGCGCCAATAGGTACCGCATTTATTTCCCGATGCTTTCAGCGCAGATGCGAGAGACAAGGGAGAAATGCTCGGTCGAGGTCCAGTTTAACGGGCATTCGATGTTTGATGCGTCCGAACGCCTTGTCTACGATAATGACTGCGACATCCTGTTTTTCGATGCCAGTGAGCTTCTAATGTATTCGCGCCGCTTCGATGTCGTGGAAAGCCTTCAAGTAATTGTTGATAGTGGTCGCGACCTGATCATCAAGTGTGACAACGAGCGCGAGAAGGTGTTTTACGAAGATTCCCTCACCATCCCCGATGCCAGAAGGCTCACCGTGATTGTGGCTCCGATGGCGCTGTTTGCCAGCGGATAGGCGTCGTCGCTTACCGCCTTGGACAAGTAGGTTTCGACATGAACGAGTGGCAGGTTGTGGAGCACGCCTGACGATCGCTGAATGTCCGATTGTGGGTCTTGGCGTCAGCTGCCTGGAGCTACACGGCTAACCGCGCGGCCTTTTTCGTCAAGGAAGGTAACCGAAGCGGCACCGGCGGGCTCAACACGCAGCACAAGGCGCTTCCGCCCGTTGGCATCGCGAAGCGATAACTCGGCGCTGCGATCAGCTGCGCTCCCAAGGTAGACCCGCTGCGTGCCGACCATGTTAGCTTGGCGAACCGCCGCGTCTTTCGCGGGGCCCGCCTTCATGGTTCCCAACCTACCAATTTGATCGAAACGCATCGGCTCATCGGGTCGGTCATTGACGATGAAGGCCGCGTGGCGGCGTGCACCGTCCTCCTCCGACGTCATCTGTATGGTCTGATCCTGGTGCCAGCGATCGAACGTCAGGCTGCCGGCATTGACGGGCTTTCCGGCGACGATCTTGCCGTTGAACACCAGACCGCCATTCTCTGCACCCTCGTCATTGAAGAAGATCATGCCTGCCTCCGTGCGGTTCGGATGCGGATACTCGTTTTTGCCGATGACAATGCCGCCGATGTTGTCGCGTCCGGCGATGATCATCCGAAGGGTGCCATCGTCCTCGCGGACATTAATCCGCCGCACATCGATGGTGTTGAACTTCGCTGGAGGAGCGGTCGCGCCACCGAGAACGACGTAACCGGCAATCGCGGTCATGACGGCGGCATAGGCGCCAATCGCACGAGACGGGTCGATCTTAAACATGGCTCAGGCTCCAGGTTTAGACTGCCCCGCAGGTATCAGGCCTGGCGGCCGTCATGTCGAGGCGGGTAGTTCTGAACGAATGTCAGTTGCTGAGCAGCATCGAAGCTACGTCAATGACCGGATATGGGTCACTCGACTTCGGGTCCGTGCGGCCACGATATGCCGCAGCCCGGAAGGTCCCGAGCGGGCGTGAGCACCAAGGGAGCCTCGCCCCTTCGTCAGCGCACCTCGATCGCCCGCCACCGCGCGGGTAGAAGCCATGCCGCGCTAGCCGCGCCTCGACCATACGGCGGGAGAGCGGCAGGTACGCTTTCGCGTTGAAGTCGAAGGCTGGCGCGAGCATGTTGTGGGGGCCACCCCCCAACACGAGGCGCGAGGGACCGCTGGCGAGAAGCCGCGGCATCAGCACCGTCTGCACGACAAGGCCCGTTGAGCCGGCGGTGCCGACCAAAAACCGGTATTCGGCCGCGCCGACCTTTCCCGGACGGAAGGTGATCTCGCGAGCGCCGACCGCCACTCCTTCACCCGCGGCACCCACCCCGATCGCGCAGGCCGCCTTGATCGCGGTGACGTGCTGTCGCATCAGTCCCAACTTCTCGCGCCCGCCGCGAACGTTGACTATGCAGAACGGCGCGCCGGTGACGAGCGACAGACCGACGTCGGTGATAAGCAGCTCGATGCGTGCACCGGACTGCAAGACCTTCAGACCTGCCGCTCCATTAGCTGCACCAATCACAGTGTAGCCCTGCTCGTCCAGCACCTCGTCAATCGGGTATCGGTTGATAGCGTAGTCATCCACTCCGGATTGACCGCACTGATCACCCCATCGAAGCCCGCCACGAGCACGTAGCCGATGTGAGACCCACTGATTGCAGCGGCATCATTTCGCCATTGGTCCAGAAGCGCGTACCGTCCTTCTTCAGGTGCCAGCGTTCATCGGTCGCGCTCTCTTTTGCCAGCGAGCAGCGCATTTCGACACCTGCATGGTCGGCTGGCTGACCGCAGATATCCTCTGCGGTCCATCCAGGGGCCCGTTCGGCACCGCTGTTCCAGTCGGTAATCAGACCATCATTACCAAGGCCGATGATCGCGAAATCAACCGCGCTCCCGAAGATCGCCTGCTATCGAACCCCGTTTCCTGCCGCTTCCTTGATATTAACTCACCTGTCCGACGAGCGTAATAGTGCGCCACTTACATGGATTTAAGCGACGCAGGCTCACTCCGCATTCATTCCCTGCGCGTACCTCGCTCTTCAATGCAGCTGACGATTCCCACTGCCTTCGATCCGCTATGTCGCAGCGTAAGCTTTGGCACGCGCCAGCACGCGCTCGATGGTGCCGCCCTGCACGATGACGGAGAACAGCACGACGATGTAGGTGGCGGCCAGCGCGATCGATCGCGCCGGGCCGTCCGGTAAGCCGAGGGCGAGGGCGACCGATATGCCGCCACGCAGGCCGCCCCAGATCAGCGTCAGGGGCGCAAGGCGTCCAAGCGACAGGATCGGCCGCAGGACGGCGAGGGGCGCGACAACCGCGATCCCGCGGGCGAGCAGCACCAGCGGCACGGCCGCGAGGCCGAGTGCGATCAGCCGCGGGTCCCAGGGGATGGTCACGACCTCGAGCCCGATGAGCAGGAACAGGACGGCGTTGAGGATATCGTCGATCAGCGCCCAGAACTTCAGGAGGTAATCGCGCGTGATGTCGCTCATCGCGTCCGCCACGCCCTTGTTGCCGATCAGCAGGCCGGCGACCGCCATCGCGACCGGGCCGCTGATGTGAAGCTGCGCGGCAAGCGCATAGCCGCCCATCACCACCGCCAGCGAGATCATCACCTCGACATTGTACTCGTCGATCGTGCGCATCGCCCGGTAGCCGATCCAGCCCGCCGCCAGCCCGAGGAGCACGCCTCCGCCGGCCTCCTGGAGGAACAGCGCCGCACCGTGGCCGAACGACAGCGGCTCGGTGCCGAGCGCGGCTTCGAGCAGGATGGCGAAGACGACGACACCGACGCCGTCGTTGAACAGGCTTTCGCCGGCCACCGTCGCCTTCAGCGTCGGCGACACCTCCGCCCGGCCGAGGATGCCCATGACGGCGACGGGGTCGGTCGGGCTGATCAGCGCGCCGAAGACGAGGCACCAGATCAGCGGCACGGCAAGACCGAGCCAGCCGGCGATCAGATGGAAGCCACCGCCGATGATGAGGGTCGAGAGCAGCACGCCAACGGTGCTGAGCACGACGATCGGCCAGCGCCCCCGGCGCATGTCGTCCCACTTCACGTGCAGCGCGCCGGCGAAGAGCAGGAACGACAGCATGCCGTCCATCAGCGTGGTGTGGAAGTCGATGCCGGCGATGAAGCCGACCACCTGTTCGCCGACCTGGCTGCCGGGCAGCAGCTGGTCGATCCCGACGACGAGCAGCGAGGCAACCGCCCCCATGATCGTCAGCCCGATCGACGAGGGCAATCTCAGAACGCGGTGATTGAAATAGCCGAGCACCGCGGCGAGGACGATCAGGATCGCTGCGGCGTCGAACGGGGTCAGCACGATCTGGTCAGTCCTTGCTGTCGCTGGGCGAGATGGTCAGCGCGTTGATGTGGCGCGGTTCGGGAACATTGTCACCTGCCGGCCAGCCTTTGCGCTGGCGTCGACGATCGCCATCGCCTGCCTCTTTCTGATCGTGGAACAGCACCTGCGTTGTGGGGAACGGCAGATCGATCCCGGATCCCGGGCGGGTGGATGGCCTTGGGCGAGGGAGTGTTCATCATGCTGTTCCTCAGGCCGTGCCGGAGAGCCAGGCGGTGCCGTCACGCAGGCGACGCTTGTAGTCGGGTTGGTCGAGCGCGGTGCGGAGCTCGGCCGTGCGGGTTCGGACGCGGGTCAGGTTGAAGCCCTTCAGCGCCTCACCTGCCAGTTCCTCCAGCCTGTCGGCATAGAGCCGGATCGTCGTCAGCCGGTCAGGCTCGTCACAGTCGAGCGACACCTCGCCCAGTGCATTCAGGTAGCGCAGGCTCGCCACCATGTCGGCCGCGCAATATTGCGCGAGAGCGCCGAACGAGCGATCCATCAGCGATGCGAAGGTGGTCGGATGCGCGATGACGCGGAGGGCGCCGTCGTCGTCGACGCGAAGGTGTGACGGAAGCGATCGTCCGGCCAAATCGGACATCGCAGCGCTCAGCCAGTCGAGGCACGTTACGGCCGTGAAGGGATCGTTGACGCCGGGCGACAGCGCCCGTGCCGCGATCTCGACCAGTTCGTCGACGAGGAAGCGCAGGTCCTGCAAGGCCGAGCGCCGCGAGCCGACGGAGAACGCATCGCGCAGATCGTCCGCACAGGCATCGTCGCATTTCTCCGGCGGCCAGACCTCGACCAGAGCGCGGCCGACGTGGACGAAGTCACCTGGCTGGTATTGCAGACGCAGCACGAGGTCATGCCTGGATGCGATACGCAGGACCGCCTCGTCGTCGAGGAACTGGATGTACCCCGTATCCCTGGCCACGACGATACGACGCTGCTCGCCGACGCTCGCACTGGCATCGTCGCGGAAAGTGTCGGGGATGTTCGTAGCCGTCCTGGCATGATCGTCGGGCGCGCTGCCGACGAAGCGCGGGAAGCGATCGTCGATGCCGCGCAGCAGGCGGTCACCGACATCCTCGATCACGCTGTTGATGTGGATTTTGCTGGGTACGTGATGGATGAAGTAGATCAACACCGCGATCGAGCAGAGCGCCAGCAGCACGCCGACCAGCAGCGCAAGATTGGGCACGAACCCGTAGCCGCCCGACTCGTCGGCCGAGTGGATCGTGCGCAGCACCAGCAGGCAGTAGAGGAAGGTGGCGATGAAGGTGCCGAGCGTCACCTGATTGCCGCGGTCGCGCATGAAGTTCGTCAGCAGGCGCGGCCCGTACTGGCCCGAGGCGTACACGACTGCGGCTATGGTCACCGAGAACACCGTGCCGGCCACGGTGATCATCGATCCGCCGACCGACGACAGCACCTGCCGCGCGCCATCCGGTCTCGAGGCGTATAGCCAGACGTAACCGTCCATCCAGGACGAGCCGACGAACGTATCCAGTGCGACCATGCCGCCCGCCAGCAGCACGGCGGCGATGGCCATGATGGTCGGCACAAACCAGTAGCTGGAGCCGAGATAATCGGCGAGGCGGCGGAACCCAGCGGTCATCGGCTAGGGTATCGGACTGGGCGTTGCTGGCATCAATCGATAGCGCTGTCCTGCCGCAGCGGCGGGCACGGGTGTCAGGCCCCGGGCTCGCAAGACGCCGGCGATCGCAAGGGCGCGACGTTGCGTCAGGGAGGGGCGGGCAGGCGCTTCGATGGGAAGACCGGGCACGGCGAGCGACGGGATGTTCCATCGCTTTGCCGCCCAGATCGTCGTCGCCAACGCAGCCTGCGCGGCAGTGTCGAGTGCGTCGACGTTGTCGGCAAACGCAATCTCCGGCAACGGCTCCTGCGGCGGGATCACTGCGACCGACCAACCGTCGGTCTCGTTCGTCGCCCGCGCCTCGAGCATCCGGTAGGTCGACAGAGTCGCGCCCGGTAAGGGGGTGGCTGCGGCCGTAGCACGACGATGGTCACGATCGATCGTCACTTCGTCGGCGGGGATGCCGGTGACCAGCGCAATCATCTTTGCGAGTGCTGCCATGCGCTGCGTTTCGGCGCTTGCACCGTCGCCCGCCTGCCTCAGCTCCTCGCGCTGTACTTCGAGGGCGCCGGCACCGGGGTCGAGCAGGATCTGGTCGAGATCCAGGCGTATCGGCCGCCCCAAGGTCTCTACGAGCACATCCTGGATGGCAGGGGTCTTCTTGGCGGCGGCTCTCGGCGTGATTACGACAGCCCTGACCAGTAGAGGATCGGCTGTGAAGTCGAGGTCGAGCTGCGTCACTCGCGCATCCTCGCCGAATTTCGCGGCAAGAAGAGAACGTGCCTGCGCGGTCGCAACCGCCTCGCGACCGATCCGATTGAGCGAAATCCCAAGCGGCACCGCGAGCGCTACAAAAACAAAGACCAGCACAATGGTCTGCATCCAGCCCTGGCGTCGCGAGAGGTGGTGCCCAAAGCCGTAGAAGCGGGCCATTGCCGTTGCAGAGAGCGCTATCGTGATGAAGTTCGTAACGAAGAGCGCTAAGGCACCCGCCCCAACGGGCAGGTTGCGGGTCGCGATCCCATAGCCGACCACTGCCAAAGGCGGCATGAGCGCGGTGGCGATGGCAACACCGACGATCGTCTCACCGCGCCCGCGTATGATCGCGAAGCTGCCTGCCAGGGCGGCGAACAGCGCAACGGCAAGATCGAATAAATTGGGTCGCGTTCGTGCGACGATCTCTGCGGTTGGTGCCTGCAGCGGTGAGATGGTGACGATCAGGGCAGTAAACGCAACTGCTGCGGCCGCACCGATCGCCAGCGCTTTCAGCGAGCGTCGAAGCTCCGCAAAGTCGAAGAGCGCAAGGCTGAAGCCGAACCCGAGGATCGGACTCATCAGCGGCGAGATCAGCATCGCCCCGATGACCACTGCCGGCGATGACAGGAGCAAGCCGAGGACGGCGATCCCCGCCGACATCATCGTCATGAAGGCGTAACGAGGGGACCAGCCGCTGTCCTCGACGATCCGCGCCACGACTGCTTCGTGATCGACAGGACCGACGATTGACCGACGCCACCATCGATAGAGGGTCAGCCGGGCCAGCCCGGTTCTCAGCCTATCCCGGCCGGCGTCAACGTCGCCCATGCTATCCACCTATGCCTCATCCTCCGACCGGTCGTCCTTGGCGCTGCGCGCGCCGCGACGGGGACGAGGCGGATGGCTGCCGGCCGGCCACCCTTCGCGCTGCCGGGTTCGGTCCCCGTCGCTCTCCTCGGTCTGGTCATGGACCAGGATTTGCTGCGTCGGGAACGGCAGGTCGATGCCGTTGTCGGCTGCCGCCTGCCAGATCGCCAGGATCACGCGCGCGCGCAGGTGAACGAGGTTGGTGCGCTTGGACTGCGACCACCAGCGCGCGCGCAGCGTCACCGAGCTGGCATCGAGGCCCCATGGCAGCACCTCCGGCGCAGGGTCGGCCTCGACGCCGTCTACCCTGGCGATCGCCTCGGTGAACACGACCATCGCGCGATCGGGCTTGTCGCCATAGCCGATGCCGATGTCGAACTGGTCACGCCTTACCGGGAAGGCGGTGTTGACCACGACGGGCGACGTGTAGACGTCGGAATTGGGGATGATGACCCGGCGGCCGTCATAGGTCTTGATGAGCGTCGCGCGGCTCTGGATGTGCTCGACCGTACCCTCGAAATCCTTGACCACGATCTGGTCGCCGCGGCGATAGGGGCGGTTGATGAGCAGCAGGATGCCGGCGAGGAGGTTCTGCAGAATGTCCTTGAAGGCGAAGCCGATCGCGACCGATCCGATGCCGAGGCTGGAGATGATCGTCGCCGGTTTGACGCTCGGAAAGATGATGACCGAGGCGATCAGGACGGACGCCGCGACCACGAGGCCGAAGGTCAGCGATGCGAGTACGCCGCCGAGGTCGACCAGCCCCTTGTGGTGAAACGCCTTGCGAACCCCGTTCGCGATCAGCTTGCCGACGAACCAGGCGACCAGCACAAAGATGATGCCGCCGACGATATTGGGAAGCTGCAGGAAAAAATCGTTCGAAGCGACGTGAAGCTTGGCCATGATGAGGTCGAGCGGGTTCTTCACCGGCGGTGGCGTGACAGGCTGCATCATCGGCGAACGGGCCGTTCTACCGGTTGTTCCGGAGCTGTCATGGATCGCTTCAGTGGATCAGCCAGACGATGGCGAAGCAGGTTGCGATCCCGACCGTGATGTTCATCGGCAATCCGATCTTCACGAAGTCGGAAAAGCGATAGTCGGCCGCGGCATAGACCATCGTGTTGGTCTGGTAGCCGATCGGCGTGGCGAAGCTGGCCGATGCGGCGAACATGACTGCCACGATGAGCGCGCGCGGATCGTTGCCGGTCGCCTGCGCCAGACCGATCGCAACGGGGGTCATGATGACTGCCACCGCATTGTTCGTCACCGTTTCGGTGAGCAGCGAGGTCAGGAAGTAGAGGACGAGGATCAGCATCAGCGGCGACAACGCGCCGAGCCATGGCGCGATCGCATCGACGACGAGGCGGACGGTGCCGATCGCCTCCAGCCCGCTACCGATGCCGAGCATCGCGAAGATCAGGACGAGGACGCTGCCGTCGATCGAGCGCCACGCCTCCTCCGGATCGATGCAGCCCGTGACCAAGACGATGCCGACGCCGATCAGCGACAGCAGCACGACCGGCATGATGCCGAGCGCCGCGAGGATCACGACGCCCACGAGCGTACCCACCGCGATCGGTGCACGACGCCGGCGGAAGCGACGGACCTGGCTGGTATCCTCCGCGATCAGGTTGGTGTTCTCGCGCAAGGCGGCGATCGCCGACGCATCCGCCGCGACGAGGAGGCTGTCGGCCGCGCGCAACCGGACGCTGCCGAGATCGGGACCCGGCAGATGGCGGGCGCGGCCGATCCCCAGCACCCGCGCCGGCAGGTTCGACAGGAACGGGATATCGCGCAATTCCCGCCCCAGCGCGGGATGCGAGGGTGCGATCGTGAGGCCGATCAAGCGGACGTCGTCGGCGCGTTCGTCGTCGGCAAGCCGGATCGCCTGTCCGACGTTTTGCAGGCCGACGATCACGCCCTGGCTGCGGGCCAATCCGTCCAGCTCGTCCGCCGAAGTGGCGACCACCAGACGATCGTCGCGCCTCAGCTGCATCGTCGGCGCCGGATCGCGGAGCAGCTCGCCTCCGCGTTTGACCGCGATAAGCCGAACGGCATCGCGCTTCAGGAAGGACAGGTCTGCGATCGACAGGTTTTTCGCCACCTCCTCATCCGACAGGACCAGCTCGGTCAGGTAGCTCAACTGATGTCGGTCGGCGATATCATTGTCGGGTCGCGACGGCAGCAGCTTCGGCCCAAGCACCAGCATCGTCGCAATGCCCGCTGCCATCGCCATCAGGCCGACGCCGCTGATCTCGAAGATACCGAAGGCCGGCTGGCCGTTGGCCCGCGCGACGCCGTCGACCAGCAGGTTGGTCGACGTGCCGATCAGGGTCAGCGTGCCGCCAAGGATCGACAGATACGATAGCGGAATGAGAAGGCGCGTCGCGGGGATGCCGACCGTCCTGGCCAGCCGCCGCACCAATGGGATCAGCACGATGACGACCGGCGTGTTGTTGATGAAGGCAGGCGCCGTCGCGGCACCAGCCAGCATTTCGGCGACCGTCCGGCGTGGCGCGTTGCCGGCGCGGCGGACGACGATACTGGCAAGCGCCTCGATCGTACCCGTCCGGACCAGCGCCCCCGACAGCACGAAGAACGAGGCGATGGTGATCGGAGCGGAATTGGCAAAGGCGGCGGTGACCAGCGCGGGCGTCAGCCAGCCGCACACGATCATCGCACCGGCGCCGACAACCGCGATCGTTACCGGCGGAAACCGCTCGCTGGCGAACGCGACGAACAACGCGACGATGAAGCCGAGGCCGAGTATCGGCTGATACGCCGCCGCACCTGCGAGAACCCAGTCGAACAAATCGCCTCCTGTCCTTTGCGGACGACGCTGGCAGGAACGCTTGCGGCTGTCCAATTCCCTGATCGACGTTACACCGGTGGCATGTCGCCCCGTGATCGCCGATCTGCCGAACCGCTGCCGATGCTCCGAAAGCGTAGCCGTATGCCTGTCTGGCTGGCGCTGTCGTGGCGGGTGCTGCTGGCGCTCGGCCTGATCGGTATCGCACTTGCCGTGCACTGGTTCGATCGCGAAGGACTGCGCGACAATGCCGACGGGAAAGTCAGCCTGATCGATGTCGTCTATTTCACGATGATCACCGTCACCACCGTCGGCTATGGCGATATCGTGCCCGTGACGGATCGGGCGCGGCTGTTCGATACCTTCGTGGTGACGCCGGTGCGGTTGTTCGTGTGGCTGATCTTCCTCGGCACGGCCTATGATTTTCTGTTTAAGCGGGTTTGGGAGAAATGGCGCATGCGCGTCCTGCAACGCGATCTGTCCGGCCATGTCATCGTCGCCGGCCATGGCACCAGCGGCACCGAAGCGGTGGTGGAGCTGAAGCGGCGCGGGAAGGAAGCGGACGCGATCGTCGTCATCGACCCGCATGCCGATGCGCTGGAGCGCGCGGAGGCGGAGGGAACGGTCGTCCTGGCCGGCGATGCCACCCGCAACGCGACGCTGGAGGCGGTGCAGGTGGCACGAGCGAGCGCGCTGATCGTTGCGGCAGGCCGGGACGACACTTCGATCCTGATCGTACTGACCGCGCGGAGGCTTGCGCCCGACTTGCCGATCAGCGTCGTGATCCGGTCGGAGGACAATGAAGCGCTAGCGACCCAGGCTGGCGCCAACACCGTGATCAATCCGGCGAGCTTTGCCGGCCTGCTACTGGCGGGATCGACCAGCGGGCCGCATCTCGCCGATTACATGATGGACCTCGCCGGCCTGCATGGTGCGGTGTCGTTGCACGAGCGACCCGTTCGACCGGAGGAAGTCGGCAAGCCGCTGGCGGCCATCACCACGGGCATGGGGCTACGAATTTATCGCGACGGGCAGCGCTATGGCTTCTGGCAGTCCGAAGTGCATGGTCTACAGGCGGGTGATCGCATCATCGAAGTGGTGCCGTCCGAACCTTGAAGCGTACATTTTCGCTTTACCAAGGCGATCTCGGCACTCTGCGATTGCCTCAGGTCATATGCTTGGCCGCACCTGGAGAAGAACGATTTGCGTGCTGTCTCCTGAACCTCCGCAGAAGGCAGGGTTGTCCGCCGGCCGGTTCTGGACAGCGGCGGCGAGGAAGTTTTTTCGCAGCTGGTGCACTGAAAGCGCCGGCCCGTCGTTGACCGGCGATGGACAATGACCATTTATCGTCAACCGAGGATCCCAGCGGCACGCTTGTCCATAATGCGAACCGGCTGGAGCACAGCGCCAAACAGCAAGCTGACAGTGCCGATCGCCGCACCGAGCTTGCTGCGGACGGCACCATCATGGCAGCGGAACACACGTACGCAGCCTGGGCCCGTACCGGCCTTGCGGCCCTGGCTTCCGGCATTGGAGCGCGCGCTTTGCTTGAGAATGTCGTGCCCAGCTGGCTGGTTGCCGCTTCGCGGGCTTTAACGACATGACTACGCCGCAACTGATGTCCGTCGGCCTGTTGATTGGCATGATGGGTCTATTTCTCTGGGGTCGTTTCCGTTACGACGTCACGGCGATAATCGCCTTGCTCACCGGGCTGTCGCTGGGGTTGGTGAAGCCCAAAGAGGCTTTTACCGGCTTCTCCGATGACATCGTGATCATCGTCGGATCGGCGCTCGTGATCTCGTCGGCGATGCAGCGTTCCGGTCTGATCGAGAGCGCCCTCGGCATCGTGGCGCGCCGCGTAACGCGAGTCCGATCGCAACTCGTGGTGCTGACTGCGGCAGTCGGAGTGTCGTCCGGGTTGGTCAAGAACGTCGGAGCCTTGGCGATGCTGATGCCGGCAGCCGTGCAGACGGCAAAGAAGTCGGACACCAGCCCCTCGGTTTTCCTGATGCCGATGTCGTTCGCTTCTCTGCTCGGAGGGCTGATGACCCTGGTGGGCACGTCGCCAAACATCATCGTCAGCAGGGTGCGGGAGCAGATGACCGGACAGCCCTTCGGCATGTTTGACTATCTGCCGACGGGGCTGGGCCTGCTCGTTGTCGGCCTCGTATTCCTTCGCTTTGGCTACCGGCTTCTGCCTCGAGAGCGCCGCGCCGCGCCAACGATGGGCGAGGCTCTCAACATCACGGACTACGTGACCGAGGCGACTATCGAAGATGGATCAACCGCCATCGGCGAAGCGGTCGAGGACTTCATCGATCGTCATGATCATGAGGTAACGATCACCAACATAGTCCGGGACGGCGTCCGCACGCGGTTTGCAGCCGACTTTCCTCTGGCGGCAGGCGATACCCTGATCCTTGGCGGCGACCCGGATACGCTCGAACGGGTGATCGCAGGAGATCACCTCGCGCTGGCCGGGCAGGATCGCGACCTGCCGGAGGGCAGCGAAGACGATGAGGTCGGCGTCATCGAGGCGGTCGTCACCAGCGATTCGGTCCTCGTCCGCCAGTCGGCCGGACGTTTGCGGCTCCAGCAACGCTATGGCGTGAACCTCATCGCGGTCTCGCGTGCCGGCAAACGGCTGACCAAGCAGCTCGGCGAAACCGTGCTGCGCGCCGGCGATGTCATCGTTCTCCAGGGGCCGCTCGGGCTCTTGCCGGAACGTATGCGTGATCTCGGGACGTTGCCGCTCGCAGAGCGCGCTTTGCGTCTCGGCAGTTCGAAACGTCGCTTTCTGCCGCTCGTCATACTGGCGGTGGCGATGACTGTGACCGCGAGCGGTTACGTGCCGGTGGCAGTCGCCTTTTTCGCCGCGGCAGGATTGATGATGGCGACTGGCGCCTTGCCGCTGCGTGAGGCGTATGAGGGCGTCGAATGGCCCATCCTGATCATGCTGGGCGCTCTCATCCCGGTCAGCGAAACACTCCGCACCACCGGGGCCTCGGACGTACTCGCGACTTCGCTCGCCCATCTGGCCGCCTCGTTGCCGCCCTGGGGCGCGGTAGCTCTGATCCTCGTCGCGGCAATGGCCGTAACGCCCTTTCTCAACAATGCCGCGACGGTTTTGGTGATGGCGCCGATCGCCGCGGTGTTCGCGCACGACCTGGGATATCGGCCAGAGGCATTCCTGATCGCGACAGCCATCGGGGCAGGGTGCGATTTTCTCACCCCCATCGGGCACCAGTGCAACACGCTGGTTTTCGGTCCCGGTGGCTATCGGTTCAGCGACTACGCCCGGCTGGGAGCTCCCCTGTCGGTGCTGGTGGTATTGGTTGGCACACCGCTGGTGATCTGGACTTGGCCGCTGCATTGATCCTCGGGGATCGAGCCGCGGGGTTAGCGCAGCCTCGAATCCATGTCAGGGACGGTAGGCCCCCCGATCGTGATGTGGTCCACCAGCACGACGTGGCTGCCGCCCGGTTCGGGACATCGTTTCAGGATCCTGACTGCCATGGCTTCAGCACCATCGACCGACCCTTTGACCGACCCATTGACCGACAGTGCAGCGACGCCTTCGGCATCCGGCCGGATGGCGCCGTCGTGGCTGCGCAAGGCGTTCCGCTCCAGCGAAGCTGCACTGATCATTCTGGCGATCGTAATTGGCAGTGCAGCCGGGCTGCTCAGCGTCGCACAGGGTGCTCTGGCGCGCGCGATCCAGCTCTTGCTGTATGCGTTGCCTTCGGACGAACGGCTGAGTGCCGCCACCACGATCCCTTCGCTCGCGCTGATCGCCCTGCCGGCGGGCGGGGCCGTTTTGGCGCTGTTCTCCTGGCTGACACACGCCCGCCGGCGCCGAATGGTCGATGCGGTCGAGGCGAACGCCCTTCACGGTGGCCGCATGTCGTGGTCGGACAGCCTCGTCATCTCCGGACAGACGATACTTTCCAACGGCTTCGGAGCATCGGTGGGGCTTGAAGCGGCCTATGCGCAATTAGGCGGGCTTGTCGCCTCTCTCAGCGGCAACTGGTTCGCGTTGCGCAGGTCCGATTTGCGGATCCTGGTCGGCGCCGGAACCGGTGCCGCTATCGCGGGCGCGTTCGGCGCACCGCTCGCCGGTGCCTTCTACGCGTTCGAGATCGTGATTGGGGCCTATACAATATCGGCGCTGGCACCGGTCGCTGCAGCGTGCCTGTCGAGTGTCCTTGTGGCTCAAGCGTTCGGGGCACAGCCGTATCTGGTCGCTGCCAACGCAGGCGAACGGATCGAGACGTTCCATTACCTTCTCTATGCCGGCCTTGGTGCCTGTGCCGCTGGTGCCGGTATCCTGCTGATGCGTGCCGTCGCGGATATCGAGGCAGCGACACGCAAGCTGCCGATCCCCTCGATCTACCGGCCGATCCTGGGCGGGCTGCTGCTCATCCCGCTTGCGATGCTCACGCCGCAGGTCCTGTCCGCCGGCCACGGAGCCCTTCACCTCAACCTGGAAGGGGACGTCCCGCTGCGCTTTCTCGCGGCCATCTTCATCATGAAGTGCGCGGCATCTATCGTCTCGCTCGGCTTCGGCTTCCGCGGTGGCCTGTTCTTCGCGTCACTGTTTCTGGGCAGCCTGCTCGGCCATCTGTTCGCTGGGTCGCTTGAATGGGTGGCCGGGTCAGTCATCATCGACCCGCACAATGCCGCTCTGGTTGGAATGGCTGCTCTGGCAGTGGCGGTGGTCGGCGGCCCGATGACGATGGCGATGCTGGTCCTTGAGGCGACCCACGATTTCTCGCTGGCCGGCGCCGCCATCGCGGCATCTTTGGTCTCCTCGACCATCGTCCGCGAACTGTTCGGCTATTCCTTCTCGACGTGGCGGCTTCACCTGCGGGGCGAAACCATCAAGAGCGCTCGTGACGTGGGCTGGGTCAGAACACTGACGGCTGGCAAGATGATGCGGCGCGTCGAACGGGCTACACCGTGCAACACGACGATCGCCGAATTCCGTCGGGCATTCCCCCTCGGTTCGACGAGCCGCGTCGTGCTGGTCGACGATCAGGAGAATTATGGCGGCATCGTACAGACCGCCAGTGCTTTTGCCGAGGAGCTGGACCAGAAAGCGCCCGTCGGATCATTGGCGATCCACACGGATCTGGCGCTGATGCCGAATGCGGATATCAGGAGCGTCATGACCACGTTCGACACCGCAAGCGCCGACGAACTTGCAGTGATCGGGAGTGATGGTGCCGTTCTCGGCATCCTCTCCGAGAGCTATGCCCGGCGTCGCTATGCGGAAGAGCTGGATAAGGCGCAGCGGGAATTGTTCGGAGAAAGCTGATTGTAAAAGAGGTTGTGTGTGCCTCGTGCCCTTATCGTAGCTCGGAATGCCCCAATGCCGCTGCGTAGGATCACCTATTCCAAGCCAAGCTAACCGCGGAGCTGTTTGAGCTCAGCAGGGACGGGACACCCGGATGAACGAGCGGCTGGTTTCGGGAGGTGGAAAGGACAGGCTGAACGTCCACTTATGGGTCGATGCTACCATCATCGCGCAATCGAGCCGTGAAGCGGGTGGAGCATCACCTCGTCGCGTCGAGAATGACGGCGACTGTCTCCTCCGGCGTGTCCCACATAGGAAAGTGGCCGCTGCCATCAAACCAGTGGAGCTCGGCGCCGGGAAAGGCTGCCTGCGCGCGCGCAGCCTGTCTGGGGAGGCAGAGCCGGTCGTGTCTGCCCCACCCGATGACGACCCGGCCGGTGCCGGCAGCGGCGGGACCGGACTGCTCAGGTCCCGTGGCAAGGCTCCGGACCAGCGCATCGAACGTCGGCGTTGTACTGAGACCTTCCAGCTCGGTCGCGACGGTCTCCCCGTCAAGCGCCCAAGGACGCGCGGAGAGCTGCGCGAGCAGCGCCGTGCGCGACGCTGCATTCCGGCTCAACGCCGGCAGGCCTGGCCGGATGGCCCGCAGTAAGCGACCGGAGGCGCCGATGGTGGTTTTGAAGAAGGTGCGCTCCCAGCCCCGCCAGAAGCCGCCCGGATCGAGCGAGACGACGTTCCCGACGAGTCCGCGCCGTGCGAGCTCAAGCACGATCCGCGCACCCATGGAACTGCCGACGACATCGACGCCGGACAAGCCAGCCTCCGCGATGTAACGCTCGACGCTGCCGACCAGACCATCGAACGTCCCGCTGTCGGATTCGGCAAGGGTAGCCCCATGGCCGGGAAGGTCGACCGCGATGACCTTTCGCGAGGCGCTGAGTGGGTCCAAGACGGTACTCCACGATTGCCAACTCCCGCCCAGGCCGTGGATCAAAAGCAGCGTGCGGCCAGTGCCGCGCTCAATCGTGTTCATGCCGTCTCCGCCTCGTCGTTGTGAGAAGCTCAACAAGCCCGGTCGCTTCGCGGGCCCGGCTTTTATCGGCCGACGGGCGCTGGAGATCGGCCCATAGGCCCGCGCCGGCAGGCGGTGGGGCCGGGAAAGTCTGCCTGTTCAGAAAAGGGTCATTGAACATGAACGAGCGACCGCTTGCGAGTAAGCGCTACGACTGCACTGAATGGCCGATTTTGGGTCTTAGCCGCCGCTATGGCCACGGCAGACGGTGACTAGACCCGCCGTTCCTGCTATGGAAAACCTCTATAGCCTTCGTGAACCACCGAGGTTGAGTGTTCTAGCGCGTGACCACGTTCGGCTTCATCGCGGCAAGCTTGGCGAGGAAGGCGTTTTGGTCTGAGAATGCTACGCCCTCGCGACGCATAGCGGCTTGAAGGTTTTCGACGAGCGCGTTCATGTCTTTGGCTTGGATTCCGAGGTTCTTGTGCGCAATTGCCATGTCGCGACCGGTGTAGCGGCAGCCGCCGTTCAACAGGAGGCAGAACTGCTCCTTCAGCGTGCGGCGGAGGCGGACGATGTCCTGCCCCTTAAATATGTCGCCGATCCGCGGATCGGCCTGGCTCGTGGTTACAAGATCGTCGACGATCCGGTCGGTGCCGGCCACGCCGTGAAACGCCTCGAGCATGGCAACGCCCTTGAATGGACGGCCGCCGGCATTGGCATCGCTCATCGCATAGGGCGGGACCGGGTCCTCGCCCGGCGGCGCGGGTGCGGTCTGGAGGAGGACGAGCAGGGCAAGCACGAGCATCGCGAAAATTCCCTAGAAGGCAGTCTGGAGCGACAGGAAGGCGCCGCGTTGGCGCTCGGCCGTCGCGATCGATCCGAGATCGACATAGGCCGCGGTCGCAGTCAGGTTCTTGCTGATCGCATAGGCGGCATAGGCGGTCTTCCAGTCATTCTCCCTGGCGAAGCCGAGATTGTCGGGTTTCGACCGGTATTCGCCGCCGACGACCAGCTGGCGCGAGATCTGGTAGCCGATCGTGCTCTCGACCTGGACGGTACGATTTGCGCCGCGATCGCCACCGAACCCGAGCAGGCCGTTCTGGTTGGCCTTTGTGTAGCGGACCATGGTGCCAAGCAGGATGCTCTGCCGTAGCAGGAGCTTGGTGGCGGCCACGTAGATATCGGTACCGCTGTCGTGGCGCCCGCCGACCGCAGCTATGATCGGCGCATCGAGGTTGTGCTTGTACTGCAGGCCGATCGCGATCTGCGGGAGGTAGGCGCTGCCATAGACGGCATCGCCGGCAACCCGCAGCTTGGCACCGAACACATCCTGATTGAGCGTATAGCCGCGGCCGATACCGAGCTTCGCACCGACGTCCCGCGTGTCGAGATTCTGTCGGGCGTAGCTCAGTTCCAGCCGGTCCCGAAAGCCGATAGCCGCGCCGTGGCTTTCCCAGCGATAATCCGGGAGAAGGATGACCGAGACATGCGCGGACCCGCCGATCCCGTCGACGGTCTCGTTGCCGGCGATCAGCGCCCAGGTAGATATGCCGCCGCCCGAACTGCCCTCGATCGTGGTGACGCCGTTGGTCAGCATGAGCTTGCCGCCGGCCCGGCCCTCGCGCGCCGCGGCGGGGGTGGCGGTCATGACGGCGGTCGCCACTACGACCTTGGCGGTACATCCGGCAACGGCCGAAAGCGGAATACGAATCATCCTGCATCTCATGCAGACCATTGGTTAATAGTCGGTCTCCTGCGCCAGGCCATCAACGCGTCGCCCGGCAGAAAAGACAGGGGCAACATCGATGGCGTTTACGGGTTCGCAATTCTCCGACCGCTAGAGGTAGGGCCATGTACGCATCCGTCCTCCGCTTGAGTTTGATGATCGTCGCACTTGCGCTGCCTGTGGCTGGGCAGGCCGCGACGGTGGCGATCGATGTCCGCGGCTTCGACGGAAAGCCGCTGGCGGGCGCGGTGGTCACGATCGAGACGCCCAAGGCGCCGGGAGTGACTGTGCGCGGGCCCTACATGATCGAACAGCGCGACATCTCATTTCAGCCGCACGTACTGATTGTCCCCGTCGGTGCGACGGTCGGCTTCCCCAACCGCGACCGGGTGCGTCACCATGTCTATTCGTTTTCGAAAACCAAAAAGTTCGACTTGAAACTCTACGGGCGGGAGGATGCGCGGACCGTCCTGTTCGATCGTCCGGGCGTGGTCCCGCTCGGCTGCAACATCCATGATTCCATGAGCGGGTTCGTGTTTGTGACCGCCACGCCGTTTGCCGCGCTGACCGACCAGGCTGGGCATGTCAGCATGACCGGCGTGCCCGTAGGGGCGGGGACGGTTCGCGTCTGGCACCCCTCGATCCGCGCGCCCGGCAGCACCGCGTCCCAGCCGATCGACGTCGCCGCCACCGGCTTTGCCACGACCTTCGTGCTGCACCGGTGATGGATCTGCGCCGGCCGCGGTTCCGCCATCTCCGGACCAAGCTGTCGGTGCTGTACGCGAGCCTGTTCGCGGTAACGTTGGTGCTGCTCGCGGTCGTAGCGCAGGCGATGATCTGGACGCACGCGCGGGATTCCGTGCGTCAGGAACTGATCACTAGCGGCAGCGTCTACGACCGGATCTGGTTGCTCAGGTCACAATCGCTGATCGCGTCAGCCGACCTGTTGTCGCGAGACTTCGGGTTCCGCGCGGCAGTCGCCAGCGGCGATCGGCCGACCATTGCGTCCGCGCTAGCCAATATTAGTCACCGAGCAGAGGTTACCGCTGCATTCGTGGTCGAACAGGACGGGCAGGTCACCGGCCCCTCAGGTGCACTGGCGGCGACGGTCGCTCGCTTCCCGTTCGCGGTTCCGAACGGCCGGCGTGACGCGGTCGTGGTGGTGGCGGGGCAGGTGTACCGACTGATCCTTTCACCGGTGATGGCACCGACGCAGGTCGGCTGGGTGGTCTTCGCCGTGCGACTCGACGGTACCGAGATGCACGCGCTCGAACGACTGTCCGCGATCCCGCTGATCGCGACGATCATGCGCAGCGATGGCGCAAAGCGCTGGCATGCGGCGGACAGGTCGGTTGAATCCGACGCCGCGGTTGACGATCTGGTCGAAGCGTCGCGGTCATCCCGGACACTTGCCACACTCAATCTGTCGACCGGCCGCGCGTTCGCGATCGCCAAGCCGCTGGCTGGCCTGACAGATCGGCCGCAGGCGGCGATCCTGATCCGCTATCCGCTCAATGCCGCACTGACGCCGTATCTGCCGTTGCAGGCGGGTATCGCGCTCGCCGGGTTGATTGGCCTGATCCTCGTCGTGCTCGGCAGTCGCCGGCTGGCGCAGGGAATCGCGGGACCGATCGCCAATTTGGACGCCGCGGCGCGGGCGCTGGAGGAGGGTAGTCACGCCCACATCGTCGTGAAGGGCCGCGATGAGATCGGCAGGCTCGCTGCCAGCTTTAACCGGATGTCGGTCGGTATCTTGGAACGCGAGAGCCGCATCACACATCTCGCGCTTCACGACGTCCTAACCGGCCTGCCCAACCGGACGTATTTTCGCGAGTCGCTCGACCAGGCGATCCTTCAGGTGGGGCGGACCGGTGGAGCGATCGCGGTGCTGTGTCTCGATCTCGATCGCTTTAAGGGCGTCAATGACACGCTCGGACATCCGGTTGGCGATGCGTTGCTGAAAGCGATCGGCGCTATGTTGAGCGAAAGCGCGCCAGACGGACTGGTCTCGCGGCTTGGCGGCGACGAATATGCGATAATCTTATCAGGCCAGTTCGATGCCGATCGTCCGCGTGCCCTTGCTCAGAGCATTCTCGACATGATGCGGCAGGCAGTCGTGGCAGATGGCCATCAGATCGCGACAGCGGTCAGCATTGGTATTGCGATTGGCCCGGCCGATGGCAAGGACGCCGACGAACTGCTCAAGAATGCCGATCTCGCTCTGTATCTCGCGAAGGAAGACGGTCGAGGGGTGTTCCGGTTCTTCGAACCCGCGCTCGACGCCGCGGCGCGCTGGCGCCGGCAGGTCGAACTCGACCTTCGCGAGGCAATCCAGGCGGGCCAGTTCGTTCTCAACTACCAGCCGGTGTTCGACCTGAAGGCGGACCGGATCGGCGGGTTTGAAGCGCTTGTGCGGTGGCACCACCCAGAGCGCGGCGTCGTTCCGCCGGTCGAGTTCATCCCGATCGCCGAGGATACCGGGCTTATCATTGCGATCGGCGAATGGGTGATGCAGGAGGCGTGTCGTCAGGCGATGCACTGGCCCGAGCATGTCCGCGTCGCGGTCAACGTGTCGCCGCTGCAGTTCCGTAACACCGGGTTCCCGTCGATCGTTCTCCAAGCGCTTGCGCATAGTGGCCTGGCACCCAGCCGGCTCGAGATCGAGATCACAGAATCGGTCTTCCTCGACGGTGAGGGGCCGGTGATCGCGTTGCTGCACAAACTGCGCGCGATGGGAATCCGCGTGGCGCTCGACGATTTCGGCACCGGCTATTCCTCGCTCAGCTACCTTCGCAGTTTCCCGTTCGACAAGATCAAGATCGACCGCTCGTTCATTACCAGCATCGCTAGCGATCCGAGCGCCGCGGCGATCGTCCGCGCGATCGTCGACCTGGCGACCGCGCTCGACATGGAAACGACCGCCGAGGGCGTCGAGGATACCGGGCAGCTCAACATGCTCCGCGGCGAGGGCTGCGGTAACATACAGGGCTACCTGTTCAGCCGCCCTGTCGAGAGTTGCCGTATCGCCGGGCTGCTTGAGAATGGAACCAGCCAAGCAGCCTAGCGGAGGAGCAAGCATCGTCTCCGAGCGCCGCTCGACGCCTAACGATGGTCGAATAAATTATCTCTAGCTTCGGCGACTACCGCCTATTGAAACGTACTGCTACCTTCGGGGTACATACTTTCTTAACCGTTCAAGAAACTGCTTCGGGTCCGCGAGTTCGATTTTTTAGCGAGATGAACGAACGGCCGGAGTTGGGAAGAGTTCAAGGCCGCCTAAATGTCTGCTTGTGGGTCCAAATGCCTGCCAATCGCGAAGCCGAGATCCTCAGTTAAGCCAAGCCGCAATCACGGCAGAAGGGCACCATCGTCATAACCGAGCATTTGGCATCCGACGCTTATGGCCTCCTCATCCTGGCACCTGAGGTCGCGCTTGGCAGTGGCTGGCTGGGAGGCGACAGGGTCGTCGGTCGGGCAGCTATCCGTGACCTGTTGATCAAAGCCGCTCGTTTCACGAACGATGGACGGCAGAGACTAACTATCCATTTGCCCAGCAGAGCGATCACGCTCCGGTTGGATGAGATCGAACGATACTTCGGAACGTAACACCGCTCCGCGGCGGCTCCGAGCGCGAGCAAAGTCCGACCTAGGCGGAGAAGTTCGAAACGGACCGCGAATGTCTGGGTTGAGCTCGCCAGCCACGATAATAGCGAGTTCGACCCAGAGCCGCTCATGCGGGAAAATGAATCCCACAGAGTTTGTTGCCATCGGGATCGCGGAAATAGGCTAGTTCAATGGCCCCCATGGATGGGCTCATTCGCGGTCCCGGTGGCGCTTCAACGGACGTGCCGCCGTTTGCGATGGCGACGTCATGGAACTCCTTCACCTGCTCGGGCGAATTGCAGGAGAATGCAACGGTGCTGCCGTTCGCCACGGTCGCGGGCTCATCGTTGATAGGCTCGGTGACGATGAAGTTGGTGCCGTTCTCGTTGCGGTAGAACAGGCGCGTATGGCCGCTGCCTGCGATATTGAGGGTGGCCTCGCTCACGCCGAGGACGCTCAGCACTTCGTCGTAGAAGCGCTTGGAGCGCTCGATATCGTTGGAACCCACCATCGTATGAAACAGCATGGTCTCTCTCCTGACAGAAGGCTGCCTGATGCAAGGCGCCTGTAAGTGTCCCATAGCCGAGACAGACGTGCAGTCACGCCTCGTTCGTCATCGACGTCGCCTGAGGGTAGCAGAAAGGCGTGCGGCCAGGCGGGCGAAGCAATAGTAACCAAGCTTCGGCGTTGCCTGAAGACAAATGGCGCACGACGGTGCAGGACATCTTGGCGCGGATATCCTGCTTCGCGCAATCCAGGGATGCGACACAATGACCATGAAGAGCTTCGCGCTGCTCGGTAGCGCAATCGTCGCCTTGGGTGGATGCAGTGGCCCAAGCTCGAACGAGGCAAATGGGACAGCGGCGTCGGGTCCGGCAACGACCGCGACCCGCGTCCGCGGCGTCGTGCAATCCGTTGGTCCAAATGCTCTTGCGGTGCAGACCTATGATGGTCGTGCTGTGTCCGTGCCGCTCGACACCAAGACCGGCTTCGCATGGGTGGTCGGTTCCAGTCTGGCCACGCTGAAGGACGGCGATTTCATCGGCACGGCAACGACAGGGGCCGGAGACACAGTGCGCGCAGTCGAACTGGTCATCTTCCCGGAATCGATGCGCGGGACAGGCGAGGGTCATTATGACTGGGACGTTCCCGGCGTCGTCGCCGCGGCTGGTGGCGATGCGAGCGGATCAAGCACCATGACCAATGGCACGGTTGAGCAGCAAAGCGCCATGACCAACGGCACCGTGGAGCAACAGAGTGCCATGACTAACGGCACGGTGACAGAGGGTGCCGGCAAGTCCGGCGAGACGACGCTGACCGTCTCCTACAAGGGCGGAAAGACCAAGGTTCTCGTGCCGGCCGGCACGCCGGTGGTCCGATTCGAGCCGACGCAGCGGTCAGTGCTGGCGAAAGGTCAAAAGGTTTTCGTCGTCACTGACGCGAGCGCGCCCGGAGCCAAGTTCGTCGCGATCGGCAAGGACGGGATCACGCCGCCCATGTAACCATCCGTTTGTCGCGAGGTCACGGCGTCGGGGTGAAGGTTACTGTGCGGGGCATCTTGGCGGCACGTAGTTCGTCCGCCAAATCCTGCCACTGAATGCCGCTCCTCCCGCCGACGTCGAAGGCGCCGGGTTGACCATCGGCAATAGCTAAAGCTGCATCACCGAACATTGCCCTGAGTGCAGCCGTCATATCAAGGATGCGCCGGTAGCGACCTTCCGAGCCCGCTTCGACCGAAGCTGCAGTATCTGAGGAGAGGTCGGGCTCAGGGTTCATGATCGAGATACGGCGGGTGCAGCGGTTTCGATGCAAAGTCTGCGGGTTCGCTGGTCATGCCGTGGACCATGGCGATGTACCGTCCGCGCCGGCGCCCCGGAGTGGAGACAAGAGCGATCCACAAGGTCGAACATGCGTCCACCCATGTTGATGATCGATCGCATCATTGCAGAGACGGAAAGAGGACGTTGAACAGCATGACCACGACCCTTCGCGCTCGCCTCACGGTCCTGGCGAGCCTCTTCGCCGCTGGCTGCTCGCCGTTAGGCGTGTTCGACACGCTGGTGCCTAAAGATCGAGGTGCGGGAAGGGTCGCAACCGCCGTAGCATACGGTAACGATCCACGTCAGAGGCTGGACGTTTATGCACCGCGGCCGCAACCAATCGGCCGGCGACCGGTGGTGGTGTTCTTCTATGGCGGAAGCTGGAACAGCGGATCGCGCTCAGGTTATGCCTTCGTCGGCAGAGCGTTGGCGGCAAAGGGGTTCGTTGTCGTTATCCCCGACTATAGGCTCGTGCCTACGGTTCGCTATCCATCCTTCGTGGAGGATGGCGCAGCAGCCGTACGCTGGACCGAGGCACATGCTGCAGAGTTCGGCGGGGACCCGGCTCGGCTCATACTGATGGGTCATTCGGCGGGCGCCTATATCGCCGCCATGCTAGCGGTAGACGATCGTTGGCTGAAGGACGATCGGCAGGCGGTGAGAGGCTTCATAGGAATGGCTGGCCCCTATGACTTTGCTCCTTTCGATGTCGACGCCAGTCGTGCCGCATTCGGTGGGTGGCCCCGGCCCAAGGACACGCAGCCCGTCACGTGGGCCGGGACCGGAGATCCACCAGCGTTGCTGCTCGTTGCAGCGGACGACACCATTGTCCGCCCGCGTAACAGTGAGGCGCTCGGCGCAAGATTGCGTGCGGGTGGCGTTTCGGTGAATTTCCGGTCCTATCCGAAAATGGGCCATGTCGGCCTTCTCCTGGCGCTAGCGCGTCCATTTAGGAGCAGGGCACAGGTGCTCGAGGATGTCACCAGCTTCGTACGCGAGGTAAAATGATCGTACGTCTCGGACGGTGCTCGATACAGAGAAAATGCTCAGCCGAAAGGCAGTTTCAAACTCGACGTCCCCTCAGTCGGCGAGAATGCGGGTTCCACTCCTCTGTTGCGCTTTTGCAGCGACATGAACGAATGTCTGAATTTAGAAAGGCGAAGGGTCACCGGGAACGTCTGCTTGTGGGTCATCGCGTAGGGCGTGTAACGACGCTCGAGCTGGCCGTGATCGTCCCCCACCCTAGTGGTCTGCAGACCAAGCTAACGTTCCCAATGGGCACCAAAAAGTCATGCTGCGACCGGCGTCATTGGATGACGGCTCGCGAAGACAACCGCAGTGAGGCCCACCGCCGAAGCTGCTGCCCCGGCTAGCGCAACAGCCGGATAGCCGAGCCCGCCAGCGATGACGCCGCCGCCCAGCGCCGCACCAAATGCATTGCCAAGGTTGAAGGCGCCGATGTTCACGGCTGAAGCCAGGTTCGGCGCGTCGGCAGCCGCGGTCATGACGCGAACCTGCAGCGGTGGAACTAGCGCAAAGCTGGCCACGCCCCACAGGAACACCAACACTGCCGTTGGCGCTGCGTGATCCATCAGCAGCGCGAACGCGACCAAGATGGCTGTCAGCGATGCCAAAGTCACGATCAGGGTGCGATCGACCGACCTGTCGGCGAACTTGCCCCCTAGCCAATTGCCTGCGGTGAGTCCGAGCCCGTAGAGCACCAGCATCGCGGTGATGAAGCCGAGCGACGCATGCGTCGCCTCGCGCAGGATCGGAGTGATGTACGTGAAGACGGTGAACATCGCGCTCGACCCAACCATGGTCAGCGCCAGCGCGCCGAGTACCTTGCTGCGGGTCAGCACCCGCAGTTCGGCCATCGCGTTGCCACCGGTGGACCCAGGCAAAAGCGGCAGTGTCAAACGCAACGCTATCATCGTTACCACGCCGAGCCCGGCAATCCCCCAGAACGACACGCGCCAGCCGAGATGCTCGCCAGCCCAGGTCGCCAGCGGGACGCCGACGACGTTGGCGATCGTCAGCCCCATGAACATCGCGGCGACCGCGCCTGCGCGGCGCTGCGGCGGGACAAGGCTGGCGGCAACGATCGATCCGACGCCGAAGAAAGCACCATGGTTGAAAGAGGTGAGGATGCGCGCCGCCATCAGCATGGCGTAGCCGTCCGAGACAGCGGCGAGCAGGTTGCCCAGTGTGAAAATACCGGCAAGGCCAATCAGTAGCATTCGCCGCGGCACCCGGCCGGTGGTAAGCGTCATCAGCGGCGCACCGATCATTACGCCGAGCGCATAGGCGCTGATTAGCAGGCCCGCCGCGGGGATCGAGACGCCGAGGTCGCCGGCGATGACCGGCAGCATGCCCATCGGCGCGAATTCAGTCACGCCGATGCCGAACGCGCCGACGGACAGGGCCAGCAGGCCCAGGTTGAATTTCATGAACGCGTCTCCTCAGACCAGGGCCGGGTTGAGGCGGGCGAAGCCTTCCTGCTGACGATAGGGGGTATGCGGATA
The DNA here is from genome assembly GCA_024072375.1 of Sphingomonadaceae bacterium OTU29LAMAA1. Classification (NCBI taxonomy): domain Bacteria; kingdom Pseudomonadati; phylum Pseudomonadota; class Alphaproteobacteria; order Sphingomonadales; family Sphingomonadaceae; species Sphingomonadaceae bacterium OTU29LAMAA1. The sequence goes on from CP099617.1 coordinate 2,896,009, forward strand.
AGGTGGCAGCACCGCGCTCGCCGCATCAAGCGCGGCGATCTGCTCAGGGCTCAACGCCCAGCCGACCGCACCAAGATTCTGGCGCAGCTGCGCTTCATTGCGCGCGCCGATGATGACCGACGCGACGGTCGGCCTCTGCAACAGCCAATTAAGCGCGATCTGCGGCACTGTCCTGTCGGTCTCCGCCGCAACGGCCTCCAGCGCATCGACGACGCGATAGAGCAGCTCGGGCTCGATCGGGGGCGCGAACTGTTCGGTGTCGTGCAGGCGGCTGCCCGCCGGGATCGGACGATCGCGACCGATCCTGCCGGTCAGGCGGCCCCAGCCGAGTGGGCTCCAGACCAGCGCGCCGATGCCTTGGTCGGCGCCGAGCGGCATTAGGTCATCCTCATAGGCGCGGCCGATCAGCGAATAATAGACCTGGTGCGCGACCAGCCGCGGCCAGCCGTGACGGTCGGCGACGGCCTGCGCCTTCATGAGCTGCCAGCCCGGATAGTTGGAGACGCCGGCATATCGGACCTTGCCGGCGGCGATCAGCCGGTCGAGCGTGCCCATCAGTTCCTCGGGTGGAGTATGGGAATCCAGCGCGTGCAGCTGAAGCAGGTCGATATAGTCAGTACCGAGCCGGCAAAGCGCATCGTCGACCGCACGCAGTAGGCGGGCACGCGATGACCCCCAGTCCTGTGGGCCATCGCCCATCGGCAACCCGGTTTTGGTCGAGATCAGCACTGCGTCACGGCGGTCGCGGATCGCCTTGCCCAGTATCTCCTCCGACGCACCGCTGGAATAGACGTCCGCGGTGTCGAACAGCGTCACGCCGGCATCGAGGCAGATGTCGATCAGCCGCCGCGCCTCGGCTGCATCACTCTGCCCCCAAGCGCTGAACAACGGCCCCTGGCCGCCAAAGGTGCCGGTGCCGAAGCTCAGCGCAGGTACCCGCAGGCCGGAGGATCCGAGTTGTCGATAATCCATGGTCGATCGTCCCTTGCTAATCCAACGCATAGATGGGCAGTCCTAGATGGACGGAATAGCCAAGCTGTTCGCAGAGGATCTATGTCATGGACGCAAAGCTGAGCGGCGGAGCCGATCGCGCACGCGCTCTCGCGTTGTTCGCGGCGGTGGTGGAGCATGGCAGCTTTTCCGCTGCCGGACGAATACTCGAGATGAGTCCCTCGGCAGTCAGCCGCGCAGTCGATCGCATCGAAGCACGGCTCGGCGTTCGCCTCCTGTTGCGGTCCACCCGCGCGCTGTCGCTGACTACCGAGGGCCAGTTCTATTTGCAGGCGGCGCGCCGTATTCTCGCTGATCTCGACGACACCGAACAGGAGATCGCCGATCGCGGTGTGCCGCGCGGCCGGCTGCGGATCAGTGCCGCACTGTCGCATGGCCGCATCTGCGTCGTGCCGCTGCTGGGCGAGTTCGCCATGCTCTACCCACACATCTTGGTCGACATCGCGCTAACCGATTCGGTGGTCGACGTGGCGGGCGGGGAGGCGGATGTAGTCATTCGCTTCGGACGGCTCGCAGATAGCGCGCTTACCGCCCGTAAGCTGGGCGAAACCGGGCGGATCATCGTTGCATCCCCCGACTATCTTGCGGCGCACGGGACACCCTGCATCCCGGAGGATCTGCACCGCTTCAACTGCCTCAACTTCAACTTCCGCCGTGTCGAGCCAGTGTGGCCGTTCCACCGCGACGGGCAGGACTTCGCCTTGTCGGTGAAGGGCAGCATAGAGGCGAACAACGGCGAGACGCTTGGCCAACTGGCTGCGGCCGGCGTGGGTGTGGCACGCGTCGGCCGCTTCAGTGTCGCACCGGAACTGGCAGAAGGACGGCTCGTACCGATCCTCGAAGATTTCAATCCCGGTGACGTGGAGCAGATCCACGCCGTCTTCGTCGGCGGTGCCAGTACGCCTGCGCGAGTGCGGGTCTTTATCGATTTCCTGGCCGCCCGACTGCGTTGATGAAGCGGCTAAAGCGTTCTCGGTCTAAGAATCATATGAACGAGCGTCCGAAGCTGGGCAGCGCCCTCAGTGCACTGAACGTCAGCTTTTGGGTCAAGCGAGAGTTCTAGGGGATTGAGGCGCGCCAATTTTCGGCGCTCGTTGATTGCACGTTGCAGCGCGGCTCAGCGCGGGCAGAGGTCGTAGAGGCGCTGTCGCTGGGCACGGTTCATCTGCTCGCGCCGGCCCCACGCTCGGGCGCATTCATCGGCACGTGCGAGAGTAGCCTTCTGCCCCCGTTTACGGGCTCGGGCTCTATCGGCATGACCCTCCATCGTGCCTTGGATCAACGCACCTTGCGCAACGGTCCCGAGATCGATGGCCGGTGCTAAGTCCTGAGCAGCGACTGGCACAGCAAGCGCCATCCCAATTGCGACCGCAGCAGAGTGCCAGAGCTTCATCTTGTTCCCCATGACCGTTGGCGGCAGCGCCCATGCCAGCTCTGCTGTGCAAACGGCTGAACCATCTCGGCGGATCCAAATCCGCTGGTCGGCATAGTACAACAGCAACCTTTTTAGCGAGATGAACAAGGGGCCGAAATTGGGGTCGGCGAAGAGCGCGCAAATGTCGTTTTCTGGGTCCTTGCGACCGCAAAGCTGCCAGTCGGCTAAAGCCCAAATAGCCGACGCTCGCCAGCGCGCATTTTCGGCGGTAACAACGGCGATATTCGCGTTTGGGAGTCGCCGTGATCAAGAGCTTCCGTTCAATAAGCGGAGAACCGCGCCTGTTCGCGGCGATTGCCTTTACGCAGGTGCTTGTCGTGATCGCTGGGTTCGGTTTGGAACCCATCCGCGGCCGCACAAATTACAGTGTGTTGCCACTCACGGTCTACCTGCATGCTACCATCGGCTTAGCCTGGTGCGTTTTGGCGGTCATGCAGCCATGGCTGATCGGCACGCGACAGCGCGAGCTGCACCGGACGTTTGGTTGGATCGGCGCGTTTATCGCGGTCGCGCTGGTGACGACCGGGATCTGGACAACCTTTGGCTCGATTGCCGGTGGCCGCCAGTCAGAACCCGCCTTTACGATCGTGACAAACATCGGCGGATTGATCCCGTTTGCTCTCTTGGTGGTGTTGGCAATCCGTGTGCGGCGGCGCAGCGACTGGCATCGTCGGCTTCTGGCGTGCGCCACGATCATCGCGGTCGCTCCCGCTTGGGCTCGGATCGTGCCGATGGAACAGCTTGGGCCGATCGGTCTGCTGCTGATGGAGGCGGGAATGCTCGCGCCGGTCTTCTGGAGCGCGGTTCACGAACGACGAACGCAGGGGAGTATCCATGTGGCCTGGTACTGGGGCGCAGCGGCAATCCTCTCGCCACTGTTCATGGTGCCGATCGCATTCGTGCCGGGGTTTGCAAACTGGGCGAACGGGTTCGCCCCCGCCGTGAAACCTTGACGATCGACCGTCTGAAGGGGTCTTCCCACGTTGGCTTAGGGACCGACCACATGGATGATCCGGCGCATCTTGGTTGAGGGCCTTGTCGGGGGGCTTGGTGCGGTGCTGCGCTCCAATGGCATGTTGGAGCGCTAGCAGGGGTGACGATTTGTAACTTTATGACCGTTTTCCACCCGATGGCGGTCGTTCGAATGGCAATTTACGGTTGCCGAAAGCTGTCGTCGCTGGACATGAACGAACGTCCGAAGCTGGGTGGTTGCAAACTGCGGGGCGAACGACGGGTTGTGGGTCGTCACGCTGAAAACAGCCTGTCGGCTGGCCTCGCCGTATCGCTCGACGCTGGCCCATCGGCGGAAACACGCTCAAGAGTTTCATGCTTAAGCAAGATGCGACGCCGGTCAAATAGCAGACGGCGGGAGCGGGGTAGCGTCCCCGGTAAAGCTCACCGGGGGCGCTTTACCGTCACAAGTGAGGATATAGATATCGCACTGGGCTGACGTTCTCCAGGAGCGAGGCGACGTGCAGGATAGTGGACTCGGCAAGCCAGCTGCCGACGATCTGCACATTGATGGGCAAGCCGTCCTTGCTCGTACCAAACCGCATCGAAATCCCAGGCAGGCCTGTGACGTTGAGAGGCACGGTTGCGCCCTGAAGGTAGGTGGCGTCGACGGTCTGCCCGTCGATGACGAACTCGTCGACGCCGTGCTTGTGTGCGGGGATCGGCAGAACATGCGTGATGAGCGCGTCGAAATCGCGGAAGTATTTCGCATAGCCGTCGCGGATGCGCTCGGCGGCCTGCTCGGCGTCGATGAAATCCGCTATCGACGTGTCGGGCAGCGACAGCATTGTCTTGGCCATCTTGTACATCTGGTCTTCGTTACCGGCGGTCGCCTCCCGAAAAGCGGGCTTCATCTCCATGACGTGCAGTCGGTTGAAGACGTCCAGCGCGAAGTCGCGCTCCAGCGCCGGGATGCCGACCTGCTCGACTTGGACGCCGAGATCCTTCAGCGCCTCTGCCGCGGCCTTCACCGTAGCAGCCACTTCGGGGTCGACCGGGCCGAAGCCCGGGCCGACCATCCAGCCGACGCGCAGCGGGCGATCAGGCTGGCGCCTGATACCGGCGTCGAACTGCAAGGTGCTGGTCGCGAAGGCGTCGTGTCCATCGGGACCTGCAAGCTGCGCGAAGGCGAGCGCGATGTCATGTACGGACCGCGCCATCGGGCCGACATGCCAGAAGCGACGGGGTGCACGCGGCCAGATGCCGGTCATCGGCACCCGGCCATGCGTCGCCTTCATCGAGGTAATGCCAGTCTGTGCCGCTGGACCGCGAACGGAGATCGCGAGATCGGTGCCGAGCCCGATCGGCGACATCCCAGCGGCGATGGCGGCGGATTCACCACCGCTAGAGCCGCCCGGCGTGCGGGTCACGTCCCACGGATTGTTCGACCGGCCGGAGAGCAGGTTGTCGCTCTCGATCCAGTAGGAGAACTCGGGCAGGTTGGTCTTGCCAAGCAAGATCCCACCGGCGGCCTTCATGCGTGCGACGCTGGTCGCGTCGGCATCGGGGAGCCGGCCCTTGAAGATCGGCGAACCGCGCTGCGTCAGCACGCCCGCCGTGTCGATCGAGTCCTTCACGGTAAACGGCACGCCATGCAGCGGACCGATGTCAGCACCCGCCAGCACCGCCTTCTCTGCTGCCTTTGCTGCGGCAATGGCACCATCGGCAATCGTCACGATGGCATTGATCGTCGGGTTCGCGGCCTCGATCCGGTCGAGGTGCTGCCGCACCACGTCCACGGGAGACACCGCCTTTGTGCGGATCAGCTCGGCAAGTCGGGTTGCGTCGGAAAAGATGATGTCATCGTTCATAATGGTCTTCTACCTAACGTTCGTTAGACTGCGACCTCTATGTCTTCACAATCGGCACGTCAACGGCTAACTAACGATCGTTAGACTAGCATGGAGTGGAGATGATGGCGGCGACGAACGTGAAGGAAGTGATCCTCACGCAAGCCCGGGGGATCGCGCAGGCGCATGGCTATAGCGGCATGAACTTTCGGGAACTGGCCGACCGCGTCGGCATCAAGCCGGCGAGCATCTACCATCATTTCGCCAGCAAGGCCGACTTGGGAGCCGCTGTCGCCAAGCGCTATTGGGAGGATGCCGCAGCCAACCTCGCGGCAATCCAGGCCGAGGAGGAAGACCCGAAGGCCTCGTTGCGGCGATACCCGGAGGTGTTTCGTCGTTCGCTCGAAAGCGAGAACCGGCTATGCCTCGGCAGCTTCATGTCGGCGGAGCATGACGATCTGCCAGAGGCCGTCATGAAGGAAGTCCACGCCTTCACCGACGTCAACACTGCCTGGCTCAGCCGTATGCTTGTGTCCGCGAAGATCTCCAGCTCGACCGTGGCGGCGGAGGCAAAAGCACGTGCGATTTTCGCGTCGATTGCAGGCGCGCAGCTCATGGCCAGAAGCCGCTCCGACATCGCTTTGTTCGATTGCCTTGTCGATGCATACCGAGAGGCAGGTCTTCTGCCCGCGTGACGTCGTGGCCCGGCGTGATGGAACGCCGGACAGCAGCGAGCGCAACGCAGGTCGCTGGAGGGCATGACTCTCCGGCGACCCGCAGTCGCCCGGTCGTCAGCTCAGATGCGAGCGTCGAGTTCTGGAACACCGCTCTGACCATCGGCATAAGCGGCCAGGAAGGCCGGCCGGGTTTGCCAGCGCCGCCAGAAGGCGTCGATATTCTCGAAGCGCTCATCCAGCGGGGTGGCGTTAACCGGGAACTTTGAGAAGGCGATCGCGGTCGCCAGCGTGATGTCCGAGAAGGTCGGCTCGTGTCCACCAAGCAGCCACGAGTGCCCGTCCGAGAGATGCCGGTCCACCAAGGCGGCATGCGCCAGCGCCACCTTGCGCGAATGCTCGCCCCAGGCAGGGTTGTGCGTCAGCTCGAGCTTGGGACCGAGACCCTGGTGCAGGACGTGGAAGGCGGTGACGATCGGGTAGAGGATGTGCACCCAGACCCGGTTGTCCCACATCTGGTCGAGGCCACGCTCGTGCGCCGTCTCGCCCATGATCTTGCGACCCTCGAAGCTGTCGTCGAGGTAGCGTGCGATGGCGGACGTTTCGCTCAGGAACGAGCCGTCGGCCAGCGCCAGCGTCGGCGTCTCGCCCCAGGGGTTCATCTTCAGGTGCCGCCACCCGCGCTGCTCGCCGACCGGCGACATGTCGTACACCGTCTCGGCGAAGCGATCGGCAATGCCCTTCTCGTGCATGAAGATGCGCAGGCGCTGTGGATTGGGGAAGGCTGAGGGAGAGGTGAAGAGCGTCAGCTTGTCGACCATCGGATGTCTCGCTTTCGTCGCGTCAGCCACCTGCCTGCCAGATGACAGGTAATCATTTGGGTTCAGGAGCTTGCGATGTCAACCCCTGTCTGCCATATGACAGGTGGAGGCTCGACGATGGCGACGACCAAGGAAAATGCGCGGGAAGCGATCCTGTTGGCTGCGCGCGAGGCGGCGATGGCTCGCGGCTATGGCGGCATCAACTTCCGCGATCTGGCGGCGACGGTCGGCATCAAGGCGGCCAGCATCAACTATTACTTCGCCAACAAGGCGCTGCTCGGCGAGGCGGTTGCACGTCGCTATTGGGAAGACATCGCCCGTGATCTCGAGGTGATTTCGGCGAAGGCCAAGTCACCTGCCGAGGCGCTGCGGCAATATCCGAGCATCTTTCGAGCATCGCTGGAGCGCGACAACCGGATGTGCCTGAGCAGCTTCATGGCGGCGGAGCATGACGAGCTCCCCGCGCCGGTGCTGAAGGAGGTGCAGGCCTTCGCCGACGTCAACGTCGCATGGCTAAGTCGTCAACTCGTCGCCACAGGACTCGGTGATCCCGACAGCATGGATGCTAGAGCCTGCGCGATCTACGGTGCGGTTGCTGGCGCCCAGATCTTGGCCCGAAGCAGGTCTGACGTGGCCGTCTTTGATTCCCTGATCGAAAGCTATCGTACGTCTGGACCGCTTCCAAGCTAGAGGATTCTGGAGGCTCCGGACTGCGACGCAATAGCTCAGCTCTAGAAGAGGTCGCTTTGAATAGCTGGGAACGCCTCCAAGCAATCTGGACAGGTGTCCGCAGGTGGTTTTGGGGAATGGCTTCCCGGTGGCCGAATGTGGGTCAATCCGCTGTCAGCAGATTACCAAGTGCGCAGATGAGGACGAGCTAATGTGGGAATGCGTTATGCTGGCGCGACCCCGTCAGCACTGACCAGATCGGCGCCGACGATTGTACCGACAAGTCTTACCCGCTTCTCCACCAGATCCACAGGCGTACGCTGCAGTTCGAGCTGGTAGCGTCCTCCTGCGTCTCGACGCAGGTAAAAGGCGCCACCATCGCGCAACAATATGCCAGTCTCGTCGACGCGGGTGCCGATCACCATAACGAGCGTTCCGATCCTGCTGCTATGATGCGGGGGTGATCACCGGTCGCGTTCCTGACGCTTGCGATCGGCCTTGCGAGCACGGCTGACGGCGGCCGCATGTTCGCGCGCCCGCTTCTCCGATGGTTTTTCATAATGACGACGGAGCTTCATCTCGCGATACACTCCCTCTCGCTGCAGCTTCTTCTTCAAAGCGCGCAGCGCCTGATCAACATTGTTGTCGCGTACGGTGATCAACATACTTGTGAGCCTCAGGCTTTCGATAGTGTCGTTTGCGGCAGTTACCGCCGCGAGGATTGGCTGCCAAGTGACGTCGCGGGGCGGCGGCAATCGACACCTGTGCGCCGACCTGAACGAAGGTCCGCTTCGGGGAAGCGGCGCCGTCGTACTTTATGGCTGCTTGTGGGGTCTGCCCGGCCGCGAAGCTGCCAGTCGGGTTGCGACCCATTCCCGGCCGTTCGGTAGATCGGCTGGGCATCCCGAAACCGGCCGTTCCACCAACTCGCATCAGTCCCGTTTCTCCATGTCCGACGAACCGTTTTGGGAAAACGCAATCGGGAACGAGTTTTGGGAAAATGCCCTACCCGGAAGCATCGGGAGACCGATCGTGCCTTGGCTGCCCCGCCACACCTTCGTTTGTGGGAAGCGTCAGCAGCTCCGATCACTACTTGAGCACCGAATGATGCTGGCATCGTGCGAGAGCAGCGATCGAACCAGAATCGCGACGACTCATGATCGTAGATCACTGCAATCGCTGTATCGCTGATGCCGAAGATCATGGCCGGCCTGTTGTATCAGGCTTGGTAGGCGTCGCGAGGTCATGCATACCGCCACCGTAAACGCACTTGGCTCTGGGGACGTGTAAATGCAGGCTCCGATGGCGGTTCGTGTGCTTGCCCTGATCGTAGGACTGGCGATCCTCGCGGGTGTCTGGACAATCGTGACCTACGTAGTCTGGCTGTTCTTCGCGTTGTTCGGCAGGATCGGTCGAAGCGGATCGATTGTCATTATTGTTCTCGGCATCCTGTCATGGGCGTATGTAGCGTCGCTCCTGTTCGGGCTGAATTTGGGCAGGCGTCAGAAGCAGGACGAGTAAGGGCGAACCATGAAACAAGCGGTTTTTTTGGCGGGCGCGGCGCTTCTTCTCTGCTCTGGCGGCCAGGCGCTGTTGGCTGTGGGGAGCCCAGACGCCATGACGGGGCAGGCATTGCCGATATCCCCGCGGCTTGGCGGCTACGGTCCAGTCCGCTTGGGAATGACCCAGGCGGACGCCAAACGAGCTTTGAACAGCATTGCGCGTGATGTGGTGTTTCTACCCACATCTGCGGATCACCCGCTCAACGACATGGCGAACAACAGGTTGGACCGAATGGCCGTGATGACGCCCTGGGAAGATGTTTACGTCGGCCGGCTCGACACAAACACGCGGATCCAGGTCGGAACGCACGTTGGTCGCGTCGTCTCGGTGATGCTGCGCACGAGGCTCGTGGCGCAAGATCGCGCATGTCGCTCCGCCTTCACGTTTATCGTCAAGCGCAATGAAGCCGAGTTCGGTCCTGTGCCGGTCGCCGACATGCCCGGCGACCCTGAATACCTCAGCAACGGCAAGGTCGATTACGACGGGTGGAAACTTCGCCTCTCGCGCATCCAGACAGGCACTACGTGCAACCTGACGGCTGACTATACCTCCTACTCCGTTAGTAAGATCGAGGCGAGCTGGCGAGCCCGCCTGCCGTGATCCGGTTAGCGTATGCGGAGAACGCGAGGAATCCTAGCAAGGATGCCGTACCGGGATCGCGGCGCCTCAGCGGGTCATCACCAACTTTCCGCCGATCAGGCTGAACTGCATGTTGACTGGGCTCGGCGGCACACCGCGGCTGGCGATGGTCAGGGCTCCCTCACCGGCAACGTTGGTCCAATCCATCAGGCGACCGCCCGCCATCGTCCGGAAGCGCGCGTTGTTGCGAGGCAGGAGCGTCACAGTGAAGCCCGGTTCAGAGTACATCATCTTGATCTGCTGGAGATCGTGCGCCCGTGCGGCCTCCACGTTCGGACCGAGCGGGTAACTGCGCGCCATATGCTCGCGGCGTACCGCGCCTGCATTCTCATAGGCCTCGAGGTCGCCATTGCGCAGCATTCCGGCGAGTTCAACCATGCGGGCATAGACTGCCTCGGCGGTACCCTCGGGTACGTCGCGCGTGGCTTGCGCCCAAGGCGGCGCCACGACTGGGGACAGCGGCGCGAACGTCAATGTAAGACGATGCGGCAATGAAACCGGGCCATCCTCATCCGCCGGAGGCCAGACTATCTGATCGACATCACGGGTGGTGATCTCCACAGTATCGTCGGCGCGGTGCGGTTCGTCCATCTGCAGCACAAGTCGAGCTGTGGCAGCGGCCGGCAATGTGCCGGAGATCGGCGCGGGGGGCTGTTCCAGATTCATGCCGGCGAGCCCGATCCGCACTTCGGCCTGATTCCTTCCTGGCATCATGTCGTGCTGGATGGCGAGCGACGGCGCGCCGATCTCGCCCGGCTCGGTTCGTGCGAGCAGGATGCCGTTCAACCAAGTCTCGGAACGCACGCCCGCGCCCACGCTCACGCTCAAACCATGCACCGCGCTGCCAGTGGTCGCCGTCGCGCTTCTCTTTCCATGGCCGTTCGCCTGCGCAAACACGGCTGTCGGGGCGGCAGCGGTAGCGAGCGTGAAAGCGGCGGCATCAAACCCCAAATCGAGGAACCGACGCCGTGACATGCTGGTGCCGTCCATATTGCTTCTCCTTTGTCGGTCACGGCGTTTCTAGGTCTCGTTATGGCAGTAGCGCCCTGGCCCACCACTCATCCAAGCCAGCGCTGAGCTCATGGTTGCCTCATACCGATTGGTGCTGCGCCTTTCCATTTTCACGTACAAAGGGTTTCCAGAAGGCTTTCGCGTTTTCACCCGACCATCCTTTGCGAGACGCACCGGCCTTTTCGATCACCGTTCTCAATCGGGAAGAGCACATCTTTCGGTCGTCACAGTCAATCGTTATGGCAACTGCTGCTTCATGACGGACAATAGGTTATGGTGGATATTAATTGGGCAGAGCTGTGCGAGTTGCGTGTGTCAGGCGGCCGGGGAGGAGTAAGCCCCACGGAAGGTCAACTTGGCGCCTTGGTGGATTACGTTGACGAAGGTGCCCCGGCTTTTGCTGCTAGATGCTCGATTGTCCGAGCGGATGGAACGGTGCTTAACCACACAGCAATCGAGCGACTTGCGTTGGATAGGTCAGCTTCCAGGCAGGCAGGTGGCGGTCAGGCCGAGATTATCTAAGGCTTCGGCCGGCGGCTTCTCCTGCCGTGCATAACGATGGCCACATTGAGAACTATTAGTGGTCCATGTGGGTGCCACGTCGCGCATCACGTCGGATGCCGCAGCTGTGGCAACAGTGATGCAAATGGACCGAGATCCTCCAGTCGGACGCCCTGCGCTGCCGCGAGGCCTTGGGCGACGACGAGATTGGGCTGTCCTCCATTGCGGTAGTCGAGCAGCAGTGCGCCATCGCCGGCGGCATCGATGACGATCAATCGATCAGCCGCCTCGATCCCCTCTGCCCACGGCCGCTCCGCGGGCGGGAAGACGACCCGCTCGCAAAGCTCGGCAAAGCTTACCCAGAACTCTATCGGCGCGACCTGGCCGATCACGCGACGCCGGGTCGCGCCCGTTCCCAACCAGGCGGCAGCCGCGCCCCCGCCGTTCTGCGCCGCCAACACCGCACGCAGCGACTCCGGCAGTTGCACGCGCAACCGCTGCTCCGTCGCGGCGAGCATCGCCTCGTCCGCACGTTGCGCCGGCAGCTGGTCGCCTTTGTGCCACTCGGCGACATTACGATAGAAGTGCGGCGCCTCCTTATCCCAAAAGAGCTTCGGCCATATCTCTTCAGGCGTCTCGCCCAACGGTCTGCCCGACGGGTAGACGTACTCTTCACGCCAGCGATCGCGGCGCAATGCTTTCAGGAAGTTATCGAAATCGGCAAAGCGCATGTCGACGGGATCATCCCCGCTATCATAATCGACGATCAGCACAGCCGGGTCGCTGTCAGACGTCGTGTAGTCCAGCAGCGTCATGTCGCCGTAGCGCGCTTGCAGGATCACCAGCCGGGCGGCGTCCGCCGGAACATCCTCCGGGTCAGTATCCAGATCCGCATAGCTGCTTGCCACCGTTTCCAGTTTCTGGATCCGTCGAAGGCTCGAGTAATCGGGTGCGAACGCGCCGCGCCAATCTTCGAACACCGGCCGGGGTGCGGCGACGCGCGGTGCTACGAGGTGGCCGACATAGCCGCCGTTCCGCATGGCATAGATCCGCCGCAGCGTTTCCGGCAGCCGCACGCCCAGTTCCGTCTCGGCCGAGACGATCGCGCCCTCGTCGGCGGCACCAGGCTCCTTATCGACACGGTCCCCGCGGAACGCGAGCGCCTCGCTCGGCGCCTCCGACCGTGCCGGACCGGAGAACAGGGTATCGGCGGTGATCGGATCAGGATCGATCACGAGATCCGGCGTATCGTCCATGGGTCTGGTCCTCGTTTGGCTAGGCTATGACCGTTCGCCAAGTTACGGTCACCTGCGCATCAAACACAACTCATGGCTTGGTGGCATGTATATGTCGCGCGGCTTTCCCGCCGCACTGGAAGGTATCGCCCGGGTCATGAGGCGAGGTGATCCGGCGTGATGAGGAGATCGTGTTTTGCCCAGCACTAGCGTTTTAGACTTCTGGCCAAAATCACTGCTTGGCATTCCGATGGCCGCAGCGGTCTTCGGTATACAGGTCGTGCCGTTCGTCCGATGGTTCGTGGAATGGCTTCAGTACGTGCCAGGCGGGCTGCTCTACGTGACTGCGATTGGAATCGGCTATGAGGCGGTTTCCGGTCGTGTTGCGCTAGCATGGCTGGCTGTGCCCATCGCTGTTGCAGCGCTTTCGCCTCTGCCGCACTGGCAGGAGCGGGGGCAGGCCAAATGGGAGCGGGCGCGCGTGGCTGGCAAGAGCCAGACCGGCTTCGGTCCCGGTGCCGGCGGGCTGGCGATCACCGTCGAAGGGGCTGACACTGCCCGAGCCCTTGCAAGGCGCTATGCTGTGACCACGGTCTATTCCCGTCGGGAATTCGGATCGATGGATTATATCGCTTTCACGCGACCGGCGCAGACTGGCGATGAGCCCGTGCCGGCACTGGTTTCTAAAGAGCCTGAAGGCACGATAACGGTGTCTTCCAGCAGCTACCCGTTTAAGCACGGCTTGCTCGAAGGGTATACGCCCAAGTTGAATGCGACGTGGCCCGACGGACGGACGCGTGCGCTCATCGGAGTAGGCCTGTACCGGATCAGCATTCCCGCTTATCCACTCGCAGGCTGCCCGACACGCTTTTGGTCCGGAGATGAGTCCTGTCGAGTGCGATGGGCGCGACCGATCGAACAAGCCTTCGGATACAGCCTAAGCGCCGACCCGGATCGTCAGGCCGCCGACATCGCGCGATTGATAGGGCTCAAACCTTTGACAGAGGAAGGTGGCACTCAATAGATCCAGTCCTGAAACTCGATCGTTTTCGGGACAGTGGACGGCTTGACGAGGGCAGCTATCCGCGTTGAAGTTTCCGATAGCTGCCTGGCAGCAAAGTCCCCAGAATGAGCCGTTCCGAGCGGCTGGCTGGGCACGCCCAAGCGGCCGGTCCGCTCATATGAACGAGCGGCAGGTTTCGAGCAGCGGGAGCGAGCGTGTGAATGGCCGGGATTGGGTCATCGGACCTGGCCATCGGGGAAGCGTCGACGATGTCAGCGATAGCGCATTAGCCAACCGATCCGGCGGGTGGTCTGCTTCGTCAAACAGGCAGGATGGTTCAACGTCTCGATCGTGCCGGCACCGTCGCGATCGTCAAGCGGACAGGCCGCATCACGCTCCCGAATCCACGCTCGTTGCGACGTTCGGAGGGTGACCCGACTGGCAGCAGGTAGGCGCCTCATTGTCTTGGTATACGTCGCGTTCAGTTGAGCATCTGCCCGTTTGTAGTCTGCGACGAAACAGGCCGACATCGCGGATGTCACGCCCTGCGCCGCCTCGCCTGCGTTCAGGCAGCGATCGAGCGGGCTGGAGGCGGCAAGGGCAAATACGAGGACGAGCATCGGTGATCTCCGTTGTCCGATGAACGCCGGGCACCACCTGCGGTTGCGACGTTAGCCGTCGTCCTGTCGCGTCAGCCGGTGCCCGGCTCGCCGCTGTCCGCCAGCAACGCTGGTCAGATCTGGAGCGGAACGGTGCCGCGACGAGCGGTCATCGCCGCGCCGATTGAGGAGCATACGATCAGCCCGATCGCCAGCCACTGTCCGGTGCTCAGCACCTCGCCGAGCAGCGCCAGGCCCATCAGCGCACCGACCGCCGGTTCGGCGCTCATCAGCGTGCCGAACGTATTCGACGGCAGCCGCCGGAGCGCGATCATCTCCATGCCATAGGGGATGGCGCTCGACAGGATGCCGACGACGAGCCCTAGGGCGAGCACCTCCGGACGGAGCAAAGCGGTACCGGCTTCCGCGATGCCGACCGGCGCCGCGACCAGAGCTGCGACGATCATGCCACCGGCGGCCGCGGCCGGGCCGTGCGCCTCGCTCGCGCGCTTGCCGATCAGAATGTACAGAGCCCAGCACGCACCGGCGAATAGCGCCAGCACGATCCCGCGCCAGTCCAGCGAAGCCGAACCGCTCCATAGGGGAAGCAGCAGTGTCAGGCCGGCCACGGCCAAGCCGATCCAGACGAAGTCGATCCGACGTCGCGAGGTGAAAACGGCGACCGCGAGTGGGCCAGTGAACTCAATCGCGATGGCGACACCGAGCGGGATGTATGTGAGCGCGTTGTAGAAGCTGAGGTTCATCGCGCCTAGCACGACGCCGTAGCCGACCAGCGGCCGCCAGCCGGCGTCGAGGCGCAGGCGCCACGGCCGCAGGATGACCGACAGGACCAGCGCACCGACGATCAGGCGGATCGCGGTCGCGCCGTCGGCACCGACGATCGGGAACAGGCGCTTGGCGAACGACGCGCCACAGGTGACGGACACGAGCGATAGTACGAGAGCGCCGAGCGCCCGATAGTCGGTGTTCGAGGACGTATGCGGTGTGCGAAGGGCAAGGGTCATGGTTGTTCTCGGATTGGGATACTGCCGAGAAAGTACTGGCCAAGCGGGATCGGCGTGGTTCGATTTGGCGCTGAACCGATAAAGTTTATCGGCTAGATGGCTCACGATGAGCAAGGCTATCGCCCTCGATGCGTTCGACCGAAAGCTGCTGGAACACCTGCAGTTCGATGCGCGGACTCCCATTCCCATCCTCGCGGAGGAGATCGGGCTGTCGGCGCCGGCCTGCTATCGCCGCATACGGCGCCTGCGTGAAACCGGCGCAATCAACCGGGAGGTGGCGGTCGTCCACCCTCGTACCCTCGGTTGGCCGGTGTCGATGCTCGTGTTGGTCACGATGGAACGCGAGAACGCGCGCACGGTCGACGAGATGATGCGGATGTTGAAGAACATTCCCGAAGTGATCGAGGCCTGGAACGTCACCGGCGATCACGACTTCGTCGTCCGCATGCTGGCGCGCGACATGGAGAGCTACGACGAACTGGTACGCGAGTTGTTCGCCGCGGACGATCGCGTGCGCAGCTTCAAGACGCTGGTCGTCATCCGCCAAGTCAAGGATGCGAGCCCCGTTCCCGTCGCATAGGCGACACACTGATCAGCCGTTTCGGGGCCTGGATTCACATCCACAAGGCTGTGCAGCTTTTCGCCATCCGGGACTGGTCAGCAAGCTGAACAAGAGGCCGCTTTCGAGCGGGGCACTGAGACTGCTGAGCGACCGTTTCTGGGCCTCATTCGCCTCAAAGCGGCCGAGCGGCTGCCGCCCAATACCAGTCTCGTGATCCTCGTAAGAGCCGCCCGGAGGCGGCCCTTAGGCGGTGAGGAGGGTCAGGTGCGTCGTTCGCCTACATCGATCCGATTGCCATCCGGGTCAGCGAAAACGAAGGCACGTTGTCCGTAAGCCTTGTTGGCAAGACCCTTTATGATCCGCACGCCTTCAACCTCACAGATGGCATAGAGCGCCGCCACGTCGCTGACGAACATATGCATGACATTGACAGTTGAGGCTTGGTGGTCCGGCTTTTGGACCAAATGGACTTCGGCGCGATCCTTTTTCATTACTAGGAAGCCGACCGGATCGCCGTTTTCAAACACCTTCCGGAAGCCCAGCACGCGCGCATAAAAATCCTGCGCGGCCTGAATGTCGCGGACACAGATGCCAGGCGCAACACGGCCGAAGCTGATCTCGGCCACAGCGGAGTCCGCCATCATATCTTCCTTTTCGGGCAGGGGCGGCGGTGCGCGTGCCGGTTATGGAACGGTGTCCGAGCCGTTTTGCTGCTTTGTCTGCCGGAACATGTCAACACAGAGGGATGGCCGCGGCGCGATTCCCCCAGGTCGCACCATTCAACTGCCGAATTTGCATGCCCGAAACCGGGCATTTGCCGACATGAACGAATGGCGGAATTTGGGAACGCAAATAGCGGCGCGAATGGCCGCATCTGGGTCCTCGGCGCTATTCAATGCCAATGATTCAGTATTTTGGCAGGCCAGGGTACTCCCATCGATATGGTACGCCAGTCTCGCCAAGCACCGCCCGGACTAACGCCGGGAACGCTCGCTCGGCGCGCACGTCGTTAGACAGGATCAGCACGCAGCGTTGGCCGCGCTTTATGCAGACCAGCGTGTTGGCGGTGATGTCGTCGTGCCCGCCTTTGTACCAGCCGGGTCCCTGTGGACCTTTGAAAGCAATCACGCCGAGCGCTGCGGCAGCCGCGGGGCGTTCCGACGGGGTTGCGTCGGGCAACAGCGTCGGGAACTGCTGTCGGGTGGTGATTGGCAGCGTTCCTTCGGAGAACACCTGCTGGGCTCTCTTGGGCAGGCCGTAGCCCCGTACCATCGCGGCCGCCATCTTAGCTAAATCACTAATAGTCGTGTCCATCGAACCAGCGGCCCGCACGCGGCCGCGCTGGTCATGAGGGCGGGGCCTGCCCTCCGCGTCCCAACCGTCCGCTAGGTCGGAAGCGAACCGGTCCTGCCACCTCAGGCTAGTGCGCGTCATGCCGAGCGGCACGAAGAAACGACGCCGCAGTTCTTCCTCCAGATCGAGACCCTTGCCACGCTCCAGACCGAACTGGAGCAGCATCATGCCTTCGCCCGAATAAGCGTAATGCGTTCCCGGTACGAAATGGATACGCAGCCGGTTATCGGGCTCCAGGAAGGCGAAGTTGGCGAACCCGGTCGAATGGGTCAGCGTCATGCGCGGCGTGATCGCGCGCCATTGCTCGTTGTTGCTTAGATCCCCCCAATTTCCGTACGCATCTAGGTTGCCTTAGGAGGGTAGCGGCTGAGGCAGAAACGCGGCGATCGGCTGGTCGAGGCTGATCCGCTTCTCTGATGCAAGCTGCGCCGTCAAATATCCTACGACTGCCTTGGTCAGTGAAGCGCCGTACATGACGGTCTCGCTGGTGAGCGGATCGCCGGCCGCGTTGCGCGCACCATAGACGCGCATCCTAGATACCCGACCACGATCAATGACGGCGATTGCCAAACCTCGCGCGCTAGTGGCGGCCATGGCGGCCTGAGCGGCCGCGTCGACGTTGTTTTCGCTGGCAGCTGCAACCAGGATAGGCGCGGCAAGTAGCGCTATCGTGGTTCGACCCCGAGCAATCTTGCTTATCATCGTTACGAGCCCCCGAACGAACGATCGGGTATCCGCGCTCTATTGGCAAGCGCGGCCGCAGAGACATGAATAAGCGTCTGCTTTTACAACGCGGTGGAGCAGCGCTGAATGACCGGGATTGGGTCTGGCCGGAAGCCGTAGGGCAGGGGACCGCTCGCCCAATGTCGGTCGTTTTGTCTAAATACGTGCCGTCGCGGATCCCGGCGTTCTAGCCGCCAGAGCGATTCCCATTTTCTCATGTCCGGTAGGCAATTTCGAGAAAACTAAATCGGGAAAAGATTTCGGGAAAGTGGCTCCTTCAGCGGTTGTGGCAACAACATCAATCTCCGCTTTCCCTTTCTACCTTCCCAATCGGGAAAGCGCTATACCCGCATAACGTGTCAGGTGTCGTCGCATCCGCAGTCGCAGACGAAACGTAATTAACCGCATGACGTGCCGTCCTTCGGCTACATGGGGACCGTAGGCGCCTATACGTTCGCAAGGTTGCGGCGGAGCGCACCTGCCGGCTCACGTGAGCGAGCATCGGACAGGAAGGGCGACCGTGGGAGCTAGATTTCAGTTCCGTCCCGGCAGAGCGGCACTGGCGATGTGCTGTTCGCTGACGATGGCGAGCGCAGCGCAAGCCCATGTGAAGTGGTTCTGCGGCGTCATTGACCCCTCGCTTCCGCCAGCAGCGCCTCGCGACGTGCTGTCGCCTACTTTTCTGCTGGCAGTACCGCTCTTCGCGATGCTAGTGGCGGCCGGCGCCCTGCTCGACGCTGTTCTTGCCCGAACCGCGCTGGGATCGGCGGCAAGGTTCACAGGCAGGGACGCGATCGGGGAACTGATCCTGCGCGTCGGCATGTCCGCCTACGCGGTTTGTCTCTGGGCCAATCTGGCCGTGGTGATGTGGGCGGACAGCTCGGTCGGGTCGATTCTCACGCCTGATCTTCTTGGTCGCGGGAGGGTTCTGGCTGGCGTCCAGCTCGCGTTTGCAGTGCTGGTGCTCATCCCCCGCGCGTCCATTCCCGCCGGCGCCGCGCTCGGTGTCCTCTATGCCACCGGCGTCGCGCAATACGGCGCGTTCTACATGATTGATTACCTCTTCTTCCTGGGCGCTGCGGCTTATCTGGTGATGAGCGATCCCTGGCTGAAGCGACATTCGGGCGCGGGCACCCGGCGGCTTGCCGTGCTGACCGTCAGCATCGGCGTCAGCCTGATGTGGACCGCGATCGAGAAATTCCTGTTCCCCCAATGGACGATAGCGATTCTCCTCCATCATCCCGCCATCGCGGCGGGATTCGAGCTGCCGACCGTCACCACGATCGCCGGCTTCATCGAGTTCAGTCTGGCATTCTATGTCCTGGTCGGGCGCGACATCCTGATCCGGGTCAGCATCGCTGCGCTAATGGCGTTGTTCATGCTGGCGATGCCGGAGTTCGGCATGGTGGACGTCGTCGGGCACATCCCGCTGATCGCAATCTTTCTTGTCCTGCTCTTGCATGGCGAGACGTCGATGCAGCGACAGTTCAGACGCGGCGCTTCAAGCGTCTTCGCCTCGGCAGGGTGGGTCACGATCCTGTATATCATCGTGCTAACCGGGATGACGCTCCTCTATTACGGCCTCCACGCAGTTTCTGCGGCAATCCGGTCAGCGTGATGTGCAATGCTCTGTTTCGGGATCGACCGTTCATGCGCTTCTGAAATCACCATCCCAGTGGGAATGCGCCGGCCGTTTCGACCGCCGTTCGTTTCCGGCAAAGGTAGGTCGCCGCCTCTGACTGCTGTTGTCCAAGCCCAGCCCCGGCAGGAATTATGGTGCCGGTTTGTTACACCTCGAAACCCCAAAGAGCCGACTTCGGGAAGGTGGCTTCACAACCCGAGGTTATGACACGACCACACTGCGCCCTTCAACGGAATTGTTTTCAAGGGAGACGCTGAGCCGTCGTGTAATCAACAACCTCAAAGAAATTTGCGGTCTCGTGTGGCTTCATTGGCGTTCATGCGTTTGAGGCCGTAACGACCCAACCTGCAATGCATTCCGGGCGCATCTCCAGCGAAAGAATCCTCATGGCCGACGCGATCTCCCATTCTGCGATCCGTTACACGCCCGCTATCGAAAAGCCGGAGGCCGATGAGGGGGAAACCATCAGGGGCCTGAACGAGCAGTTCCATCTCATTCAGGAGCAGACTGCCAAGGATTATGGTTCGGCCGTGCGCGGTGTCCATGCCAAGGCGCACGCGATCGTAAAGGGCCGGATCGAAGTCCTGCCCGGGTTGGCGGCACCGCTGGCACAAGGGCTTTTCGCCACGTCGGGCTCCTACGATGTGTTGATGCGGTTCTCGACATTGCCGGGCGATATTCTCGACGACAGCATCAGCGTACCGCGCGGCGTAGCGATCAAACTGTTCGACGTTTCTGGCGACCGCCTGCCGGGTTCCGAGACGGACAGCACGCAGGATTTCGTTCTCGTCAACGGCCCTGCCTTTGCCGCCCCCACGCCCAAGGCGTTCCTCGCCAATCTGAAGATGCTGGCCAAAACCACTGATACGGGCGAGGGTCTGAAGAAGGCCCTGTCGGCGACGTTGCAGGTGGTTGACGCCGCACTGGAAACGATCGGGGTCCAGAGCCCTACGGTCCAGACGCTGGGCGGTGCGCCGAACACTCACCCGTTGGGCGAGACCTATTACACGCAGGTGCCGTTTCGCTACGGCGACTATATCGCCAAGCTCTCGCTGGCACCGGTGTCGCCGAACATGACGGCGCTGACGGGTGACAAGGTCGAAACCTCGGGTCGCCCCGATGCCCTGCGCGAGGATCTGGGAGAGGTGCTGATCGAGCAGGACAGCGTCTGGGAGCTGCGGGTCCAGCTTTGCACGGACCTGGAAGAGATGCCGATCGAGGATGCTTCGGTCATCTGGGACGAGAAGAAAAGCCCGTTTGTCCCGATTGCCCGACTTACCGTTCCTGCGCAGATCAGCTGGGAGCATGGAACCAGCGACGGTCAGGACAAGGCGATCGCGTTCAGCCCATGGCACGGCCTTGCTGCGCATCAGCCGATCGGGGGCGTCAATCGGGCGCGCAAGCCGACCTATGAAGCGTCCGCAAAATTTCGCGGCGAATTCAACGGGTGCCCGATGCACGAGCCGCGTTCGCTCGGCGATGTTCCCGCAAAGGCCATGACGATCGACTGAAACGTGCGGGAGAAAAGCGCTCCCACGCCGCCCTCGGCACATGCCGGAATTTTGTGCTGATGGCTTCACACTCCTGTGTTCGCGTGAGGGGGCAATGGCACAAACGTCAAAGCATTCGTCAAATTGCTCTTGTATACAACGCGCTACAGCGGGCACATCGATGCGACTAACCTCGGCTTCTCCATCCGACATATTTCTCTCAGCGAAGGCCGGCTCGGTTCTGATGCAATCGGCCGCGAGCGAGGCGCGGCTGCACCTGATCGAGCAGTTGGCCCGAACAGGTCAGGGGGAGCAGGATGCGTTCCGCACGGTGTACGTTCTGACTTCGGCCAAGCTGTTTGGTATATGCCTGCGCATTTGCGGGGACCGCGCCGCTGCCGAGGACGTGCTGCACGATGTCTACATGATCGTCTGGAAGCGCGCTGGAACGTATGAGCCGTGTCTCGGCAGTCCGATCAGCTGGCTGGCGACCATCGCTCGAAACCGTGCAATCGACTGGCGCCGCAGTCAGACAAGACAGGCCGCCGTGCCGCTCGACGACGCGCCCGACTTGCCTGACCCAACGGTTGATGCCGAAGCGGGAATGCTGCTCGATGAGGCATCGCGGGGGGTTTTCGCCTGCCTCGCCGCGCTGGAAAGTCATCAGGGTAACGCGATCCGGAACGCGTTTTTCCATGGTTTTACCTATGCGGAGCTTGCCGAACGCCATTGTGTGCCGATCGGCACGATGAAGAGCTGGATACGCCGCGGTCTACGACAGATGCGCCACAATCTCGAAGTAGCGGGTCATTAGGCGACCGTGGCTTAAAAGCAGGCGCATATCGTTCCGCTCGCGATGCACAAACCTTAGCGTCCAAACTGAACGGTTGTGACACTAAGCTCGTACAGCGATCCTTCTCAGAACACGCGAAATGTCGGTTTTGAGAACCCGTGAGCTTTCCCTCTTCACCATCCCAATTGGGAGGTCGTCAGCCCTTACTGTTCGAAGCAATGATACCCTCAATCCAACGGGCGTAACGCGACAAGCGAATGATATAGGCCGTCTCTCCGTATCGCCCGGCGGCATTACCGATGGCGATATGACCGCCTGACCATCCCCACGACGTGAGGCCGATCAGCTTCCAACCGCCATGGTCGCGCATGACGATCGGGCCTCCGCTATCGCCGCCCCCGAAGATGCCTTCGAGCGGCAGGGCACGACTGCCCGTGTCGAATCCATAGGTAAGCCAGTGCCCGTTCGTGCTTTCGATCCGATTTTGCGCGCGATGAAGTACGGTCCGATGTGTGGTATCGTCGGCAATACCATCTTGGCCGGTGCCGGTCTGTCCTTTGCCGATTATCTCGACGGTGTGCCCGACTTCACGATCCCCCGTATAAATCGAGGCTGGCGTAACATCGGTGACGGGTTCGGACAGCCGGAGCAGCGCCACATCATCGTTGTCGAGGCGTGCCGCCAGTCGGGATGCCTCGCTCTCCCCTTCGCTCTCCCGCACTTGCCGCCAACCGGGGTGGACGATCACCTGCGACACGTTGCGGATCTTTCCCGCAATCGTGACGTGATCGATCGGCTTTCTTTGCCATTGCGTGGCATGGGCGGCGGTGACGACCCAGGAAGGAGCGATCAGAACGCCCTCACCCTCGATCGGGATATCCGCAAGCGGAGGGAAATAGTCGTTGGAAACCAAGTAACGGGCATTGGGTACGTCGTGTCGTCGCACGATGGCAGCGACGGGTGCGGCAAGCGTCGATGCGGTGATCGCGACGCCGAGAGTCAGGGCTACCGTCGATCTATATGCCACCCAGTCCTCCGTCAGCCACGCACCGCAATGCGGATTTGCAACCGGTATGGCGCTGGGTGGCTATTGGCCAGCAATTCTCTTTTCACCATCGATTCCGAGAACGCCGATGCCTTCTCGCCCGCCGTTCCCTTTTAGCAAAGTCGGAAAGTGTATCCGTGGCGCTGCAGACAGGTCATCACGATCTTTCGGTTATATGCCACAGCACTCCGGAAGGATCGTGGATGAAGCCGACCGTCAAACCCCAAGGCTGAACCGCAGGAGCTGTTGGGGCTGGCGCGCCAAACCGTTCTGCCACGGCTGCGGGATCATGGCGATGCCACCATTCCTGGCAGTCCGAAACCACCAGCTGCACCATGAAATTCTCAGCCAGCTTCTTCACGTAAAAGTTCTTAAGGAGGAAGCTGGCGTCGCCGTTCGACATGACGGCGATGCTGTCGTCACCATATTCGACCATAAAGCCCAAGGCTTCGTAGAACGATCGGGATCGACCATGATCGCGCGCAGGGATAAATGGGCGTAGCATACTTATCCTCTAATATGGGCATGCAGATCTCAAACCCGTGTTGGTGGAGTTAATGACCATAGCTTGGCTTTGTCGATTCCGGCATCGAGTCATACAGGCGAGCCGCCATTCCCGAAACTCGATCCTTTTCGAGAAATTCGGTTTACCGTTAGGTAGGGGCAATGCGTGTAGCATGAGCCCCGCCTCAACATGAACGAAGGGCCGAAGTTGGGAAGCGGAGACTACCGCGCGAACGTCCACAACTGGGTCTGCCCGGCCGCGAAGCTGCCAGTCGGGTTGCGACCCAAAGACAGACGTAGCCGAGGCAAGTTGCCGGTCTTGGAAGCTGACATTCTGAACCGGGGTTCTGACACACGCAGACCCCTAGAAATCTTGGTTGCGTCTGCTGCGTCAAAACTGACCGGTTGTGACACTGCCCGCATTCTCGAAAAGGATGGTGAGTCGGGAACGCCTGTCACGCGAGTGGTTGAAAGCTGCTCCAATCGCCCCGGGCCACGCTCTCTATGCATAACGCGTACCCGAAAGCGCAGCTCTTGTACCGGCAGTCCCACGATCGATCAAAGTCAGGAACGTGTGAATTGCCTCCGTACTATTCCCGGCGGCACTCAGGAGGGCGTGCGCGCGGGCGAAGGCGATGCTCCACGTCGACGTAATAAGCGTAGCGGCGAGATATCGTCCGTCGTTTCTGTGGGTATCGACCTCGCAGGAACGGTGGATTTGTGTGGTCGCGACGGAGGATGTCTCCGCCATTGAACTCAACAAATGTCGTCATGCCGATCGCGGCATAAGGATTCACCAACCGAGTTGGCCTCCTTCTCGAAGCTAGGCCCTGGATGCATCCGCGCGAAAGATTGAGCGTATCTCAATAGGATAGCTGCACAGGACAGTGGTGCTGACCCGATATCGCAGCAAGCGAGGAGGTGACGTGGCGACGACTGATGGCCTCTCTCTTTTTCGCGCAGTGCTGAACAGGCTTGATGCGGCATCGGATGCTCTGACAATTTGCGAGGTCGCGGCAAACCTCCGTGTGATCGCGCCAGTGAGCAGCGCTATGGGTGCCTTGCTAGTGATCGACGGATCGATGCACCTCCATTGCGGGCGCGAACGTCAAATCGTACGATCGGGTGAGACGGCCATAATTCCGGCGTCTAAACCGATCTGGTTTGCAAGCTGCCGACAATCGATCGGTGCAGCGATCGACAGCCGCGGTCATTTAGTTAGGCGCGGTAGCTGGCTGGTTTCAGACGTTACCTGCGGTCGTAAGCGGGTGCTACAAGTTGCGATGGTCAAAATATCAGGAACGAAAGCCGATTGGCTGGACGAGCCCGCATCAGTGTCCCTGACCGCGTGCGACAGTGGGAAGCAGTTGTTCGAGCTATTGCGCACACAATGCGATTCTCATGATCCGGGTACCCCCGCGCTCGCTCAGACGCTTGTCAATGCATGCCTTGTGCAGGCTCTGAAGACGTCGAACGTCAACGAGGTGCCTCAACGTACTCATTCGGAGGTGCGCAGCCCGCTCTTGGTACGGGCCCTAGACGAAGTACGAGCCAGACCTGCTGAGATGCATACAACGGACACGCTTGCGCATGCTGCGGGCATGAGCCGGTCTACCTTCATCCGTCAGTTAGCGCGATTCGCACACGCTAGCCCGATGGAGTATATTCGGCGCGTTCGGCTAGAAGAGGCGGCGATAATGCTGCGATCTGATGAAGCCGCCATCAAGACTATTGCGGCAGCAACTGGCTTTCGTAGCCGAAGCCATTTCTCCCGCACTTTTCGACTGCACTACGGGACCGATCCATCTGCCTTTCGTGATGCTAATGCCGAGCGGCACGCCCGTTAATCGGAATAGGCCTGTAGTAGGTTGTAATCGCCTGCTTCAGGTGCTTTGATACCTTCGCCGACCGGGGTGTCTAATCGAAATCAAGGTTGCCGATGATCTTATCGCCGGCTTCGACAAGGACGCCAGCACGCATCGTTAGATTTCCATCGAGGATCGCCAAGGCGTCATTCAGCGCCTGTTTCAGCATTTCGCTGTCGGGGCAGGTCGCTGCACAGTCTGAGCCTGTCCAGATCCACGATGGTTACGTAGGAATTGTTACGTGTTATCAGGCCGTCTGTGACGAGCCGCTTCAGCGTCCGGTTAACGTGAACAGCGGTGAGGCCGATCGCATCGCCGATGTCATCCTGGGTTAACGGAAAGTCGATCGTGAAGTTTGTCCCGTATGTCGGACAGCCAAGTCGGACCGCGAGATTTGCAAGGAATGCGGCCAACCGCGGCGTTGCTGCCGTCCGTCCGATCGACGTGAGCTGCGATTTAACAGCTGCCGTTTTCTTGACGCTGATCTGCAAGATCGAAATCGCGAGCGCGGCATCGGTGGCTATGGCATCACGAACATGTTCGATGTCGATGCGCCGGAGAGTGGTCTTGTTGATCGCGCTAAGGGTTTCAGAGATTTCAGCCTTAAAAAGATCATCGACCCCTATCAAATCGCCGGGCAGGTAGAGCGCAGTTATTTGCCGGCTTCCGCTCGACAATATGGCAGATCCAGCAACCCACCCATCGACTACGTGATATAGAGATTTAGCGGGCTGTCCTTCTAGCTGGATGAGCCTGTTACGCCGATAGTCTACCAAGCTAGCTGGCACATCGCTTATGCCGCGTAGGTGGTCGACCGGAGCAGTCGGTCTCCAAAGAACCCGTTCATCATAAATCTTTTCCGCGCCCCCCTCCAGGGATCCATACGGAAGGGAAAGGTACAGGGTGGATTACGTAAATCAATAAGATACCAAACGTCGCATTGCCCCCTGTCGTCTGCCTGCAGTTTGGTTGGCATGGCTCAGACGGCTTTCGTGCCGCGCTGCCGCAAACCGCCGTCCGCGCACGGCGATGCCTACATCAACCGCCAGTGCGAGGCTGCTTACAACTACTCGGCCGCGCACCCGCCCACATCGTGCTGCGAGCCCGCTGTTCCAAGTCTGGGCAGATGGGCTGGATAGATTGATCGAGGATGTTGCCGGGCGCGAAGCGGCCTGAAAGGATCAGGGCAGCGATGCCGAGGTGAGAATGGATATCGACGAACAGATTGCGGGTGCTCGGCAGCGGCTGGCGGATGCAAGGATAGAGGCGGAATTGATCCGTGCGGCTGTCCGAAGTCAGAGGGCGGCGCTGCACGCCAAGCTGATCGAGATCGAGGATATTCGCGTTGAGGTCCGGGCGACCCGCGAAGAGCTGGCGCAGACGCGGGCGCGGGGGGCGGGGGGGGGGGGGCGAAAGTCCGGCGGGTGAGATGCCGGATACCGCGTAGTGCAGTCGTGCGCGTCGGACCGTGTTGCGACGTAAATGTTGAGCCGAAAACGACGGAGCGATGAAGTTCAACGACGAAGATTTTCCGGCAAATCGGCGGATCGGTTGCTGCAGCTGACCAAATTCCCGAGCCATCTTAGAGCCGCTAGGGCGAGAATAACAATTCACCAGCTTCTATACGGCCCGTCCATCGGACGAGCGCGGTTCCCCCGCGTGCGAGGACGGTGCGACCCCGTCGGGCCACTCCATATTAAGCCAGGCCGTGGATCTGGCACCCGCCCTTGCCGTGCAACTGAGTAAACATCGCCGGGTCGCTGTCCTGAGCCAGCGGGTTGCGGCATGGAATGCCTGACTTTGTTCGGGCTCCGCACCGCGGAACACGACCGGCCGCCTCATAGGCCGCGTAGGCTCTGTCAGACCAAATGCACCGATCATTAGGGGAGGGGGCGTAGGGGCGGCGAATGCCCCGCCCGCGTAAATCCGCCAGTCCGTTTCGCTACTTCAACTCCTCGCCTGAGGTGATCCGACTGGTGGTGCTGATGTACGTCCGCTTCCCGCTGTCGTTGCGAAACGTGGAGGACCTGCTGTTCGAGCGCGGGATCGACATTTGCCATGAGACGGTACGGATGTGGTGGAACAGGTTCGGGCCGATGTTCGCAGGCGACATCCGTCGTCAGCGGGTGAACCGGATGCGAGGCTTCCGTCACTGGCGCTGGCACCTGGACGAGATGTACGTGAAGCTGAATGGCGAGATGGTGTACCTGTGGCGCGCGGTCGATCACGAGGGCGAGATACTCGAAAGCTACATCACCAAAACCCGCGATAAGGAGGCAGCGCTCACCTTCATGAAGAAGGCGCTCAAGCGCCATGGCTCACCCGAAAAGGTTACGACAGACGGCCTGCGCTCGTACCGCGCAGCGATGAAGGACTTGGGCAACGCCGACAAGCAGGAGGTGGGACGCTGGGCCAACAACCGGGTAGAGAACAGCCACCTGCCGTTCCGACGACGAGAACGTGCGATGCAACGTTTCCGGCGGATGAAGACGCTACAAAAGTTCGCTTCCGTCCACGCCAACGTCCACAACCATTTCAGCCTCGAACGTCATCTCGTCGATCGACAGACCTACAAGGACCGACGCTCCGCAGCGCTTGCGGAGTGGCAGATCCTCGCGAGCTAAGCGGCTGCGCTCAAAGCCCCTTGTGCATCTTGTGGAGAGCGGTTCGCATTAGACTGACAGCACCGTTTTGGCGGCTTCATGGAGCATGGCGGACAGACCGACATCGGGTATCACGGCAGCGGACAAGCCGGCAGCGAAGGATCCGACACTGCGAACGCCACAACGAAGGGTGATGACACAGCAGAGCAGGGGAATGCCGAACCGAAATTAGGACCAACAGGACCCGATCAGGATTTTTCCGCCGACTACCCGAGGGATGTCATGTTGGCCGGACGCAAGGTGGAGGTGATCGACACATCGGGTATTGCCGCCGCAGAGGCCGCCGGAACATCCGGGCTCGAGGCCGACGTCAATGCTCGGAATGCACCCAGCTCCGGCTGACGAGGGGCGCGATCATGGGCGAAGCTCTGATCCATGATCGCACGCGATCAAAGCTCGTTAACGTCCTCGGCATGGAACTCTTCGAACGCTGCACGCACTTCGTCTGCAATGCTGTAGTCCTCGATATCAACCGAGACCACCACTCGTCCTGCCAGTGCCGCGTCGTCACGATCCTCCGGGGTCGGTGTGCCAGCTTCGGTATCCGACCCTGCCTCTTCAACACCTGCGGTGTTGTCAGATCCTTCGGGTGCGATGAAGATGTCAGTGCGTTCGATCGAGAATTGCTGCACCAGACGTTCGACCGTCATCTCGGCTTCGCGTCGGGTGTCGAACTTGGCGCTCAGGCTGGTGCTCATGATGTGTCTTTTCCATTGAGTGGCTTGGCTGAGCAAGCAGGGATTAAACGTAGGCTGTCGTGTCAGTCAGCGCCGTCGTTGGTCTCGATATCTCGCCCAGCTTCAGCCAACTTTCGTGTTTCTTGCGGACCGTCTGTATCTGCATGTGAGGCCTGATCCTCATCCTCTGTGAGGAAAGGCCCCTATCGTTTTGCGGGCCGTCTGCCTGCCATGTTGCATGAAAAGGCTTCTGATCGTCGTTCAGATTACTTTCGTTGCCATCGTCAGTAACGCTTGCCTCGTCTTCACCACCATCCGTGTTGAACGGCCGCTTTGCCGCTTGGTCATATAGCTCATCATTACTGGATTGCTGATTTGAGGGGATGTTGGCGCTGTCCATCGACATTCTCCATTCACCACTTTAACGCGGCAGCCTCAGGAACGGGCTCAGAAAGGGTCCACGCGGCATTTCGCGGACCCAGATTGTTTGTTTCGCCATTTTTCTCAATGGCGAGCCACGTCGCTCGGGCAAATACGTGATCTCGCCACCGTTGGCATGTTAATGGGGCTAAACGCGATACCGTCCGTTTCAAACACATGTTCCGCCGCATCATTTACATAAGCCGCTCCCTTATTGGAGCCGACCCAGACGGGATCGCGGCGATCGTATCGACGTCGATCAGCCGGAACGCCGCAGTCGACGTCACGGGGATGATGTGGGCGAATGTCGACAGTTTCGCGCAAGCGATCGAAGGCGACCTCGAAGCGGTTGGCCAAACCATGGATCGTATCCAAGCCGATTGCAGACACACTGACATCGTTATGTTGTTGGATCGCCCCGTATCCTCGCGGCAATTTGGAAGCTGGTCGATGCGACGTGCCGGTCACGACGACCACAGCACATCGGGGACCAGTTTCATGGTCGGCTTTGCGCTGAGCGAAGGGACGTCGGCAGCGAAGCGATTGTACGATATCGTCCTGGCGAATGACTAGGTCGTTCAATCGCTTGACACAGCTCACCTGAGCGCCGCTTACCTCAGACTCATTGCCGCCGGGGGGCGGGTGGACGAAAGCGAGACACACGGGTGGGCAGCGAGCAGGACGCACAGCGATCGCGGGCCGTGGCGCGGCTTGTGGTGCTGGATACGCCGGAAGAGCAGGCGTTCGACGATATCGTCTTTATCGCCTCCCAAACCTGCGGCGCACCGATCGCCCTCATCAGTTTGCTCGACACTGATCGCCAGTGGTTCAAGGCACGTGTCGGGCTTGATGTCACTGAGACACCGATCGACCAGTCAGTATGCCGTGTGGATATTGATGATGCTAATCTCCTGGAGATCGTCGATCTAACGCAGGACGAGCGCACCAGTGTAAATCCGCTCGTGACCGGTCAACGGGCGTTTCGCTACTATGCCGGAGCGCCTTTGAAGCTGCGTTCCGGTGACGTCGTCGGTCGGCTGTGCGTCATTGACACCGAAGCCCGACCTGACGGCCTGAGCGACACCCAGAAAACGTTGCTTGGTGCACTTGCGCGGCAAGCCAGCGACCATCTGGAGCTGCGCCGCATTGCCCGCGCCAGCGAGCGCATGGTGGAGTTGCAGAAGGCGCTGGTCGAAATAGGCGAGTGCATCCGCGACAGCGCTGACGTAGCGATGATGACCCATCGAACCTCAGCGGTAATCGGTCGGGCACTCGAGGTTGATCGTGCCGGCTTTGGCTTTGTCGATGACAAGGTCGTCAGCGTCGAGATCGAGCAGGACTGGACTGCGCCTGGCGTCGAGAGCATCGCCGGAAGGCACCGCTTCGAGGATTATGGTGCCATTCGCGATCACCTTGCCAAGGGTGAACCGCTGGTCATTGAGGATGTGGCAACCGACTGGCGCACTGCTGATGATCCTGCGGCCATGCGAAACGTCGGCGTCGAGGCGCTGGTCAACATGCCCGTGCGTCAGAACGGGCGCACAGTCGCGGTGCTGATCGTCCATTCAGCTGTGCGCCGTATTTGGCTGCCTGAAGAACTGATTTTCCTCCGCAGTGTTGCCGACCGCCTGGAGGCGGGCGTATCGCGGATCCGCGGGGCGCAGCAGCAGGAGATGCTCAATGACGAGATCTCGCACCGCCTCAAGAATATGCTGTCGATGGTGCAGGCGATCGCCAGTCAGACCCTGCGGGATATTCCCGACCGCAGGCCTGTCGAGACGTTCGAGCAGCGACTGGTCGCCCTCAGTGCGGCTCATGACGTTCTGCTCCAGAAGAGTTGGTCGGATGCTGATCTGCGCGCCGTCGCAGAAGCGGTAATCGAGACG
The DNA here is from genome assembly GCA_024072375.1 of Sphingomonadaceae bacterium OTU29LAMAA1. Classification (NCBI taxonomy): domain Bacteria; kingdom Pseudomonadati; phylum Pseudomonadota; class Alphaproteobacteria; order Sphingomonadales; family Sphingomonadaceae; species Sphingomonadaceae bacterium OTU29LAMAA1. The sequence continues at coordinate 2,926,619 of CP099617.1, forward strand.
GTTGGGTTTGGTGACCGCGTCAGCCTTAACGGTCCCGCTGTCGCGCTTGGCGCACGGGCAGCGCTTTCATTCTCGCTGGTCATGCACGAATTGATGACGAATGCATGCAAATATGGCGCGCTCTGCAGAGGTGGAGGGCGTGTCGAGGTGACATGGTCGATCAGGGACGCTGATGACGACGAAGAGACGCTCGTCCTTCACTGGCGCGAACAGGGCGGGCCGCCTGTTGTCGCTCCGAATCGTCGCGGTTTCGGCTCCAAGCTAATCCGACTGGGCCTTGTCGGAACGGGTGGTGTCGACCTTCGTTACGATCCATCTGGTTTTGAGGCTGACCTGCAAGCCTCTTTACGCCACCTGGCCGAAGCCTGAGCAGGACATTGATGACCCCTAAACCTGTCGTACTGGTCGTAGAGGACGAGCCGCTCCTCAGACTGTTTGCCACCGACATGATCGAGGATGCTGGCTTCCAGGTGATCGACGTCGCCAATTCGGCCGAGGCAATCCTCGTGCTTGAGACGCGCCCCGACGTCCGGATCGTATTTACCGATGTCGACATGCCCGGCGGGATCGATGGCATTAAGCTCGGCGCCTGCATCCGTGACCGCTGGCCGCCGATCGAGATCATCATCACGTCTGGTAAGCCCTGGCCGATCGGGATCAAGGCGCCTGAAAGGTCGGTCTTCTTCTCCAAACCTTATCGGCAGGACCGGGTGATCGAGACGATCCAACGCATGGCGGCGTAACGCACCTGCACTTCCTCAAGCCTGCTCTGGAGTCAAAGGCTGGCAAGCATCTTCGCTTGGCGAGAAGCCGTGAGACTATACTCTGATTTGGCTCTTTGGAACGGCCTGACTATCCGCAGGGGTTTAGCTGGCGCCATACCCAAAAGCACTTGTGATCCGTCAATCTGGTTGATCCGGGGTGCCAACAAGCTCCGAAGAAATTGGATTAACGAATGGCCGAACATGGGAAGCAGGCAGCGTGCTCGGAATGGCGGCTTGTGGGTCGATGCTAGGATCATCGCGCAATCGAGCCGTGAAGCGGGTGGAGCATCACCTCGTCGCGTCGAGAATGACGGCGACTGTCTCCTCCGGCGTGTCCCACATAGGAAAGTGGCCGCTGCCATCAAACCAGTGGAGCTCGGCGCCGGGAAAGGCTGCCTGCGCGCGCGCAGCCTGTCTGGGGAGGCAGAGCCGGTCGTGCCTGCCCCACCCGATGACGACCCGGCCGGTGCCGGCAGCGGCGGGACCGGACTGCTCAGGTCCCGTGGCAAGGCTCCGGACCAGCGCATCGAACGTCGGCGTTGTACTGAGACCTTCCAGCTCGGTCGCGACGGTCTCCCCGTCAAGCGCCCAAGGACGCGCGGAGAGCTGCGCGAGCAGCGCCGTGCGCGACGCTGCATTCCGGCTCAACGCCGGCAGGCCTGGCCGGATGGCCCGCAGTAAGCGACCGGAGGCGCCGATGGTGGTTTTGAAGAAGGTGCGCTCCCAGCCCCGCCAGAAGCCGCCCGGATCGAGCGCGACGACGTTCCCGACGAGTCCGCGCCGTGCGAGCTCAAGCACGATCCGCGCACCCATGGAACTGCCGACGACATCGACGCCGGACAAGCCAGCCTCCGCGATGTAACGCTCGACGCTGCCGACCAGACCATCGAACGTCCCGCTGTCGGATTCGGCAAGGGTAGCCCCATGGCCGGGAAGGTCGACCGCGATGACCTTTCGCGAGGCGCTGAGTGGGTCCAAGACGGTACTCCACGATTGCCAACTCCCGCCCAGGCCGTGGATCAAAAGCAGCGTGCGGCCAGTGCCGCGCTCAATCGTGTTCATGCCGTCTCCGCCTCGTCGTTGTGAGAAGCTCAACGAGCCCGGTCGCTTCGCGGGCCCGGCTTTTATCGGCCGACGGGCGCTGGAGATCGGCCCATAGGCCCGCGCCGGCAGGCGGTGGGGCCGGGAAAGTCTGCCTGTTCAGAAAAGGGTCATTGAACATGAACGAGCGACCGCTTGCGAGTAAGCGCTACGACTGCACTGAATGGCCGATTTTGGGTCTCTGCAGCAACGTTTCGTTTGTTGATAAGGCGGCCGGTATGCCCATCGCGACAATCCGGCGTACCATCGGATCATACGGAGCAGGATAAAGAGGAGGGCATTAGAAGATGAGCGGATCGCTTTACGCATATTCCGAAGCAAGCCGCCGCTGCGCATCGATGCAGCCCAATCGGCTGATCGAGAGCAGCGCCACCTCTGAATGGACCTCTCTACTGCTCGATCGGCACGAAGGATCGGGTCATAGCGACACGTTCGAAACGCATCCGACCGACGACTTGACGCTCGTCGTCGCGACAGCCGGACGTCACGACCTGCAGGCGCTGGTGGGTGGGCGATGGCGAACGGCGCTGTATCAGCCGGGCAACGCCGGCATGACGCCGCCGGGCGAAACGGCGCGCCTGCGCTGGAGTACGCCGTCGGAGCGGCATGCGTTCGGCACGTTGCACCTCTATCTGCCGGGTTCGCTGCTGGCGCAGATCGCCGACGAATATCGTCGCAGCGGTCAGTCTGCGGATATCGATCGGTTGTCGATTCTGACGTTTCGCGACGACATCGTGACGGCGCACGCAAATGCTCTAATTGTCGCGCATCTTAGCGGCGAACCCGACCTCTACGCCGCTGGAGCGGCACGGTGGCTGACCACGCACCTCCTGTCTCGGCAGGCGCAGTGGCGGAACGTTGCCGATGATACCCGTCGGCCGGCGACGTTGAGCGATCTTCGGCTTGTCCGGGTCATCGAATTTATGAGCTGCCACCTCGACCGAGCGCTGACGCTGGACGAACTCGGGCGCGAGGCGGGTATCAGCGTCCATCATTTCGGTCGTCGCTTTCGTGAGCATGTCGGGATGGGGCCGGGGGCCTATCTGACGACGTTGCGGATCGATCGCGCCTGCCTGCTGCTGCGAACGACGGACCTTGCCGTCAGCGACGTCGCCTTTCGGTGCGGCTATTCCAGGGCCAGCGGGTTTTCCACCGCCTTCCTGCGTCACAAAGGATGTACGCCGAGCGCCTTCCGCGCCGAGCGCTGACTTTCGCTAAGCCGCGGAAGTCTTTCTCGATCGCGCACCACGCCCGAAAAGTCGCAACCGTTACGGATGTTCAACGTACTCCTTGTGGTTGTAGACGGAGGACGGAACGTGGCATCAATGAGCGGACGGACGGCGATCGTAACGGGATCGTCGCAGGGTATCGGCGCAGCAATCGTCGAGCGACTGGCCAAAGATGGCTGGTCGGTGACGGTGAACTTCTCGGGTAACGAGGACACGGCACGGGCGCTGACGGACAAGATCGGTAGCGGCGGCGGCCGCGCGATCGCGGTCAAGGCGGATGTCAGCGACCCGACAGCGGTGGCCCACCTGTTCGAAGAGACGACGCAGGCATTCGGCGCGGTCGATGCGCTGGTCAACAATGCCGGCATCATGAAGCTCGCATCGCTGGCGCAGACCGAGGACGACCTGTTCGACCGCCAAGTCGCTATCAACCTGAAGGGGGTGTTCAACTGCCTGCGCGAAGGTGCCCGGCAAATCCGCGAAGGCGGGCGGATCGTCAGCTTCTCGTCCAGCGTGGTCGGACTGTACCAGCCGACTTACGGTGCCTACGCCGCGACTAAGGCGGGCGTCGAAGCGATGACGCACATCCTCGCCAAGGAACTCGGCGCGAAGAAGATTACGGTCAATGCCATCGCGCCGGGACCCGTCGCGACCAAGCTGTTCCTGGACGACAAGACCGATGAACAGATCGCGGCGGTGACCAAGATTATCCCGCTCGGCCGGCTTGCCGAGCCCGACGACATCGCCGCGGCGGTCGCCATGCTACTCGGACCCGACAGTCACTGGATCACCGGCCAGATCATCCGCGCCAACGGCGGCGTCATCTGAACAGGAGAGCAGTCATGAGTTTAGTTACACTCGTCACCGGCGCATCGAGCGGTTTCGGCCAGATGATCGCCCGCGACCTCGCGGGCGCTGGCCACACGGTTTACGCTTCGATGCGCGGCACGACCGAAAAGAATGCCGACAAGGTCATGGACAACGCCGCCTTCGCCAAGGAACACGGAGTCGACCTGCGCTCGATCGAACTCGACGTGCAGGACGAAGCATCGATCAGCGCGGCGATCGATGCCGTGATCGCCGAGCATGGCCGGCTGGACGTGCTGGTCCAGAATGCCGGCCACATGATGTACGGGCCGCTCGAATCGTTCACGCCCGAGCAGCTTGCGCAGCAATACGACGTCAACGTGCTCGGCACGCACCGCGTGAACCGTGGCGTCCTGCCGCACATGCGGGAGGCAGGATCGGGGCTGATCGTCTGGGTATCGAGCTCCAGCGTCGCCGGTGGTGTCCCGCCGCTGCTGGGACCGTATTTCGCAGCGAAGGCCGGCATGGATGCGCTGGCGGTCTGCTATGCAAAGGAACTGGCGCTGCTGGGCATCGAAACATCGATCGTCGTGCCAGGCGCCTTTACCAGCGGCACCAACCACTTCGCGAACGCCGGACACCCCGAGGATACTGCGGTCGCCGATGCGTACACGGCCGCCTGGCCGGAAGGGTTTGCCGATCGCATCCAGAAAGCGCTGGCCGGCACCGTGCCGGAGGACGCCGATCCGGGTGCGGTCGGGCGGGCGGTGGTCGACATCGTCGCGGCACCAGTGGGCAAGCGCCCGCTCCGCGTCCATGTCGATCCCGCCAGCGATGGTGCGGCGGTGGTCTTTGCGGTGATGGACCGGGTGCGCGAGCAGTTCGTCGACCGGATCGGCTTCCCCGAACTCCTCCACCCCGCGCGCTGAACACAATGGGGCGGGGTCGCTCGTATCGACGGCCGACCCCGCCCATTGTGTTCGAAGGCAGTCTTGCCGCTTATGATCGGTGGGAAACGGTAGGGGGAAACATGACGATCAATCGACGTTCGATGATCGCGCTTGGGTTGGGTTCGGTGTTTCTGGGGCGGCGCACGCCGATCGATGTCCCCGGCAGCAGGGCGTCGACTGTCGATCGACGCCAATCTGGTCCCGCCGATCGAGGGACCGGGCCGGCTCTAACCGCGGGCGACCGCCATCATTCGCGCAGCGCGCCTCACCGCCCTGCGGGTCAACGTGGATGGGGATGGTACGGCTGCGAGCACCGCCGAGGCGATCGACGTGGTTTCGGCCGCGATCGGCGCGAACGCCGGTCTCCTTCGGCACGTTCGCACGATCGCGGACATCGAGGCGTGCCGACGGGATGGTCACCTAGGTTTCATCTTCGGGTTCGAGCAGACGGGGCAGTTCGGCGGGCAGGTGGATGCGATCACGCGCTACGCCGCGCAGGGCGTCCGCATCATGCAGTTGAGCTATAACCAGGGATCGCCGTTCGGATCGGGGGTGTTGAGTGCCGCGCCAACGGGGCGGACCGCTTCGGGACGCGAGGCGGTCGCGCGGACGAATGCCGGAGGTGTCACGATCGATCTCAGCCATTCCGACGAGCGGACGACGTTGGACGTGCTCGCCGTCACCGCCGCGCCGGCGGCCATCACGCATGCCGGCTGCGCCGCGATCACGCCGCATCCCCGCAACAAGAGCGATGCGGTGCTGCGTGCTATGGCCAAGGGCGGCGGGGCGGTGGGCTTCTACGAATTGCCCTTCCTCGCCCAACCGCCCAAGCAGCCGGATATCGACGATTACCTGACGCATGTGCTGCACGCGCTGCGGATCTGCGGCGAGGATCACGTCGCGATCGGCAGCGATGGCGCCGTTCAACACCTCGCCCGCCAACATGCGCGGCTATCTCGCCTTGGTGGCGAAGCGGCAGGCCCAGGGGATCGGCGCGCCTGGCGAGGATCGGCCGCCGTTCGTGACGGGGCTGGATCGGCCCGACCGGATCGAGATCGTCGCCATGCGCTGAACCGGCGTGGTGTGCCCGCCCGCGTCGTCGACAAGATCGCGGGCGGCAACTGGCTACGCGTTTTCCGCGACACCTGGGCATAACGCCCCCAGCGGCCGGGAAGCCGGGGGCAGGGCGACGTCGGCTACCTCAATAGCGGCAATACCCCTCGTCCTTCGAAACCATCAGGCAGTCCTTCTTGCCCCGCAGAGCGCTTAGGTCGACCGCATCGCCTTTGCTCGGCCGCGCGGTCTCGGTAACGCCGTTCCGACGGAAACTCAGGCCGCCGGGCGTGATCGTGCCGGTGAAGACGCCCTGCATGTGAGCGTCCAGACCCCATTGGTTGTCGATCACGAAGCCGGCACCGCGGCGTGCGATCTTCATGTACGTGCCCTCGCCGCCCCGCCATCGGCCGACGAACGCCGACGCCGGCAGGACGCTTGCGCTAGTACCTTGGGATGACTTTGCGCCCAGCGCCGTGGTGCGCGCCTGCGTCGTGCTGACCCAGCACTGCGCCACGTACAGCGAGGTCGCGGATCCGCCGCCACGGCCCTTGGCGAGGCAATCGCGATCGCGCGACTTCAGCCAGGCACGCTGTTCGGCTAGCAGCGTCTGCTGCGCCGCCGGGCGAAGGCGCGCGCGCAGTGCGTTGTAGCGGGCGCTCATCGCCGCATCGACGGTGCGCAGGTCGGCTGCGGCACAGCGCTGCATCTCCACGGTAGTCGTGCAGCGGGCCGGGCGCGGGCCCTGGAATGCCGGATTGGCCATGAAGGCCCCTGCGGTCTGTGCGGTCGCCGGCAATGCCGTGATCGCTCCGGCCGTTGCCACGGCCGCGAGAATGAACTGTTTCATGGACCTGCCCCTAAGAATCTGATGATCGTTGGCCGAACGATGTCGGTGTTTCGATGAGCGTCGGGTGAACCCCTCCGCTGGGCAGGCCGCATGGGCGCATTCTCCGTCGTCCCCGGCGACGCCTCGGATCCAGACGATGTGGATGCCCGAAGGTTGCTTCGGGCAGGCCGTTCAGCACGGATCGCGAACGATATCGCGGTTTCGCGAAACTCTGCGCCGTGTCCGATAAGCAGATGGCGTCATGCCGGCCTGGCGAAGGAAGGCCGTGGAAAATGCGCTCGGACGCGGATAGCCGCACCGCGCCGCGATCAAGGCCAGGGGCAGATCCGTGGTGTCGAGAAGGAGGCGGGCACGCTCCATGCGAAGTTCGGTGACGTAGGCGGCGGGCCCCATGCCGGTACGCTCCCGGAACCTGCGTCCGAAATGGTGCACGCTGATGCCGGCCTCCCGCGCCAGTTCGTCCAGCGTCAGTGGGAGGTGGAGATGGCAGCTGATGAACTCGATGACGCGGGCCAGTCGGCGATCGGTGATGGTCGGGCAAAGCCGTGGTTCGTCGGCGATATGATGCCATTCGGCCTGCTGCGACAACAGATGCGTGACCATCCAGTTCGCCGCGCTGGCTGCGTAGAGATCGGGTGCGCCGGACCGTATCGCGCTGAGCAAGGCGGACACCTGTCCTGCGAGGACCTCGTCGCGGAACGCGAGCGCGGAGATCCGCACCGTCGCGATCGGCTGTCCGATACGACGGTATTCGTCGATCACGTCGGACACGAGCGAGCCCGGCAGATAGACGTGGACCGTGCGATAGCGTTCGCGCGTGGTGGCGGCATCCAGGCGTACCCGGGCGGTTTCCCCCGCCGGCGTCAGGCAGGCCACGCCAGGCTGAAAGACCGCCGACCGCCATCGACCCTGAAGGAACTCGCTGACCTCGGGACTACCGGCAACGGCGACGGTCAGGCTGAGGTCTTCGGTTGCACAGGTCTCGAATATGCCGGTCTCGCCGGAGCCCTCCTGATTGTTGAGGAGCAGCGAGGTCCATCCGACCGCATTACTCGTATCGAGCAACGCCAACGGGATTGCGGATGCGCAACCGAGACTCGCCTGAGCATGATGGTGCGCGCGCATGGACTGTATGACTCCTTGAGGAGTGCCTTGGAAAGACCGGCTAGAGATCAGCCGAGCGGCTGACCGACTATGTGTTCGCGATGCGCATTCAACGCCGCGCCGGCCAGTCCGTTCATGCGCGGAATTGCATACCGCGGTGTTCGGAACCGATTGTCATTCGTTGTCGGCAAACGGATCGTCGGCCGGATTATCGTTCCAGCAATACTCGGCGGCACGTGCGACGCTGTCGGCCATGGCGTGGCCGTACAGCTTTTCGACTAGGCCAAGCGCCATGTCCGTACCGGCGGACACGCCCGAAGACGTCATGAACTTGCCGTCCAGCACCCACCGGGCCGTCTTTTGCCAGTCGACGCGGGTGGACTGGCCAGCCACCCAGGCGAACGCGACCTTGTTCGTGGTGGCGCGCCGACCGTCGAGGATGCCGGCTCTGGCAAGCAGGGAAGAACCGGTGCAGACCGACGTCGTCCATTCGGTGCCCGCGCTCTGGCGGCGCAGGAAGTCGAGCATCGCCGCGTTGTTCACCTGGACGCGCGACCCCTGGCCCCCCGGGACCATCAGAATTTCGAACTGCGGTGCCGTTTCGAACGAGGCGGTCGCGAGCGAGGTCAGCCCCTGTGCCGATCGGACTGTCCCGCCGGCCTGAGACACGAGGACCAGTTCGTAGTCGGGCAGCCGACCCCACATCTGGACCGGGCCGAACACGTCGAGCGTTTCGAAATCGTCGTAGAGGATGATCCCGATCCGCTTCGGCTCGGTGTCGGGCGCTTGCGTGTTTTCGGCCATCGCTATCTCCAATCGAGTCCCACCGGCGGCTATCGACGGAAGTACACCGAATCTCCTGCAACCACTGCGTCGTTACCGGAGCGTGAGGTGATCGTAGTGGACGGGCGATTGCTTGGCGCGCCGCCTGTCACCAGCGGTGACGCGATTGGCTGGCATGGCCGTCATGAAAGAACCCGCCGGTCGCTCCCAACGGCCCCAGGGTGGCGAGGTCGACGACGATCCTGGCGGCTTCCTCCACTGTGCGATGGCCGGTGTGACCGTTCAGGTCGGTGGCGGTGTACCCCGGATCGGCCGCGTTGACCTTGATCCCGTCGGCGAGAAGCTCCTTGGCCAGCTTTATCGTAAGCATGTTGAGCGCGGCCTTCGAGGCGCAATAGCCGGCGTAGCCGACGTTCCAGAACAGCCCTGCCATGTCGGTCGCATCGGACAACGAACCCAGGCCGCTGCTCATCATGACGATTCGCGCGGCGGTGGCGCGACGCAGCAGTGGCAGGAACGCCTGTGTGACTGCCAGCGGGGCGAAGGTGTTGACCTCGAACATCGAACGGATGTCGTCGATGCGTTCTTCGCTGGCGCGGAACGGCATTCCGATACTGATGCCGGCGTTGTTGACCAGCACGTCGAGCGCGCCGATCTGCTCGCCGAGCCGGTCGGCGGCGGCTTGCACGATGGCGGGGTCCGTCACGTCCAGCGCGAGGGCGTGGGCATTCAGTCCGGCTTCGCGGAGGTCGGCGGCGGCGGCTTCTCCCCGATCGGCGTCGCGGCATCCCAGCCAAACCGAATAGCCGCGCTCGCCGAGCTGGCGTGCGATGGCGAGGCCGATGCCCTTGTTGGCACCGGTGACGAGAACGCTCGGCGCGTTCGAAGAGGTTTTTTCCATCGTCGCGATATCGACGCAACTGGCTTGACGTGCATTGTCGATCGTACCGGATGCTTGCCTGATTCGGCCAACATGATCCTTTGGCCCAGTCTTGACAGCACGATCGGCCCGGTGAGGATATCGGCGATGCTGACGACCCTGATACCGAGCGCCACGCGCCATGCATCCGCGGACGGGCGGGCAACCGCGATGCCGCAGCTGACGATCTGGACCGCAGACAAGCCGACCGATCCGATCCCGGCGTTATTCGAACCCGAATTCTATCTTCTGCTGCAGGGCGCGAAACGGATGACGATCGGCGATCGCATCATCGACGCCGCCGGCGGGATGAGTGCGGTGGCATCGGTTGGTCTGCCGTTCACCAGCCAGGTTGTCGTGGCGACACCGGAGACGCCTTACCTCGGCATCGAATGGAAGATCGATCCGTCCGTCATCGCCGACTTGCTGCTCCAGATGCGCGAGGAGGACGATCAACTGACCGGTGCGATTTCGATGGCGCAGGTCGACGCCACTGTGATCGAGCCACTCGGGCGGCTGCTACGCCTGCTCGATACGCCCGGCGAAATCCCGGTGCTGGCGGCGCACTACGAACGCGAGCTGTGTTTCCGCCTGCTGCAGGGGCCGCTGGGACCCCGGCTCCGCCAGATCGGCCGGCATGACGCCCGGTTCGCGCAAATCAAGCGGGCTGCGGAATGGATTGGACGGAACGCCGTCAGTCCGATCAACGTCGTGCGGCTTGCTGCCGACGTCGGCATGAGCGTGACGTCCTTCCATCGGCACTTCAAGGCGGTGACGGGTCACACCCCGCTGGCCTATCATCATCAGCTTCGGCTGCTGGAGGCACGCCGTCGATTGGCGACCGGAACCATGACCGTGACCGCCACCGCGTTCGACATGGGCTATGCCAGCGCCTCGCAATTCAGCCGCGAGTACAAACGGGCGTTCGGCGTCGCGCCCGTCCATCACACGGTGCCGATGCGCGCTTAGGATCGCCCCGCCGGTTTCGAACGCTTTCCTCAGATCACTCTGGCGAAACCATTCAGCACGCTCGCGAACGTGCTGCGATTGTCGGCGAATCCTGGCTCGTCTAGTCCGCGCTTGGCGCCCGACACTCTGACCGTGGGTGGTTGGGCAGTGCGGGTGGACCCGCGTGATGCATCAAATCGCGAGCTGCGAAATGCCCTCTACTCGCTCTACACCCCTTTCGAGATAGGATCAGAGACCATGACCACCGACGATCCTGTGGCGCCGGCATACACCATATCGGCGCTCGCGGATCTGGCTCCGCTCGCCGAAGCCGTGGAGCGGGATGCCTGGCTCGACCTGTTCGATGCGGCACCTGCCAATGTTCGCCAGATGCTGGGCCTGTCCAGCGGCTGGATTGCCGACATGGGACTCCTCGCCAGCACCGCGATCCCGATCAACGAACTCAACCGGGCTATGGCGGTGGGCGCAGACCGCCAGCCTTCCGAGCGGGACCTCGACCAGGCGATTGCGTGGCTCGATGCACATGCAGCTGTGGGTTGAGCGTTGCAGGTGGCCGACCGGATCGAAGGGGCCGAAACCCACGCTTCACTACAGCGACGCGGTCTGCAGGTTTCGGGGCCGGGCTGGGCAAAATTCGTGCAACGACTTCCTGCAGCGGCGCGGCGTGTCGAAGGATCGACGTTACGAACGAGCCTGGCGACCGCGGACACCGCCCGTGTGTTCGGTAGCGTGGTACAGGCGGGCTTCGGTCTTCCGGACGTGACGGTCGACTGGTTCGCGGCCTTGGTCGGGCGGCCGGGCTGGCAGTGCTTCGTGGCTCATGTGGAAGATCAACCCGCGGGCGGTGGCGCCTTGTTCGTCGCGGGCGATGCAGCGTGGGGCGGCATGGCGGCCACCCTGCCGACCTATCGCGCACGAGGCTTGCAGGGCAGTCTGATCGCCGCGCGGTTGGCGGCGGCGTACCGGAGCGGCGTCCGTCTGCTCACCAGCGAGACGGCTTACAGCGCGATAGAAGGCGAGCCGGGGTTCTCGTCCTATCGTAATCAGGCACGCGCGGGTTCGACCATGCTCTACGCACGGCCGAACTGGAAAAGGCCTGTCTGACCATGACTGCCGGTGCGACGCAGGCCAACCCAGGAGAAAGCCGATGACCGTTCCGACCCTCGGTGAGCGCTACCTTGCCTATATCGATCGACTGAACCGACGAGACTGGAACGGCTTGCGCGACTTCGTCGCCGACGACCTGATCTATAACGGTGAGAGTATCGGCTTCGCGGCCTATCGCGCCATGCTGGTCACCAACTGCAACGACATCCCGGATCTTCAATTCGTGATCGGCATGGTCGTCGCGGACGGCGCCCATCTCGCCAGTCGGCTGCTGTTCGACTGTACGCCAGTGGGCTTCTTCATGGGTCTGCCGGTGAACGGTCGACGCGTGACGTTTTCCGAGAACGTGTTTTACCGGTTCGACCGTGCGCGCATCGCCGAAGTGTGGTCGGTCGTCGACAAGGCGGCGATCGAGGCACAGCTGTAGCCGGGACCGCGCCGGCTCAGGTCCGTGCGACGTTCTTCAACATGTCGACCACCGCGCGTGTCGCGGGCGCCAGGGCCTCGCCGCCAGCATAGCAGAGGAAGAACCCAGGGCTGCTCGGCGACCAGTCGGCCAGCACGCGTTCGAGCCGGCCGTCGCGAAGGTGGGGCAGGGCAAGATGATCGATACCATGCCACAGGCCGATGCCGTCCAGCGCGCCGGCAAGCATCAGGTCGGGATCGTCGGTGATGAGCGGACCGGACACATCGACAACTATTTCCTGTCCGTCCTTCCGGAAAAGCCAGCGGTACAGCGAACTGCCGGGGCCGCTGAGGCAACCGATGCAGGCGTGCCCAGTCAAATCCCGCGGGTGCTGCGGTCTGCCTTGGTTTGCAAAATAGGACGGTGCGCCGACAATTGCCGCAACGAACGGCGCACCTAGAGCGACGGCGACCATGTCATGGCCGATCTCCCCGCCGCGTTGGATGGCCAGATCATACCCCTCCGCAACGAAGTTGGCGGTATGTTCGACGGTGCGCACATCGAGGATGACACCTGGGCAAGTATCCGCCAACCTCACCAGCATCGGGGCGACAAGCGTGCGGATGGCCAGCCGTGGCGCGGCGAGCCGCACCTTGCCTACCGGTTCACCTGCAGCAAGACCGGCGCTCGCCAATGCGCGGTCCAGGCCGTCGAGCAACGGTCCGAGCTCGGTCAGGAGGCGCTCACCAGCTTCGGTTAGCGCGACCGCCCGGGTCGTTCGGTGCAACAAGCGTGTCCCGAGTCGGACCTCGAGCGCCTTCACCCGATGACTGAGCGTCGAAGGCGCCAGCCCGAGGTCGCGCGCGGCATGGCGGAAGCTGCGCGTCTTGGCGACGGCGGCGAACGACATGATCTCCGCGAAGTCGGCGGGAAGTACGCGTCTGGACATTGATGGCTCCTACGCAACAACCCGTTCGGCTGCCGACGACTTATAGTCCCCCGCTTTAGCAGCCATGTTTCTGAGCACGTTACATAGGACAGTCAGCATGAACAATGAGGGTCATCGTCGCCTCGACGGCAAGGTCGCCATCGTCACCGGTGCCGGCAGCGGTATCGGCGAAGCGTCGGCTCGCGCGTTCGCGCGGGAAGGCGCGACCGTGGTATTGGTGGGACGTCGCGAGCAGCCGCTGCGCGCCAACGCCGATGTCATCGAATGCGGGGGCGGCGTGGCGTTCGTCATAGCCGCAGACGTATCGGTGGCGACCGATGCCGGTCGGATCGTCGGCGAGACGGTCGCGCGTTTCGGCCGACTGGACTACCTGTTCAACAACGCCGGGATCCAGGGACGGGGCGGCCCGATCGTCGACATGGAGGAGGCTGCGTTCGACGAACTGCTCGCCATCAACCTTAAAGGCCCGTGGCTGATGACGCGAGCGGCGCTGCGCGCGATGATTCCGGCGGGCCGCGGCGGTGCCATCGTCAACACGTCGTCGTTCCTGTCGACCGCAGCGACGGTAGGAACCTCGGGGTATTCGGCGAGCAAGGCCGGGCTCGATGCAATGATCCGCGCGGTGGCGCTGGAAGCAGGCCCACACGGCATTCGCATCAACAACGTCAATCCGGGCGTGATCGACACGCCGATGCTACGTGCGCACGGCGACGACATCATTCCGCCCTTGGCCGCGCGCGCCGCGCTTGGCCGGGTGGGTACGCCGAACGACATCGCGGACGCGGTAATTTGGCTCTGTACCGACGAGGCGCGGTTCATCACCGGACAGTCGCTGCTAGTCGACGGTGGCATCACCATCCCCGGCCCGCGCTGAGCGAGAGGTGTTTTCGTCCACGCGCGAAACTCGATCGACCGATGCCCAGAGGCGACTTACGCGGTGCCGCTACCTGTCATGCAGGATGGCTTCCAGGTTGCGTTCGCCGTCGCGCGTCTGTGCACCGGCCCTCAACGCCTTGCGGGTGAGGTCGGCGGCGGCGGGTGCGGAGAAGGTTTCACCGAGAAGGCGGTTCTGCTCCAGCAGGGCGTCGAGGGGATTGCCGAAGTTCGCGTCCAGTGCTGCCTTGGCCGCGGGAATAATGCCGGGCGGCAGGGCGGCGATGTTGCGCGCCAGGCGGTCCACGAAGTGGTCCAGTTCCGCATCCGGGATCGCGCGGTTGATCCAGCCGTAGCGCTCGGCCGTTGGTGCATCGAACAGGTCGGCGCCGAGCACGATCTCCATCGCGCGTGCGCGTCCCACCAGCCGCGGCAGGTATACCGTGCCGCCGGCCCCCGGGATGATGCCCGTCGGCGCCTCCATCTGCGCGAGATAGCCGTGTTCCAGGCTGGCGAAACGCATGTCCAAGGCCTGTAACAGTTCAGCCCCGCCACCCCGCGCCCGGCCCCGCAGCTTCCCGATCGTCACCTGCGGCAGCTTCCGCAATCGCTCGAACAGACGCTGCATCGGGTTGAGCCGCTGATCCTGGTTCTCGCCCACTTCGAGGTTCGCGAACGACGACGGATCGTCGACGAAATTCATGTCACCGTGCGGCACGAAAAAATCGGGATCGGCGCTTTGCAACACGATGACGCGAACCGCTGGATCGTCGACGACCCGGGCGGCGAAGCGATCGAGATCGGTCATGAGCTTTGCGTCGAGCAGGTTCAGGGGCGGATTGGTGATCGTGACCGTCGCGACGCCGGCCGCAACGTCGATCCGCAGGGTCGATACGTCACTATAGGCGGATGCGGACTCGTTACTTGGCATCGTTTTACCTTTCGGGAGATTGTCTGACTGGGCCGTGCCCACGTCGGGAAAAAGGATCGCGAGCGTCAGCAGAACGACCGCCGTGGTTGCGCGACGACCCAGCCTCGATCGTTGCCGCCAATGGGTAAGATCGTTGCTTCGCATGGCCTGGGTAGTAGCGATTGTGTACCAGTCCACAATCAGGCAAAGTATTTGGACCTGGTAGTTGGAGATGTACCGCCATGAGGACGTCTGACGCCCCATTCACGAGCCGCGAGCTGCTGGATCAGATTGCGGACAAGTGGACGGCGCTCGTCCTGGGGTCGCTCTGCGCGGCGCCGCTCCGCTTCAACGCGTTGAAGCGAGACCTGGACGGCATCACGCAGACGGCGCTGACCACCGCGCTTCGTCGACTCGAACGCAACGGCATCGTCGCGCGGCGCGTGCTGTCGGAACGGGTGATCGCGGTGGAATACGCCATCACGCCGCTCGGCCGGAGCCTGCAACCGCTGTTCGCGGCAATCGACGGCTGGACGCACGATCATCTCGAAGAGGTGGAGCGCGCTCGGGCAATCTTTGCGCAGGCTTCCGGCAGAGAGCCGGTAGCGTCCTCGCCGGAACGATCCTCTTCATCGCCGTCAGGAGAGGAGAGCCGCCTCCGACTGTAGCCAACCGACCACGGCGGCAACGGCCGCACTCCGATTGCCGGGCTTCGCCAGGACGTGATGGCGGAACCCGGCAATCGTGACTGGCGAGATTTGGACTAGCTGCCCGGCCGCGAGTTCGTCCCGGACCAACGCCAGGCTGACCAGCGCAACGCCCTGACCCGCCACGGCCGCCTGGATGGCGTGCCCTTCGTCGGAAAAGCGCAACAGGGGGGGGTCGTTGGGTGGCGAGAGTTCCGCGGCGGCGAACCAGCGCGCCCATATCGGGTTGCTCGGATCCCTGCGTCGCCAGCTGAGATCGATCAGCGGTTTTTGCACGAGATCGGCTGGAGCGTGGACATCGAGCAGGGGATTGCAGACCGGCGCGAACCGATCGGCGAACAAGGGAACCACGTCGAACCCGGTATAGCCGCCGGCGCCGTAGCGGATCGCGACATCGACACCGGCCTTGTCGAGATCGACGACGTCATCGGTGGCGAGAAGATGAAGGTCGTACTGCGGATGCAGCGTACGAAACGCGTGCAGGCGCGGCACAAGCCAGCGTGCGGTGAACGCCAGCGTCGCGGTGATCGTCACCTGGATACGACCACGCCGCCGGGTGAGCTTTTCGATGGCATCGGCAAAGGCATCGAACCCGTCGCGCAGCACGGGATAGAGCTGCGCTCCCGCGTCGGTCAGCACGACCCGGCGGGTGCGGCGCTCGAAGAACGCCAGGCCAGTAAATTCTTCGATCGCGCGGATCTGGTGACTGATGGCGGTGGGCGTGACGGCGAGTTCGGCCGCAGCCTGCTTGAAGCTGCCGTGCCGCGCAGCCGCCTCGAAAGCACGCAGCGCGGACAATGGCGGGAGCTTCCGTGACATAGATGAACTGGCCTTATCTATCAGGTGACGATTTGGCATTTGTCAGCGCGGGCTACAAGGGCGATCTCGTCGTCATCGCAGTGGCATCGGTGAGCCATTCTTACCAAACGCCGCAATGGAGAAAGACGATGACGCTTCAACAACTGGTAACGACCCCCGACAATTATGCACCTTTCCTGCTGTCGCAGGGCATCAGGCACGGCGATCTGCTGTTCATCTCGGGTCAGGCGGGCGCCGATGACGACGGCAAGATCGTCGAAGGCGGCTTTCGCGCGCAAGGTCGGCAGGCGTTCGCCAATCTGCGTCGCGCGCTTGAGGCCGGCGGCTCAAGCCTCCACGACGTCATCAAGGTGACGATCTTCGTCACCGACATGGGCAATTTTCGAGATGTCGTCGAACTGCGCCGCGAGTTCTTCTCGGCGCCGTATCCCGCGGACACGATCGCCGAGGTGAGGGCGCTGTACGATCCCGCCGTCATGATCGAGATCGAAGCGATCGCTGCCGTCCACGACGAGGAGAAGTAGGATGGCTGCCGTAAAAATAAGCGCCACGCCCGCGGCCACGCTCTTCGATCCGCTGAGGATCGGTGGCCTCGCCCTGAAGAACCGCGTGGCCGTGGCACCCATGACCCGCGTCAGCGCCACCGAAGCCGGGCAAGCGACCGCTCGCATGGCGGACTATTATGCCGGTTTTGCGGAAGGCGGCTTCGGGCTGGTCATTACCGAGGGGCTCTACACCGATCGGTCATGGTCGCAGGGCTATCTGTATCAGTCTGGGCTTTCGGACGATGCACAGCGCGATGCGTGGCGGCCGGTCGTCGATCGTGTGCATGCCGGCGGCGCGTGCTTTGTTGCGCAGTTGATGCATGCCGGAGCGCTCTCGCAAGGTAACCGCTTTCGCGCCGGAACGCGTGCGCCGTCCGCTGTCCAGCCGACCGGGCAACAGATGGCCTTTTATCGCGGCACGGGGGCCTACGCGCTTCCGGACGCGATGAGCGTGGCGGAGATCAAGGACGTGGTCGCGGGCTTCGCGTCGGCCGCGGTTCTCGCGCGCGAAGCCGGGTTCGACGGCGTCGAAATCCACGGTGCCAATGGCTATCTGCTCGACCAGTTCCTGTCGGAGCGCGTCAACGTGCGTACCGACGGCTACGGCGGTGAGGTGTCCAACAGGCTCCGTCTCACGCTCGACGTTGTGCATGCTGTCCGCAGCGCAGTCGGCGCGGACTTCACGGTCGGCGTGCGCAGTTCGCAGGGGAAGGTCAACGATTTCGCGCACAAGTGGCGCGACATCAGCGAGGCGATCGAGGTGTACACGCTGCTGGGGCAGGCGCCCGTCGACTATATCCACACCACCGAGTTCAAGGCGTGGGAACCCGCCTTTGGCGAGGGCGACAGCCTGGCTGCCCTCGCGAAACGCCATAGCGGTCGGCCGGTTCTGGCGAACGGTTCGCTTCAGGATTCGGCGCGCGCGGTGGAGATGCTTTCGACGCACGGCGCGGACATGGTGACGCTCGGCCGTGGCGCGCTAGCCAACGACGACTGGCCAAACCGGGTGGCAACAGGCGAGGGCGGCCTCGTCGACTTCGACAGCCGCATATTGTCGCCGCTCGCCGATCTTCAGAACGCCGATCGCACCGTCGCCAGAATTAAGGGCGCTTCGGAATTTGCGCGACGACCTTGATTTCGAAATCGAAACCAGCGAGCCAATTGACCCCTAGCGCGGTCCATGTCGGGTACGGCGCCTGATCGAATATCCCGCTTTTGACCGCCATGATGGTTTCGAACTGGTTTTCGGGATCGGTGTGGAAGGTGGTCACGTCGACGATGTTGTCGAACCCACACCCCCCTGCCAGCAGCGTGGCCTCCAAATTGGCGAACGCCCGCCGGACCTGCGCTTCGAAATCGGGTTCGGGCGAACCGTCGTCGCGGCTGCCGACCTGACCCGAGACGAACAGCAGATCGTTGGCGCGTACTGCTGCAGAGTAACCGTGCTCCGCGTACAAGGCGTGCCTGTCGGCGGGGAACACTGCGTCGCGCTGAGCCATGTCATCATCCTATCTTCGCTGGACATTTCAACGTGGCAGGAACACTGCATACGTCGCGTATGTGAGAGCACGGAATTATGTTTCCCGTCAATTCACATACGTTGCGTATGTCAAAAGGAGATTGCGTCTGTGCCGCAACGACGTGTCGACAAGATGGAAGAGAACCGCGCCAAGCTTGTTGCCGCAGCGCGCAAGGCGTTCGGGACGACAGGTTTCGCCAACGCCTCGATGGACGATCTGACGGCCGAAGTCGGCCTCACCCGGGGGGCGCTGTATCATAGCTTCGGCGACAAGACGGGCTTGCTGGCTGCCGTGGTGACGCAGGTCGACGGCGAGATGGCTGCGCGGGCGCAGCGCGCGGGAGCAGGTGCCGCAAGCAACTGGGAAGGGCTGCTGGCAGAGGGGGCCGCCTATATCGAGATGGCGCTGGATCCGGAGGTGCGACGGATCGTGTTGCTGGATGGTCCGGCCTTCCTGGGGGATCCTTCCCGATGGCCGAGCCAGAACGCGTGCCTGAGCGTCACCAAGGATTTGATCGAGAAATTGATAGCGGAAGGCGTCATGAAGCCGGTCGACATCGAAGCGGCATCACGCCTGCTGAGCGGCGCAGCGTTCAACGCCGCGCTTTGGGTGGCGGCTAGCGATGAACCGCAGATCGTTCTTCCCAAGGCCGTCGCCGCCTTCCGCCTCATGGCCGAAGGCTTTCTGGCCTGACTTTGGGGCGTCGGTGTTTGCGCGACGGATCATTCCTCCAGAGTACGCCGCGTTGTGGCGGCATCGAAATCCTGTTGGGCGCGCTCCATCTTGGGTCCGTTTGCCAGCGACCAGCCATAGAGCGCGGCGAACGGCTCGCGAAGCGACGCGCCCAGCGCCGTTATAGCGTACTCGACGCCGATCGGTTGGGTCGGCAGCACGCGCCGGCTGATCAGGCCGTTGCGCTCCAAGCGCTTTAGCGCATCCGCCAAGGCCTTGTGCGTGATTCCGTCCAGCCGGCGCTTGAGGTCGTTGAAGAGGGCCGGTTGCGTGCACAATACGGTGAGGATCAGGACAGTCCATTTGTTGGCGATCTGCTCGAGTATCGGTCGCGTCGCCGTTACGTCGAGCGGGAGTTCGATGGTGTCGGTCGCCACAGGTATACGCCCTCATATTTAGGCACCCCTAGGTGCGTTCTTGTGCTTAGATATATAGATTATATCTGGTCGTCACTACGACATGGAGTGAAGACAAATGAGCAAGCTTGCAGGGAAGATCGCAGTCGTCATCGGCGGTCACGAAGGCATCGGCGGCGCGATCGCGCAGCGCTTCGCAGCCGAAGGCGCCACGTTATATGCGACCAGTCGGCGCGCAGACGAGGGCGACACGGTTCACGGCGCCGGCAGGCTTCGCGCACGCCGCGTAGACGCCTCGGACCCACAGGCGCTCGACGCGTTCTATGCGACTGTTCAGCGCGAAGCCGGACGGGTGGACGTCCTGGCCGTCAGCGCCGGAATCGCCGAATTTGCGACCATCGACGCGGTCGATGAGGATCATTTCGATCGCACATTCGGTCTGAACGTGCGTGCGCTGCTGTTCGCGACCAAGGCTGCGACCGCGATCATGCCCGATGGCGGTGCGGTGGTGCTGGTGGGCTCGATCGCGGGCGGGATCGGTACCAAGGGCTACGGCGCCTATGGTGCCAGCAAGGCGGCGGTACGCGCGTTCGCCCGGACCTGGGCCAACGAGCTCGCCCCGCGCGGCATCCGCGTCAACGTCGTGGCACCGGGGCCGACCGACACCGCGATGATCGCGGCGGCCTCCGACGAGGTACGCTCGACGCTGACGCAGATGATCCCGCTCGGGCGGATGGGCCGCCCCGAGGAGGTGGCATCCGCAGCACTGTTCCTCGCCAGCGACGAGAGCAGCTTCGTTACCGGCATCGAACTGCCGGTCGATGGCGGCATGGCGCAAATCTGAGTTCGATCGAGACGGGGAAAGCGCATTCTCGGTCGCGGCGATCGGCGAGGTCGACGCAGCGGCGCAAGCAGAGGGCGATGCCGCTTGGGATCTGACGTCCCTAATGGTGCCGGAGATGATCGATAAATGCTCTCAAAGGCGGCAGAACATGCCGCCGACCGGGATAATAGAGCATGTATCGCTCATCTGCGGGGCACCATCCGCGTAGGAGTGCGCACAGCGATCCGTCGGCGATCTGTTGCGCGACCGCCTGCTCCAGCACGAACGCGATCCCCATACCCGCAACGGCCGCTTCGATCATCAGCGTCATGCGGTCGAGCGTCAGCGACCCGGGCACGTCGATGGCGTACTCTTCGCCGTCGCGAACGAACTCCCACGCGTAGCGTTCGCCCCGTGGCAACCGCGTTCGTATGCAGCGATGCTGGAGCAGGTCGCGCGGATGCAAGGGTGTACCGTGCGCATCGAGGTAGGCCGGCGAGGCGACCGGAAGAAAGCGCAGCGGATCGCCGAAGGGCACCCCGATCATGTCCCCCGGCACGGTTCGGCCAAGCCGGATACCGGCGTCGCAGCCTTCCGCGACGATATCGACCATCCGCTCCTCGTGCCGCAGGTCTAGATCGATCCCTGGGTACCGCGCGAGGAATGTCGGAACGATCCCGACCAGCAGGTAGGACGCCGCAGAGAGCGGGGCGTTGATCCGCAGGTCGCCGGATATCGGTTCGCCCGCCTCAGACGCCGTCACCGCGTCGTCGAGTTGGGCGATCAGCGGCGCAACGCGGGCCAGCAGCGCTTCGCCCTCGGGCGTCAGCGCGACGCTGCGGGTCGTGCGATTGAACAGCCGTCTCCCGAGCTTCCGCTCCAATCCGGTGACGATGTGGCTGATCGTCGAGGGGGCGATGCCCATCGCGCGCGCCGTGCTGCGAAAGCTCGCGCTGGAGGCGATGGCGAGGGCGATCCGCCATTCCTGCAGGGATGGTTTGTCCATTGGTGGCGTGTATCGAACACGCCGTTCGTTCTCCACGTCATTATATCAAGTATCACGAACAGCCACATCTCTGACGACGATCACCATAGGGATGCATGACATGGCCAACACATGGCTTATCACCGGCGCCAACTCGGGCTTCGGCAAGTTGATGACCGAAGCGCTGCTGGCCCGCGGCGACAGCGTCGCTGCGCTGGTACGGACGCCCGAGACGCTGCAGGCAATCGATGCCGGCGATCACTCGGGGCGGCTGATCCCGTTGCGACTGGACCTCACCGACGATGCGACGATCGTTAGCGCGGTCGATCGCGCATTCGCGGAGCTCGGCCGCATCGACGTGGTGGTCAGCAACGCCGGCTACGGGACGTTCGGCGCGATCGAAGAGCTATCGCCGGCGCAGATAAGGCGGCAGCTCGAGACGAATCTGATCGGCACCATCCTGTTCATCCGCGCCGTCCTGCTGCGTCTGCGCCGGCAGGGCGGGGGGCGCATCGTGCAAGTGTCGTCCGAAGGTGGCCGGATCGCCTATCCAGGCTTTTCGACCTATCATGCCAGCAAATGGGGCCAGGAGGGCTTCGTCGAGGCGGTCGCGCAGGAAGTGCGGTCGTTCGGGATCGAGATGTCGCTGGTCGAACCCGGGCCGACCGGCACCAACTTCCTAAGCGGCGTCGACATGGGCGATCCGCTGCCGGACTATGCCGGAAGCCCGGTTGCCGGCCTGCGCGATGCGTTGCAGGGCGGCGGCTTCGACGTAACCTACGGCGACCCTGTCCTCATCGCACAGGCGATCATCGCGCTTGCAGAAGCGCGAGAAATGCCGCTCCGCGCGCCGCTCGGCAGCGTCGCGTGGGAGAATATCAACCGGGAAGCGCGTGCCCGGCTCGAACTGCTCTCGACGCAAAGGGATGCCGCCTACGCCTGCGACGAGGAGACGGCCTGATCAGCAGGTCGCGAAGGCACTGGTCGCGGGACGATCGTCCATCCGCTGCGTCGGCCGAGGGTCGGTGAGCGGATCGGCGGCAGCCGATCCATGATCGCGGTCAGCGCCAGCGCGGTCTGCAGCTCGATTGCGCTATGGCCCGCGTTGGTCCGGACGTAGCTGACCGGCGTCGCTCCTACGGCGGCCATGGCCTCGATCAACGCGATGCCTGGGTCAGCGGGCACACCTGTCCTTCATGTTCGGGCAGATCTTACGCGATCAAGTCGCCCCTCGTCGCACAGGTTGAGCCGAGCTGCAGCTTAGCTGGAACAAGCCTGCGCAACGGCCAGCCCGGCCAGGCGGGCGGTAGCTAGGAGCTGATCCAAGCCGTGCCCGGTGCGGGCCTTAGCCGACAGTCCGGACATCGTCGTGCTCACAAAGTCCGTCAATTCCACCGCCTGGTCAGGGCAGCGAACAGCGAGGTAGTCGCGGATCACGCCTTCGGCGCCGAGATTGTAGGCAAGGGCAGCTTCGCGCGCGTCCCGATCAGCGGAGCGGACACCTTCCAGAACGAGGCACCCGGCCGCTTTGGGGTCGGCTGCGTAGTATTGAGCCGCCTCCTCAAGGACAGCAGTCAGGCACTCCGATACCGGGCGGTCACCGCGAAGCAGACTGGCAAGAGGTACGGCGTTGATGTCATTGTAGCGCGTGAGCACACGAGCGTAGAGCCCGGCCTTGCTGCCGAAGGCAGCGTAGAAGCTCGGTGGGTTGATGCCGAGCGCAGCGGTCAGATCCGCGACGCTGACCCCATCATAACCGCGTGCGTGAAACAGATGCTGGGCCGTGGCGACCGCTTCTTCCGGATCGAAGCAGCGAGGGCGGCCACGCCCGCGAGGTTTATCTGTAGTCACTATTACAATAATCCTTGACCTGCATCTCCGGAGTTTTATGTAGCGAGTCTTACATTAAAACTCAAGGAAAGTGTCATGGCGACGTTTCAGGGAAAGTCCGTCCTCGTTCTCGGAGGGAGCCGCGGGATCGGGGCAGCGATCGTTCGGCGGTTCGCTTCGGAAGGCGCCGCAGTGACCTTCACCTATGCCGGGTCGCGGGACGCAGCCGAGCGACTGGCGGCAGACACTGGCAGTATTGCCGTTCAAACCGATAGCGCGGATCGCGACGCGGTGATCGCGCGAGTTAGGGAAACCGGACCGCTCGACGTGCTCGTCGTAAACTCCGGTTTCGCGATCTTCGGCGATGCGCTGGAACAGGATCCGGACGAGATCGATCGCCTGTTCAGGGTCAACGTCCATGCGCCTTATCACGCTTCGGTCGAAGCGGCCCGGCAGATGCCGGAAGGCGGTAGGATCGTCGTGATCGGCTCTGTAAACGGCGATCGCATGCCGGTGCCTGGCATGGCCTCATACGCCCTGAGCAAATCAGCACTGCAAGGATTGGCCCGCGGGCTGGCGCGCGACTTTGGACCTCGCGGGATCACGATCAACGTCGTGCAGCCAGGTCCCATCGACACTGACGCAAACCCGGAAGATGGACCGATGAAGGAGCTGATGCACGGGTTCATGGCGATCAAGCGTCATGGCCGCCCCGAGGAGGTCGCCGGCATGGTGGCCTGGCTGGCAGGGCCTGAGGCGGGCTTCGTGACCGGTGCCATGCACACGATCGACGGCGCGTTCGGGGCATAGAGCGGCAATGACGACTATCGGCATCATCGGCGCGGGCGAGGTGGGCAGCCACCTCGCCCGCGCGGCGGTCGCGAGCGGCTATACGGTCGTGATCGCCAACTCGCGCGGACCTGAGACATTGGCGGAACTGGTGGACCAGCTCGGCCCGGCTGCACGGGCAGCAAATGCGGTCGACGCTGCTGTGGCTGGCGATTTCGTCGTCATCGCCGTCCCCCTCAAGCTCGTGAACGACATGCCTGTCGATGCACTTGCCGGCAAGATCGTGATCGACACGAACAACTACATGCCGTGGCGAGACGGAAGCTACCCAGTCGTGGACTCTGGAGAGAAGACCGAGCACGAGCTACGACAGGAGCAGCTTTCCGCCTCCAAGGTGGTGAAGGCATTCACGCACATACAGGCGCCTCGGATCCTGACCTGGGGGCGGCCAGCTGACTCACCTGACCGGCTAGCCTTATCCGCATCCAGTGACTTTCCTGAAGCTGTGGCTGTCGTCGCACACCTTTACGGCGAATTTGGCTTTGACACCGTCGACAACAGTCCACTCAGCGAGTCCTGGCGGACACGCCCGGGCCAACCTGCCTGGAAGCAAAGTGCGCAGTCTCGCTCGGAACTCGCTGCCAATATCGCTCGTGCGCTTCGGACGGGAACATGAACGAACGGCTGCTTTGCGGAGGCGCGATAATGGTCGCGAATGTCAGCTTCTGGGTCCTGCCGGCCGAGGACCTTCCTTTTCGGGACGCGCGCAACGGTGCGCACGGGAATTCGTCAAATCAACTCGGCCGGGCGTAGGCAGCTTGCTACGGCCGGTCCGTTGCAAGGATGGCCTTCAGGATCGCTTCCGATCGCCGCTGGCCGTAGCCGCGACCGTAAGCACTGGACGTGACAGCAACTACCATATGGTGGCTCGGAATCACATATATCTTGTTACCGCCGTTGCCCGACGCGAAGGAAACGGGGACTGGTTTGCCATTGATCTGCTGAACCTTCGAATACCAGAAATAGCCATAGCCCTCAGCGTAAGGATCGCTGTCGGCGATGCCGACTTTCGGAGCAAGCGCGTTCCGTATCCATTCCGCGCTGACGATGCGGTGGCCCCGATACAGGCCTTCCCCCCGCACCATTTCGCCGATCGTCGCGAAATCACGTGTCGTCAGAGACAGGTTGCCTTGGCCTTTAGTGTAGCCAGCGGCATCCGACGCCCATTCCCAGCGACGGATATCTAGCGGCAAGAACAGCGAAGCCCGTGCGAAATCAGCCATTGATTGCCCGGCTGCCTTCGCGACGACGACCCCGGCGGTATAGGCGGTGACTGAGTTGTAGCGATATCGCGACCCGGGTGGATCGGCGCGGGGGATGGAACGCAAGAATACCAGTGGATCGGGAGCTGCATCGAGCTTGTCCTCGTTGCCCGGCGATGCGGCATCCTCATCGAACGCGGCCAGCCCTGAACGCATCGTCAGGACATCCGTGATGGCCACGTCGCCTATCGCGCTGCCCTTGGCCTCGGGCCAATAGGTGGCAACAGTATCGGCCACTCCATGAATCTTGCCCCGGTCGATCGCTATACCGACGAGCAAGGCGGTGATGCTCTTCCCGGCCGAACGGATGTCGTGAAGGGTGTTCGCCACTTCGCCATTGTAATAGCGCTCTGCGACCACGCGCCCATCGCAAAGTACGACGACCCCACGCAGATCGGGGTGTTCGTCATGCTCAAAGGCGGCAAGAGCCTTGGCGATAGCGGGATCGATAGGCGGAGCAGGGGCCGCAGCGGACAATACGACAGCGCATACCGCAACAGTGAAAGCTTTGACTGATACCACCGACAGGGTTCCTAAAGGGACGAAGCCGGTTCCTGCCGCAAGGCGGCGTCCGTGTCTTGTATCCGCGCAACATGGCGTGATTTACGCCACTGTGTGGGAGTGGTGTCGAGGCGACTCTGAAAGTTTCGGGCCAGATGAGCCTGATCGACAAAGCCGGCCGATTGCGCAACATCAGCAAGTGAAGCGACACCCTTTCCGAGCATCGCTGCCGCTCGTTCCAATCGATGGCCGCGTAGGTATTCGCCGGGCGAACACCCGAGAAAGCGTTTGAACACACGAGCAAGATGGACGGGATGGACCCCGGCATCCGATGCGACCTTGGCAACGGAGATATCGGGATCGTCGCTGGTGAATATCAACTCGACCGCACGGCCGAGCCAGCACGGTGGATAATCTGCCTTTCGCGGCTCGTCAGACGAGAGCGGCAGCACAAGGCCACGAAGTTGCAGGGTGCAGGCTTCCAGCCTGAACGGCGTCGCCGTATCGATCTGATGCGCAATGTCATGGGCAAGTCGATACGCATAGGGATCGCGCAAGCAGAGAGCCGCAGCCTCGGAGCCTGTCCCGCCTGATATGGCGAGAAAGCGGCCCCTGCCGCCGTAGAACCGATCCTGATGTGTTGTGCCTGGCGGATTGTAGATCAGAACCGGCGTATCGGACACCAGCGGGGCGTCGTTTGCCGATGACATGTAGCCGCCAGCGAGTACTAGGACGAAATGCGCTTCATCATGACTGTGTCGCCGGACTTCCTCCTCGGGTGCGTTCGCGGTCAGCAGATGGAAGCTGAAACCCCCGGCCTGCCGACCATCTGGGCCGCTGCCCCAGAAATCCATTCTTCCTCGCCTGAGAACCATGAGGGTGCGTTTGCACCAACCTTGACTATCGCGCCAGCTAACGCCGGTCGGCACGCGTTGCTTCTTATTTCTGCGAGCGGGACATTTTCGGGAGGCTTCCGGCGTTCCCAGATCTCGATCCCAATAGGGAGCCTCGGCCGTCTCGATCGCCATTCCCAATCGGGAAGACTGATAGTTCAACTTACCACGACGACCGCCCGCATCAGCGCGGCATCCCGTTCGGCTTGAATATTGGCAATCCGGGCCGACACGGTGATATCGGGCATTATTCCAGCATCCGGCTGTGATGTATCAGGCCAATAGGCGATCAGCGGCAGATCGACCTCGACGCCTGATGCCGGCAACCCGACAAAGAAAAAGGCACCGCCGTTGATGCCACGGCGGTTGCCGCCGGTCTGCTCGCCAACCAGCGTTCCCAGCCGCTGACGCTGCATGAGGCCTGCGAAGCCGAAGGTCGCCGAAGCGTTCTTAGGGCCGACGAGAACGGCGACCCTGCCGGCGAACCGGCGACCCTTGGGCAGGATAGTGTCGGTGTCGGACGCGTCGCCGGGACGGGTCAGAGTGTAAAAGCCGGCCGCGTCAGGACCGATTGCCGACGCTCCCCAATCCTTGAAGCTGCGATCCCAGGTTTTAAGGTAGGGGGCCAGCCGATCGGGTATCTTGCGGTAGCGTACATGGCGGGAATAGCTGTCGGCGGGCAGCGGCGCTTCGATCAGGCGGGCGATGATCGCCGCCCCGCAATCGAGCCCTCCCCCATTGTCACGCACGTCGATGACGAAGCCCGAGAGTTGGCGATCGACGGCGGTGTCCAGACTGGCGTCGATGAAGCCCTGCCAATCCCATTTTTCATGGAAAACCGTCCAGGTCGGCATGGTTAGGATGCCGACCTGGCCGCGCACCTCGAACGTCCAGCCATAGGGGGAATCCTTGGAGGGATGGCGCAACGCCCCGTTGCGCGCTGCGGCCGTGATCAAGGGGCAAACGATCGTTTCGTCTCTGCCGGTGATCCGCACCACCACACGGGCCGAGGGGCCGGACGATGGGAACAGCAGCGCCCGGAGCACGTCGAATGTCGGCTCATCGGCATCACCGGGTATGCCGAGGTCGGCTACCTTCCGCGCATCGTTGCTGCCGTCCGTGCGGGCATAAGGGAGCATTTTCGCCAGCATGTCGCGTGCGCTGATACCGTCGATCGCGACGGCCTCGCTTCCGATCGGCAGATGATGCCCGCTGCCGAGATCGGCGGTGACGATCATGCGCCGGTCCAGCCATCTGAAGGCGAACGGTAAGCGATCGGGCTTGCCGAACAGTGCCGACGCGACGGCCTGTGTCTGGTTGGCGGGGTTGGGAAAGCTGTGACCGCACCGGATGCTGGCGGTAAACGCCGACAGCGCCAGGTAGAAATCTCCCAGCGTATGGGGCGTCGCGGCGAAGCGATCGAGGCGCTGGCGCTGGCGCTGGAAGTTCGCCGGGGTCAGATAGCGATAGAGGCCGGGATGCAAGCTGGCATAGGCGTCGCACAGGATGGCGATATCTGATCGCATCGCCACGGGTGACAGCAGCGTATCGTTCGCCTTGGCGGGAGCGGGCAGAAAGGCGGTTGCGACTAGGCCCGACGCTCCCGTCAGAAGGTGCCGGCGATCGAGATGTATCATGGTCTTGCTCCGAGCGGATGTGCCCCGAGCCGATGCCGATGCCGGTCAGGTGTTGCGCTGCAAATCCGGGCGTTCCGCGTCATTTTTGACGGTTGAGACGCGACGATAGGTCGAAGGCGTGACGCCGAACCGCTCCTTGAAAACGCGGTTGAAGGTCGCCTTCGATCCGAAGCCGGCATCGATCGCGAGCGTCAGGATATCGCCATCGGTGCCGTCCCGCAGGCGGACGGCAACATGCTCGACGCGCAGCCCGTTGATCGCTTCGGCGAACCCTAGCCCCAGCCCCTCGTTGAGGCCGCGGGACAGATAGGCGGTGTTGGTCCCCAGCCTGCGGGCCAGCTCGGCAAGATCGAGGTCCGGATCGCGCCACCATCCATGCGCTTCGATCCGGTCCATCCATCCGGCCGCGATCGGCCGCCAGTCGCGCTCGATTGGCTCCACGATCGGCTGCGGTCGGGCGTCGGCCTGCCGCCAGCCCTCAATCGCCAGATAATTGCCGACGACAGCCAGCACGACGTAGAAACCGAACATATCGAAGTAAGAGAGCGGCGCGATCAACGCATCAGCGATCAGGTATCCCGTCCGCACCGTCGCTATTGCTGCATAGGCGATCAGCACGGCCCGCACGCGCCTCGCCGCGGCGAGGTCGGATCGGCGTGCCATGAGCCAGCCTCGATGCCGGCGCAGCGCACGCAGGGCTGCAACGGCATATCCGACCATCGACGCTACCAGCAGCGCCGCAAGGATTGGGTCAAGCCAAGGGCGTTGCACCTGCTGGTCGAACGCGCCGCGCAGATCGAGCGGCAGGCAGAAAGCGACAGCCTGATAAGCGAACTGGGCCACCGGCAACGCGGCGTGCCAACGGGGTATCGGGCGATTGAAGATCAGGGCGTTCAGATGCGCGTAGAGCAATGGCCCCATTGCCAGAGGAACGGCGAACGGCGCGAACGAAAGCCACGGCCATCGATCGTAGAAACCTGCATAGCCGATAGTGAACGGCGTCAGCACGCCGCACAGAACGATCAGCAACGCTCCGAGAGAGCGTCGCGCCATCCCGCCCGGCCCGATGATGGCAGCCGCCAGTACCAGCATCTGTGCCTCGAACAGACCGAGGATGAGGGACATAGGACCGATGCTCACATGACCATCAGCCCCGCCCCACCGACAACGTCAATGGGTGATCGAGGTGGACAGGCGAAGGCGTTATGGTTCTCGAAATACGAGACTGGGCAGGTTGCGAGAACGCTGGCGTTTTCTCTTTTCCCGATCCCTTTGAGAAAGCGCCGACCCTCCTGATCACCGTTCGTTTGCGGTAATATAGCCTTCGTGATCTTAACGATGATATGCCGCTTTTATGAAAGCTCCCTCCTACACATCGCTGACGTTCGATCGGCGTACTACGCTGATCGGTGGGGCTGCCCTGCTGCTTCCCGGCTGCCTATCACATGCGCGAACGATACTACCGGAAACCACCAGCATCGGCGAACTTCGTGCGCTTGAGGAGAACGCGGATGGTCGTCTCGGGGCGTATGTTTTCGATCCTGTGCGGGGAACAGCGTTTGGCTGGCGAGAAAACGAGCGTTTCACCCATGCCAGTTCGTTCAAGATGTCCTTAGCTGCCATGCTGCTCGCTAAGGCCGACGCAGGCCAAATCGATCTGAGGGAAACTCTTCGCTGGACGAAAGAGGATATGCTCCCCGTCAGTCCGGTGACCAGTGTGAACCTGGGGAAAGGTCTTTCCGTCCAGGAGTTAGCTCGGGCGGCACTCGTCACTAGCGACAATACGGCAGCTAATGTCCTGATGCGTCGGTTCGGCGGTCCATCGCAACTCACAGCGTTCTGGCGATCGATCGGCGACAAGAGTAGCCGGCTTGACCGATACGAGCCCGAACTTAACGTCACCCCGCCGGGGACCGATCTCGATACCACTACACCCGCCGCCATGGCCGCAACGTCGGCTGCGCTAGTCTATGGCACCATCCTCACCGCAGAAAGCCGCGCGATGCTCCGGGCATGGATGGCAGAAGTCAAAACAGGACAGGACCGGATCCGTTCGGGCTTCCCTACCAACTGGATCTCCGGAGATAAAACGGGAACTGGGATTGGTAAGACGAAGCACATCTACGTCGATCTCGCCTTTGGTGGACCGGCCGGGCGGAGCCCCCTGATCGTCACGGCTTATTTTGAACCGGCGCGACTTGCCGAACCAATGGACCGGGATGCCGTTGCCGTGCTTGCAACAGTTGGGCGCGTCGCAGCCGCGAGTTTGTCCGACACCTGATCCTCAATTTTCGGCTACGGACTTTCCCATAATTCGATCCCTTCGAGAAAGCCTGGCAGTCAGAGGGAGGGGCTCGCCGTCCTAACTTCACTTTGGGCGCGGACATGAACGAGTGTCTGAAGTTGGGAAGCCGGAAAGGGCGCGCGAATGTCCGGGTGTGGGTCGTCGGCGAGCTTCTGATTTCAGGAAATTGGTTTTTATCGGCTTAGCCGCTGCCGGGTGAGGCGAGGATCCTCATAGAGGTCGCGGCAGGCGCGCAGTCGGAAGCGGTTCCACCAGCGCTGCCAGCGGTGCTCGGCGGCATCGTGAAGGATATGGCAGCGCTGGCATAACGCCTTGAGATTGTCGGGCGCGCTATTGCCCGGATCATGGTCGAGATGCGCGCAGGCGAGTACCACCTTGGTGATCCGCACCGCGCCGAGCGCGACCCCGGTTTTGATCGCGATGCGCCGGCCGCGGTCGCTCCGCCAGCAGCGTGCCTCGCCATCCCACCAGCGCCCATCGCCGAGATGGGCGACGTGGCGCAGATGCGGCCGCCCGCATTGTTCGCAGCGTGCACCGGCGCGGCGGAAGCGGACGGTCGCCGACAGCTGCTGCCAGTCTATCGGATAGAGCCAGCGGTTCTCGGGGCGGATCGGCATGCTGATTCTATGAGTCAGCCGCAGGCAGAACAAAAGGGAAATCTGCCGGCAAGGTGATCCTTCGGTGGACGAGCTACTCAGATGAGAAGGGATCGGTGTAGCTTCTATCCTACGCTTGGTTGCGACGCAGGCCCTTGAGAATGTTGCCCTCGGTCGACAGGTAGTTGTCGGAATAGTCAAAGCGCGGCGTATCGGCGAACAGTAGGTAGTAATATTTCATCTGCTCGGACCACCAATAGCCTGGGCAGTGATCGGCCTGACGCTTGGGCGTTGCTGTCACGTCGGCAAGGTCCGTGTAGCCAAAGGGAGCCTTGTTCCACCGCTTCATCGCCTCATAGTGGAGGCGACCAATCTCGCGCCAGTGTGAGTTTCGATCGATCAGCCAGAGTGTGAAGGCCGCGTCGGCAAGTTCGGGGCGCAGTGCGTTGGTGACCTGGGTCGGGCGTGATGTCGCATAGTCATAGCCTTCTGGCAGGACGCCATAGCGCGCCTGCACGTTGGCCCAGCTCTCGGTATAGGCGGCACCCTGTTTGAGCGCGCCACCTTGGCCGAGCAGGCCGCCATAGAAGGAGGCGAGCTCATCCTGCTCGGTCGAGATCACGGCGCCGGTTTCGAAGTCGACGTCGGCGAACCACAGCTGATGATCCTTCCAGACCTGCTGATGCTTGAGGATGGCGGCAGTGCAAACATCGTACATGCACTTGCAATCGGCATCGCCGAACAGCTGCCAGCTATCCCACAGATACTCGAAGAAGCTGTCGCAATAGGAGCCGATCGTCGCGGTACGCGAACGCCAGGCGCCGCTCAGCACGTCGATCTTGGTTGCCACCAAACCGAGGGGAGAGCGCCGCTCGAAGACCGCGATCATCGCCTTGCGTGCGGCTGCCGCATAACGAGGATCACCGGTCAGCTGGCTGAGCGTGCCCCATTCTGGCAGATAGGTGGCAATATCGGCAGGGCTGGTGACCGCGTCGCGCGGTACGCCGGTTCTGAGGTTGATGAAGCGGTAGGGCATGCCGGTCGGCGTCGCGAAGGCCGGCAGTAGCCGATCCGCCAGATCGCGCGCTTTGGCGAGCAACACCGCCTCACCACTCGCGAGGTGGGCGGAGAGCAGCCCGCCGACGAGACGGATCGACGTCTCGAACACCGAGACCTCGCCATCGACGTCCGCGTCGAAGTGGGTTTTGATCCACGCGACGCCGTCATCGAACCGGGAGTCGAGACCCATCACCCACAGCGTATCGAGCGCCTCGATGAGGCTGAGCCCGAGATGATGCATTTTGAGCGGAAAGCTCGAGAAGGTGCCGCTTACCGGCTTGATTTCGTCCTTGCCCCAGGCACGATCACGGTAACAATCCCAGGACCATGCCATCTGCGCTTTCACATCCTGCGCGAGAGCATGCCATCGCGCGTTGTCTCGCGCGTAGGATGGATCCGCTATCGCTGTGCCGGTCAGCGCGGTTGCCGCGCCGATGACGGTTCGCCTGGTAATCTGCACTCGGCCTCATCCTCTTTCGTTGCGACTTTCTCAGAGGAATGCCGCCTGCTGTACCCGACGTCTACCGGCGGTGATTGCTATAGGCTCATCCGAGAAGGTAACCGGCTAACTCAGTCGCCGCGGAACTGCCGTTCAAGCAGATTAACGAATGTCCAAAAGTGAGAGGCGGGGAAGGCCGCTCGAATGGCCACTTGTGGGTCTCGCTCCCTCCGTTAGGCAATGGTCTTGGCACCGAGATTTTGCACTCGTCGCCAGAGGCATCGGAACGCATTCGTTATGGGACACTAACACTGTACCGTAAGAGCATGGCTTCCCATGCGCACTTCATCATCAAGCCGGACCGTAGGGCGACAATGTCGCTCTCTCATCAAGTGTGCGACAACATCCGAACGGCGATCGACGACGGGCGGCTGGAGGTTGGCGCGCGCCTGCCATCAGTCCGCGATCTGGCAAGCCAGCTGGGTGTAGCTCGAGGAACCGTGCAGGCTGCTTACGATGCGCTAGTGTCTGAATTGCTGCTGAGCACCGCCGGTTCGGCCGGCACCCGCGTGATCGCCAAGCCTCCCCGCCATGCTTCCGCGCCGAGCGAGCCGATCGTCCGGCCGCTCTCGACGATGCTGCGCGGCTTTTCGCTAACGGCGTTGCCCTTTCAGACCGGCGTGCCGGCGCAGGATGCGTTTCCGACAAAGCTCTGGGCCAACCTGCTCGGACGCGCGGTCCGCGATGATGCGATGACGCCGACGACCTATCCCGATCCGCGCGGGCACCCCGCACTGCGAGAGCAGATTGCCGCCTACTTAGCGATCGCGCGAGGTCTCCGTTGCGTGCCCGACCAAGTCATCGTCACTGTATGCTATCGCGGTGGGCTCGCGCTGGCGTTGCAGGTGCTGGGCGCATCGGGGCAGCACGCTTGGATGGAGGAGCCGGGCTACCCCATAACCCGCATGGGACTGGAGATGGCGCGCGTCGGCCCGGTCGCCGTGCCCGTTGACGGCGAGGGAATCGACGTTGCTGCAGGAATAGCGCTCGCGCCCGACGCCAGAGTCGCGATCGTCACGCCAGGGCAGCATTCCCCGCTGGGCGCGACCATGAGCCATGCCCGGCGACGGACGTTGCTGGACTGGGCCGAGGCGGCCGACGGTTGGATCATCGAGGATGACTATCTGGGGGAGCTCCAACTTGGCGCGCGTGCCGCGCCGGCGCTGGCAAGCGGCGATACCGCGGGGCGCGTGATCCATGTGGGCAGCTTCAGCAAGACGTTAAAGCCCGGGGTCGGGATCGGCTTCGTCGTCGCGCCGATGGCGCTCGCCACGCGCTTCGGGCAAGCGGCGGCAACCTTGGGGCCAAGCTTCTTCGCGCCGTCGCAGCTTGCGATCGCTCAGCTGCTCGCCGAGGGTCATTACCTGCGTCACCTGCGCAATATGAAGCGGCTCTATGCCGAACGGCTTGCCGCGCTGCACCGTGCGCTCGAGGCGGATTATTCGCTCGAGACCGTCGCCGGCCCGATCGCACTCCTGAGATTGCCACAGGGGATCGACGATATGGCGCTGGCGCGGCGCGCGCCCGAACTCGGGATCGCGCCGTCGCCGTTGTCGCCTTGGTATCAGGATCTCGAGCGCCGTATGCCGGGGTTGTTGCTGAGCGCAACGAACCTTCGCCCGAACAGGGTGGACGAGGCGGTCGCCGCCTTACGACGACTGCTGGCCGACCGAGAATGATGATCTTGGCCTAGTCGCTTTCGCGGTTCTTGGCTCTACGAGCCTGGGCCAAGGCCCTGCTACCTCCCGTCCTACAGTGAGCCCATGCCGATCCGGCGGGCCGCTTTGCAGAAGGTATCGGGACATGAAGATCGTCGTTATCGGGGGCTCTGGCCTCATCGGTTCGAAGCTCGTTTCGCGTTTGGAGACAGCGGGACACCAGGCCGTCGCCGCGTCGCCGAACAGCGGCGTGAACACGCTGACGGGGGAGGGCCTCGCCGAGGCGCTGGCGGGGGCGGAAGTGGTCGTCGATGTCGCGAACTCGCCATCGTTCGAGGATGCCGCGGTGCTCGCGTTTTTCGAAACCTCAAGCCGCAACCTCCTTGCTGCCGAAGCAGGCGCGGGCGTCCGGCACCATGTCGCGCTGTCGGTCGTCGGGACCGAGCGCATTGCCGACAGCGGCTATATGCGCGCGAAGGTCGCGCAAGAGACGCTGATCCGCGCGTCGGGCATGCCCTATACGATCCTGCATTCGACGCAGTTCTTCGAATTCCTAGGCGGCATCGCGCATTCGGCCGCAGCGGGCGAAGCGATCCACCTATCGACCGCCTTGTTCCAGCCGATTGCGGCCAATGACGTTGCGGACGCGCTCGCCGCGATCGTCGTCGCGCCGCCTGCGAACGGGACGATCGAGGTGGCGGGCCCGACGGCGTTCCGGATGGACGCGCTAGTGCGTCGCTATCTCGAGGCGACCGGTGACGCGCGCGGCGTAGTGGGGGAGGCAGACGCGCTCTATTTTGGCGCGAAGATCGACGACATCTCGCTCATGCCCGCGGCCGGAGCGCATATCGGCGCGACTGACTACGACACATGGTTCGCAGGCCGGTGAGCCGCGTCGTCCTGGGCATCGCAATTCTGCTGGGAGTGGGCGCGGTCGCAAACGGCGTCTTCATGCTCGCGTCGCCCGTGAGCTGGTATTTCGCGGTTCCCGGCGTCACCACGACCGGACCATTCAACCAGCATTTCGTACGCGACATCGGGTTGATCTTCCTCGGCGTCGGCACGGCGTTCCTGTTGGGTGCAGCACGTCCGATCCATCGTTCGGTTTCCTGGGGGGCGGCCGCGATCTGGCTCTCGGGGCATGCGCTCTTCCACGTCTGGGAAGTGGCAGTCGGGATCTGTGGTCCGTCCGCGCTGCTTCGCGATTTTCCTGCCGTGACGCTGCCTGCTGTGTTGGCAATCGCGATCACCGTCCATGCCATGTCTCACAAGGAATCTGTTCGATGAAGCTCTATTATAGCCCGCTCGCTTGCAGCCTGGCCGACCACATCGCGCTTCGAGAGGCGGGAATGGCGTTTGAAGCCGAACGCGTCGATTTGCGCACGTTCCGCACGGCTGGCGGCGAAGACTTCGCACGGATCAATCCGAAGAAATACGTGCCGGCGCTCATTCTCGACGACGGCACGATGATCACCGAGAATCTAGCGGTTCTCGACTGGATCGCTGGCGAGACGCCTGCGTTGCAGATCGGCGGCGCGATGGGGCGGACGCGGGTCATCGAGGCGCTGACATATATCACGACCGAAATCCACCGGGCGTACAAGCCGATGTGGCACGCCGGTAGCGCTGCCGACAAAGCGAGGGCAGGCGATACGGTGCTCCGCCTGATGCAACCTCTTTCCGATGGCTTGCAGGGCGACTATCTGTTCGGGGCCACGCCGAGCGTCGCCGACTTCTACCTGTTCGTCATGCTGCTCTGGGCGGATCGGTTTGCGCTAGATCTGCCATTGCCACTACTCGGCTTGCGGGAGCGCATGAAGGCGCGGCC
Organism: Sphingomonadaceae bacterium OTU29LAMAA1; assembly: GCA_024072375.1. Taxonomy (NCBI): domain Bacteria; kingdom Pseudomonadati; phylum Pseudomonadota; class Alphaproteobacteria; order Sphingomonadales; family Sphingomonadaceae; species Sphingomonadaceae bacterium OTU29LAMAA1. The sequence continues at coordinate 2,962,797 of CP099617.1, forward strand.
CGCCGTCCAGGCGGCCATGGCCGCGGAGGGGATAGGTTGATCCGACCGTCATCACTTTGTGATAGCTGAGGTTTCAGCAGCGCACCATTCCTCGACCTCTCGTATCGCCCGTGCATGAACAAATGTCCGATTGCGGGAAGCGAGTTGAGGGGTGTGAAGGTCCGGAACTGGGTCTTGGCGTCAGCTGCCTGGAGCTACACGGCTAACCGCGCGGCCTTTTTCGTCAAGGAAGGTAACCGAAGCGGCACCGGCGGGCTCAACACGAAGCACAAGGCGCTTCCGCCCGTTGGCATCGCGAAGCGATAACTCGGCGCTGCGATCAGCTGCGCTCCCGAGGTAGACCCGCTGCGTGCCGACCATGTTAGCTTGGCGAATCGCCGCGTCTTTCGCGGGGCTGGCCTTCATGGTTCCCAACCTGCCGATTTGATCGAAACGCATCGGCTCATCGGGTCGGTCATTGACGATGAAGGCCGCGTGGCGGCGTGCACCGTCCTCCTCCGACGTCATCTGTATGGTCTGATCCTGGTGCCAGCGATCGAACGTCAGGCTGCCGGCATTTACCGGCTTTCCGGCCACGATTTTGCCGTTGAACACCAGACCGCCATTCTCTGCCCCCTCGTCATTGAAGAAGATTATGCCTGCCTCCGTGCGGTTCGGATGCGGATACTCGTTTTTGCCGATGATAATGCCGCCGATGTTGTCGCGTCCGGCGATGATCATCCGAAGGGTGCCATCGTCCTCGCGGACATTAATCCGCCGCACATCGATGGTGTCGAACCTCGTTGGAGGGGCGGTCGCGGCACCGAGAACGGCGTAACCGGCAATCGCGGTCATGACGGCGGCATAGGCGCCAATCGCACGAGACGGGTCGATCTTAAACATGGCTGAGGCTCCAGGTTTAAACTGCCCCGCAGGTATCAGGTCTGGCGGCCGTCATGTCGAGGCGAGTAATCGTGAACGACTGTTCGTTGCTGAGCAGCATCAAAGCCACGTCAAATGACCGGGCCTCAGTGCGATGTGGCCCAGCGAACCGCTGCAGCCGTATCAAGCAATTTCACTCCGTCATCACCCCGGCTAGCTGTGGCTAACAGGCCTTTTGCCAAGGCGGTTGGTGACAGGCTTGGTCGCACCGCAAGCATCGAAGCCGCAGCGCGGGCGACCAATGGTGCGGCCTCTGAGGTTCCTGTGCCCTTGGCTTTCATGCCACCCGGCAAACGGACGGGCACGCCAACGCCCCAGGCGTAAATGTCGACGCCTTTCCCGAAAGTCGTGAAGTTGGCCAGGCGGCCGTTTATGCCCGCCGCGCCAACGACCAGCATGTTAGGTTCGTGAAGAGACTGCGGCACTGCTGCAAGCAGGTCGTCGCTTTGGTTGCTGTTGCCGGCGCCCGCCACAAACAGGATATCGGGGCAATCCCTTATCAATCGCCGAAGTGCCGCCTCGACATGTTCGAACATGACGTTCGCGCGCGCCGATGCCTGGGACTCGCCGGCTGCTTCGGTGTCGCGTAAGCTCGATGCTATCTCGTCGGCCGTGACCGCCCAACTGATGTTGACCACCCGCACGCCAGCTCCCCGCAAGCGCCCGCCGAGGTGCCCGATAGCGGCAATCCACCGGTCGATCTGCTTCTCGTCGAGCGGGATCGGCCCGGGATCTCGTCTGAACGGCAGAACGGAAACGTTGTAGAGCCGAACGAACGGCGCTCCATCCGCAATCTCGCTGGCAACTGCCGTACCGTGGCTGAAATAGCCGACCTCATCCCATAGCAGCGCGTCGCGCTCTTGCGCAACTTCGTCCGCCTCACGTGCGCGTTGTCCGTAGATCGCCGCCTCCGGCGTGTCATCACCAGTCGACAGGTCCATCTCACCTTTGCGCAGCACCATCTGGAAGGCGAGCTGCTTTGCCAGTTCGTTTGAAATGGGCGCCAGCGGAGCTGGAGCCGGTTCCATGTGATTGCCGTAGGTCGGGCCGTTCCAGTCGTCCGCGACTCCGTTGCCGTCGTTGTCGCGGCCATCCATTGGCTCTGCCGGGTCAATGGCGAGTTGCCCCGGAAACAACGATGGATCGAGCCCGCCGTCCCACACTGCGACCACGACGGGTTTAGCTCCAGCAAGCAGCTTGGGCTCTGGTTCGCGGTGGGTCCAGATGTCGGTTGGACGGTTGCGCGGTTCCGCGAGCCAAGCTCGCATGGCGGCTGAGTAGGCAGTGCGGCAGGGTGGCAGAATAGTGGCTTGAACACGCCAATTTGCGAGGTCCAACCCTTGCAGAACCGTGATCCTTTGGCCGTCGCCGGCGGCCTGATCAATGCGTGAACGAGCCAGGCCGACCAGAAAGGCTGCGCTCGTCGTCTCAAACTGCGACAGCCTACCAAGGACGGTGTCCCGCGTCACCGCAGCGTCACTCGAGCGGAGAAGATCAGCGATGTGTGCTGCGCCAGCCTTGCAGTCAGTGCGGTCGGTCGGCCTGGATGCCGCAGCCACATCGATCGGGAGCAGCGCGAGGGAACGGTCTTGCGGCTTGGTGGCCGCCGCGCGTGCTTCCGCTACCAGAGCCGTTGCATCCCGCGCCCGGCCTTGCAGGATTGCGATGGCAGCAAGACCGGCACGCAACTGCAACGCGACCGCTGGGTCAAGGACGTCGTACTCTGAGCGAATACGCTCTGATTCGGCGCGAAGCTTCGGGATCACTTCCGTCACAAAGGTTTTATCCCACATGGCCTTGCTGGGTAACCCGTCCAGCAGAACGTGGCTCTGTGCCAGGTCGCTCTGAGATCGGACGACGGGCTTCTGCTCGGCGGGGAGCGGTGACGCGGCAGTCAGTCCAATGGCATATAGCAGAACGGGTCGCCGCATCTCACATCCCCCATCTAGATGACGTGGCTTCCCCCCGGTGGATCCCCACACAACGGCGTCGGAAATCCGCTCGTGTTCTTCGAGCATCCTGTCTGCCGCATGTTACGCAGGGCTGAAGCTATCGTGGATCGTGGGCGTCGCCAACGTACAAGTTGCAGCGCCCGTCGTATGTCACAGTTCACGAACGTGATCCGCTGCACGGGTCACGGGGAAATCCGACTGTCCGGAACTTCGCCCATGACTAGGGACGAGCCGCTATCCAGGCGATCCATTTCGGCCCAAGTGCTGCTCGTCGATCTAAAGAGTGACTGTGACTCGGCGATTCCGTTGACGGCCGGCCGGATCGTCTGCACCTGACGGCGTGGTGTTAGGCGCGATCGGTCTCGTCGCACCATAGCCGCGGCTTTGAAGTCGAGCGCGCTCGACCCCAGCCGACGCAAGCCAGCTCGCGACGGCTGCGGCACGTCCTTCCGATAATGGCTGATTGTGCGCCGGCGTACCAAGCGCGTCCGAATGCCCTTCGACGATGATAGGCCGAGGGGCCGTCGTCTCAGCCGCCGCCTTGACCTTCTCGAGTGTAGCGACCGCGTTGGGGCGGATCGTTGCCTTGTCGAAGTCGAAGAGCACATCGCCCGGCAGGCTGACCTCAAGTGCGCCATTGACCATGCGGGTGGTCAGCCCCTTGCCCTCCAGCGACCGCTGCACTGTTGCAATGGGAACGACGTTGCCGGACAGGCTGCGTGCCGAGCCGGCCAGCCCATTGCCCAGGCCTTGGATCGTCCTCACCTCCGACGTGATGGTCCGGATCTCGGCTCTGGGCAGCGCCGCCTGCGCGGTCGCGTCGGCGGCGGCATCGTCCACGGGACCGGTTTGCGCGCCGGCCCAGGCAGCGGTCAGCAGCGCGGCAGATGCCAGCAGCCATGTGCACGGCACCTTAGCGGTCGGTAATCGCGACATTTTCCACCGGGTCGAAACCGTAGAAGTAGAAGTTCACCGCCTTGACCTCGGCGGGGGGCGCCGGGAACTTGCCCCACCAGGTCTGTGACGATCCCACCTGGTCGAAGTTGGGGTAGTTGTTGCTCGACATCAGCGCCTTGTCGCGATCGTCGGTAAGCATCATGAACTTCTTGTCGGCCGCCGTCAGGTACACATCGCTGGTCGAGGAACCTGGAAGCGGTCGGCTGGCCGGCTTGCCTCCGGTCAGGGTGAAGCGAGTCTTTACTGTCAGCACGCCGCCGGTCCGAACAGCTTCCAGCACATCCATTCGCAATTCACCCTTCGAGTCCATTGCCTGCCCGAGTGCCGGACCGGTAGGAATAGGAGCCGCTGCGGACGCTCCTGTCGGAGCAGCAGGCAGGCCAGGCGTCACAGCCGCGGATCCTTGTGCATTCGACGTTGAACCGGTCGAATCCGCCTGCTTGTTGCAGCCACAAAGCGTCAACGCTCCCGCCGCCATCACAATCGCCACCAACCTCATCATTCGCCCTCCAGACATTGGCCGGTGGTCAGTCTAGCTCCCGCCGGGCTGCGCACAAGTCGCGCCGATTGTGCCGCTGGACCTGCACGTGAACGAATGGCAGGATCTGGCAGCGGGGTTGGCGCGCGAATGTCCGCATCTGGGTCTTGGCCGCCAAAGCCGGTGGAAGAAGAGGTCGGGCCGAGCCCCTGAGCTGATCTATCGGCAGGGCCTCTGCGTTTCCGATCCTGCGTCGGCTATCGCTACTTTTGACGAACAGGGTCAGAGTGTTGCGCTTGCTCGTTGATCTGAACGTTAGAACCATGCGCGATGACGAGTTCATCCGCCTGCGGGATCAGAACGAGTGACATGCGATCGCGGCTTGGCGGCATCTGCTCGCCGAAGGGCGTTTTGAATGCTCCAACTTTCCATCGAAGCACGGCGACCACGGCTCCTCCGGGCAGGGCGACGGCGGACTCGACTGCTTCGAGCATCAGAGGGACACCCTTGAACATGATGTCGAAGTAAGCACGATGAGCCTGGTCGACCTGCGCCTTGCCCTGCCAGTGCATGCCCACGATGTTCACCCAGTGCACATCATCAGAGTACAGCTTGGCCATCGCGTCCATGTCGGAGGCGTTCCACGCAGCGGCGTATCGTTCCGCTAGCCGCTGCACCTTGTCAGCCGTCGTGTTCAGCATCGCTGCCCCTGTCTCACTGCTCATCAACGGTCCTACCGCAAGTAGTGCCAATATCGTTTGCCGCCGGTCCATGTCGTGTCCTCCATAGTTGGGACCAGATTAGCGCCAGCGAGACGGCCGCGATTGAACAAAAGCGTCAGCGCCCTCGCGCCCATTCTGCAAAGAAGCTGGCGGGAGGACCTCCAGCGAGGGCACGGCAATCGCGTACAAAGTGTGCCTGATCCGCATAACCGGCGTCGTGGACCAAATCCGTCCAGGTGGCACACGGCAAGCGGACCTTCGCGTCGAGTACCGCATTCAGGCGTACCGTTCGCGCAAACAGTTTGGGGGTGAGGCCGACCTGCCGCTCGAACCGGCGTGTGAACTGTCGGTCACTGAGTCCGGCCCCCCGGGCCAGCACGCGCACGCTCAACCTTCCCCCCGCACGTTGCAACGCTGCGGCGGAACACGCCACCGGGTCGGCGGGGGATAAGGGATCGAGTTTGCTCCTCAACCAGCGCTCTGCGGCGCCGACCCGCTCATCGAAGTTGCAAGCCAACATGACTGCATCCCGCAGATTCGTCGCGGCCGGGCCGATGACGTCGCTGATCGCGATGCCTTCATTGACCAACTTGGTCATCGGCGTGCCGAACAGAGCATGGAATCCAGCAGGCTGAAATCGGATCGTGAATACATGGATGCTGCCGGACAGGATGAGGCGTGTGCGCCGATAGCTTTGGGGGCCGACGATTACGACCTCGGGCGCCAATGATGCCGCGCTATCATCGTGCGAAACCCGATAGCGGTCCTGCAGATAGAACTCGATGAATTGATCAGGTCTCGCCGGTAAGGGTGATGTCACGGAATCCGTGCCAAGCTGCGCCTGTCGCTCGGCATAGGACCGCACGACGCCCCTCAGACTCGCATCAGCTTGGCGTTGATGCACGATCATGCTGCATCATCGCCCAACCGAACCGCACGCGCTAGCTTCATCACTGGCAGCGAGTTCATGACCAACATCGGCACCGTGCCCACCGTATGAACAAGTGTTTGAAGTTGAGGAGCGACAAACTGGCTGCGAGTGACCGGTTATGGGTCGAAGCAGTCGGCGCGGCTCGTCTCCGCTTAAGGATTAAGCCGCCGCCTGCCACACCGGCCGTATAGGCTCGCATTCTATTGTGGACGGCCGCATGTGGGCTGACGGCAAAACATTACGCGGAAGAAGCGGGCGGGCGGCGCCGCGCCGGCGTTCCTTGAGCAAGTCAACCAGCTGATAACCATAAGGTAACCGTTTGGGGTCAATCCGGTCTCAAGGAGAAGCCTGTGCGACTATCAATATCGGCACGGGTGTCCATTGCCTGCACGTCCGTCATTTTGATGGCGCTGACATTGCTGGGCATCGGGCTGTCGGTCGGCAATAAAATCCATGACGCCGACGTGCGAATTGCACTTCTGAGTCAGGCGCTCCACCTGGAAGATCAGCTGGATCAGACGCAGCGCCAACTCAGACAGGATATCGGACACGTCACGCGAGACGCCGAACGCGGAAAAACGGTAGCTGATCGGCGTTGGGCGATACTGCATCGGCGGCTTGCAGAGTTCCGTCAACGTTCGGGACTGACCGCGCGCTTTCTCGCGAACAGGTCGGGAACAGGTTGGGCTCCGCTTCGTGAGACCCAGCAAGCTGCCGCCGATTTCGCCACGGCCTCGAATCACCTGATCGTGATCAGCCAGACGGAACCGTCCGACATCAAGTCAGCGATGCCACGTTTTCTTGCGACGCTGACGGCGCTGGAGGCTAGCCGCAGCGAAGCACGCCAAGGCCTAACGTTTGCCATATGGAAGGCGGCTGACACTAACCGGCGCGAAAGCCGTCGGGATATCGTCTCTGTCCTGCTCGGCGGCCTGGTGATCGTGGCTATCATATTCGGCATGGCCATCTGGCTTCGGCGCGAACTGGTGTCGCCGATCACCACTTTGGCCGCCCGACTGCGTGAGTTTAAGGTCGGGGAAAAAGGAGGCGACGTACCTGGTCTCGAAAGGGCGGACGAACTGGGCGCATTGGCGCGCGGGCTAGACGAATATCGCAACGCCGTGGAAAGCCGCCGGACCGCCGAGCGTCGCGCCGAGTTCCTCGCAAACCACGATATGCTCACGGGACTGGCGAACAGGCTGCTCTTCGAGAACCGTTTAGCACACGAACTGCTCCGCAGCGCACGGTCGGGCGATGTCGTTGCGGTTTTCGCCGTCGATCTCGACTCCTTCAAGTCCATCAATGATCGGTTAGGGCATGCGGGAGGAGACCGGGTTCTCAAGCGCACCGCGCAACTCCTGTCCTCTTCCGTTCGCGGAGAGGATCTCGTCGCGCGCATCGGGGGCGATGAATTCGCGATCATCCAGGTGGCGCAGTCTCAACCAGCGGCGGCAGAGGCGCTCATCTCGCGCATCTTCAAGAACGCTGCTGGGCAGTCCGACGAAGGCATTGCGATCCGCATGAGTGTCGGTGTGGCCCTCTCGGAAGCCGGTCAGAACGGCGACGAACTCCACGAATTGGCCGATGTGGCACTGTATCGTGCCAAGGCCGACGGAAAGAACACGGCACGCATCTTCAACAAGCACCTCAAGGAGGAGGAAAGCCGGCGGGTGCGGCTTGGCCGGGATCTGGAAAGTGCCATTGCAGAGGATGCGCTTTATCTGATGTTCCAACCAATCGCCGATACGGCATCGTTGAACATCGTCGCCTACGAGGCACTACTTCGCTGGCGACATCCTGTTCTCGGAGAGATATCACCCGAAGTCTTCATTCCAATCGCTGAGTCGACGGGGCTGATCGGCGCGATCGGTTCCTGGGTGATTGATCAGGCGTTGCGCTCGGCCTCAAGCTGGAATCCAGATGTGTCGTTGGCGATTAACCTTTCGCCGATCCAGTTCCGCTCGTCGGGCCTGGACGAAGACATGTGTCGTGCCGCCGCGCGCTGGAACGTACCCTTGAACAGGATCGAACTGGAAGTCACCGAAAGTGCGACCTTATTAGGTTTTCAACGAGAAAACGTCCTCGCCACGCTCAAGCGGCTGCAGGGGTTGGGTGCTAAAGTCGTGATGGATGACTTCGGGACCGGACACTCGTCGCTTAGTAATCTGAAAGAATTTACGTTTGACAAGATCAAGATTGATCGCAGCTTTATCGCTACTATGCACAAGCAGGGTTCGTCATCGTCGATAGTCAAGGCTACGATAGGCCTCGGTAAAAGCCTGGGACTCACCATAGTTGCGGAAGGTGTCGAGACAGAGGCGCAGTTGATCGATTTGCAGCGGTGGGGATGCGATCAAGTTCAAGGATACCTAATCGGAATACCAGAAAGATATGGGTCTGGGGAGCTCATTCATGTTATATTTAACGACATTGAACACTAATAGGGTAGGACCCGACTTCACCTCCGCTGGGACGGTATTCGGCTACCGTAGTCGGCACGTGTGTCAATCATAATTCTGGTGCGAGGGGTAACGAGGGGGTTAATTTTGGTAGGTGCGGCTTTTGCTGCAATCATGTTGCTGCGCGATGGCTCGATTTCTTGCGTTGACAGTATTTACTACGATGACCGAAGAACTTTTGCGCGTGTCCGTTTGAGTAAGAGTAAGCAGATGAACGAACGGTTGATTGCGGGCCGCGGCAAAGAAGTGTCGAATGTCTGTAAATGGATCCTTGTCGCCGCAATCATCGTACGAGGTGTCTGAACGGGACATTTTTCCAGCGCAGTGGTGACTGTCAGCTCCGCCTCAGTCGAGCGCGAGAAAGTCGTCGATCCTCGAGGGAGTAATATAGCCAGATTTCGCCATTACGGCTGGTGACGGAGGCAGCGAAAGCAATGTCGCTCGCCGTTCGGTCCCTCGCAGGAGGCGGGGTGATCAGTGGCTCAATACACCGGTCCACTACGCGGGTCAGTTCGCGGTCGAACGCAACCCAGCCGATCCGCCAACGCGCATCATGCGTTGCGCCGTTGTAGAACATCACCGGCATGTCAGGATCGTCGAGCAGCATCGGGCCTGTGGACAGGTGCCAATTGTCCCAGCCATCTTCCCGCGGCATGAACGGAGTTGGTTGCTCTTCCCATGGACCGTCCACCTTGGGTCCGATCGCTAGGCCGATGCGGCTCGCCTCGTCGGCGGCGTATTCGTAGAACAAGCTCCACCGCCCGTCCTTTTCGCGATCGACCGTCGCTTCCTTGGTGTTGCCGAGCGACTTTGTGGAGGCTAGCGCAACGCCGGTCTTCACCAGTTTGTCTACGCTCGGACCGGCCGCGTAGAACATTTCGCCATGCGCCATATCGGCTTCCACGCCGGTATAATAAACGACGTAGCTGCCGTCCTCTATCTTCACGACGGTGGGATCTTCTACACCGCCCGAATCCTTTTCACCGGCGCCGCCAGGCAGGATTGAAGGCTCGTCGAGCATCGCGAAGCGAATGCCATCATCGCTCCAACCAGCCCAGATGATGCCAGTGTCGGTCATTGGTTCGCCGGGCTGCGTCACCGCCCTTACCATGATGCCGTAGCGGCCGTCCGGCTCCAACCAGACATACGGACTCATCAGGTCGCGCGCCATCAGTGGCGCTGGACCCGTAAGGTGGATCTCCTGCAACTCTTCCACATTGAAGTCGACTGCATTCGACGAAGGATAGACCAGAACCTTGCGATCCCCGGTTATTCTGTCGGCGGGCAGGCGCGACCGCACGATCGGCACGCCGGGCGCGATCTCTGACTGGCTCGTGGCGCCCACATTCGATGAGGGGACCAACGGCTTGCCCTCGATCATGCGCCGAGTGCCTGCATCAACGACAAGCCACCGTCGATGACGATCCGCGCCCCGGTGATATAGGCCGCCTTGTCCGAGGCCAGGAACACGGCGAGATCACCTACCTCTTCGGGCCTTCCCGCGCGATCCATCGGGATGTTCTGTTCCAGCGTCCTTCGATAGGCTGGATCGCTGCTGGCGCGCTCGTTCATGGGTGTCAGGATCATGCCAGGCTCGATTGCGTTTACGCGAATGCCGTTGGGCGCCTCCTCGATCGCGAGCGTTTCGATCAAGTTGGTCAGGCCGCCCTTTGCAGCGCAATAGTCGGCGCCGCCAGCCCGCACGGCATAGGCGTGGATCGATGATATGTGGATTATCGTACCAGGGCTGTTCGCAGGCCGGTCGCGTACAAATCGACGTGAGGTAAGGAACGCGCCGGTAAGATCGGTATCCAGCATACGCTGCCACTGCGGCATCGTCATTTGTCGCACTGGCACGCCCGCCATGTTGATTCCGGCGGAGTTGACCAACACGGTGACGAGCCCAAACGCCTTCTCGGCGGCCGCGAACGCTGCCTCCACCGATGCCTCGTCGCCGACGTTGCACTGGACTGCGATCGCATCCCCGCCCGCCGCCTTCACTTTGGCTACGGTGTCGCTCCCGTCATTATGAGCATCGTGAAACAGCACCACAACTTTGTCACCGAGCGCTCCGAACGCAATCCCGCACGCCGCGCCGATCCCGCTTTCCGCACCGCTGACCAACACGCACCGACCGTTCGCCATCCGATGTACCTTTTTGTCTCTTTCGATTATATCGGCGTGAGCACCAGCGCGAGCAATGAACATCTTTGTCATGTTGCTGCTCGCAAGCGGTTTGGCAGTACAAATAGCGGCTTTAGTCCTGATTCCGACCACAATGACTGCGCGGAAAGGAACCGCGTGATCACTTAATGAACGGCCGGTTTCAGGAGGCTGTGAACGGTGGATGAGCGTCTGCTTGTGGGTCAATTAGGACTTTCGAACAGATAGCGCGAGAGGCTGTCTAATTCGCGGCGTCTTCCGGTCTTGACAGTGGCAGCGCGATCCAGTCGATCGCGTCTTTGCGCGTTTGGAAAACAAACATGTTGTCGCGGTGTTCGCAGATGCGCTTTGCCTGCTGCCGGGCGAGCACACCTTCCGTATACATCGCGACACGCCTGTGGATCATCGACGGGTGCTCGGCCAAGGCTTTCATCGCAAGGACAACCTCTTGCGTCTGGATTGTCGCTCCAGTGAAGTCGTAGAGAGTGGCGGGCGGTTTGGGACCATGAGGAAACCGTGCTATCTCGCCTCGTAGCTCGACCGTGAACGCCTGAAATTCAGCCATTGAGCAGAGGCCCTCGAGCTTTACCTCGATAAACCGGAGGGCAACGTTTGTGGTGATCGTGTGCAAGGCTGTTCTCCAGCTAATCTTTATTGTTGGCCGAATGCGTCTCAGTGCCGGTGAGCCGTTTGCTGAACGTCAAGCCACGTCAGTGCAGCGCTTTTGCAGATGAAGAAGTTTAGGATCTCGTCACGCGATAGCGCTCGTCGCATCTGCATTTTGACGAGGCTTGAGGACACCAGGATCGCGACCTTGTCTCCTGCACGATAGATCATTGCGGTTGCCTCCTGTACGCAGACCTGACCCTCCGGGCTGTGCGGCTTCAGATCAACGGCGTTGATCAGAACCCGGATTGGCCGGCCCGTTGCACGCCATTGCTTCACAACTGCGGCATTCTCGGCGAAATGATCCCGTAACGTCGGTAAGTCGAAGAAGCCTGTTACGCTGATGAGGATCACGCCGTGAAGCTGATCATCTTCGATCGCGTGTGTGGGCTTGGCTGCGACAAGAGAGTTGGACATTGCCGCGGCTTATGAAGTCACAGTTGCTGATTCGTGTATAACCCAGAACGGTTCCGTTATCTAAAGGCTAGTTTGCCGATGTTCTGAAACCGAGACTCGGGTGCGGTTCGTTGCGACCATGGCTGAGGGTATCGAGACATTCCGTTCACAACTTCAAGTTACTCGCCGTTTACCGGCTGCCGCTAATATCGCGGTGTGTCGTTCAATAAGCCTTTCCGCGCCGTTCCTATCCACATGGGGAGGCACTATCGCGCCAAGCGGCGGCGGGCGCAGTTTCGGCGAGCAGCTCTACGGGCGGCAATTCTTGGGGCCGCGGCGATGGCGGGCGGTATCGTGGGTATAATGCCCCCTTCAACCCTGTCGTTTCTCAAACCTGGCTACGACGATACGGTTAGCGGCTGCACGGTCACGGATGGTGACACGATCCGATGCAATGGCGAGCGCATACGGCTGCTAGGCATCGATACACCCGAATTGCCCGGTCACTGCCGCGAAGGTCGAGATTGCGTTGATGGCGATCCCTATGCGGCGACGCAATCGCTAGCTGACGCTCTGGTGGAGCCGATCCGCATTAATCGGGTTGGCGAGGATCATTACGGGCGTACCTTGGCGATCTTGTCCAGCGACAAGGGCGATTTGTCATGCTGGCAGCTTCAACACGGGCAAGCGGCCTACAAGTCGCAGTGGGATGACGGAAAACGGGTGCTGCGGGCGTGTCCGGGCTCGGCCCTGGCGGTATGGCTGTAATCGATCTTCTTTGCAGGCAGCAGATCGGCTAAGACGGGGCGATCAAATTGTGCTCGATCGCCCCTGACGCTTAGAGCCTAGAACCTGATCCCCATGCCATAGACAACCTGATGGCGCTTCGGCTCGATACTCGCGCGTATATCATCGGCGATAACCGATTTGTCGCCATAACCAGTGTAGACGTACTCTAGACGTCCGTAAACGCGACCGGTCAGCGTGCCTTCGATGCCGCCGCCAACGTGGAACCCGTCAAAATTGCGGCCCTCGTTCTCGTCGGCAAGAATAAGGTCATTGTCTTGATAGTCGAGGGACGCACGACCGTTGGAGTAACCACCCTTGGCGTAGAGAGCAAACTGCTCGGCTACTGGTACGCCCAGACGGATACCGGCCGTGAGATTGCGACCAGAACGTAGGCAGAGCCTGTCATTACCGTAAAGTTCGCCGCATTCCTTTGCAGAAGAGTCCTCGATGCCCGCATATCCGCCAATCAACACATTATTCAGCGCATAATCGTAGCCGATTTCTCCACCGTAGACTGCTCCACTCTTGCTCGCGTTGCGGCTAATACGATCGACGCCATCGGACAATGTTGCGCGAATGTTCGGATTGTCCCAGCCTACCCGTGCTTCAATGTGGACCCCTGTAAATAGCGGATTTACAGATTGGGCAGACGCGGACGTTGCCATCAGTGTGGCAACCGCTGCTGTTCCGATTGCAACGAACTTCATTAGAAACCTCCTAGTACCCGCCAACTCGCGGGGCGTGGCTTCTAAACACAACAATGGTTAACAACGGCCTTAATATAATAGGATCGATTCGGAAGTAAATTGATCGCCCCGACGTTAGACTTTAATGTCTAAAATGAACATATTAACCCATGTAAAGGGCTTTTGTGCAATCCGCATTTGTCCCTGTACATACCTCCTAGTGCTAGTATTGGTCGCAAAGATTTACATTAATTAATGCAGGATCCGACAATACAGATCCAAGAAGTTAAAAAGCCGCTCTGCCGCGCGGGAGATGCTTGATTAGGATAGCAAAAACATGCCGCATCTGGTCAACGCTGACGTTCTGTACAGAAATCTGGCACGCAAACCTGTATTCAGGTGGCGAGAATCTCGAGTACGGCTTTGTTATCGAGGATTGGCGGCGAAACTGGTGAGGACTAATTTTTGCCGATCCCCACCATGCTATTTAAAATGCCAGGATTATTCAGCTGTTTGAGTTACCAAGGTGCGCCTGTGCAGCAGCTTTGGCATCGCTCGCCTTACGAGGCTTTGCAGCTTTCCCGTCTACCTTGACAGCGTTTGCCTGGCCCGGCTTGCGACCAAGGCCAATTTTCTTCGCCATCGCCTGTCGTGCTGCGGAGTATGTCGGGGCGACCATGGGGTAATCCGCCTTCAAGCCGAAGCGTTCGCGGTATTCCTCCGGGGTCATTCCGTTGGTCGATAGGTGGCGGCGCAGCGTCTTATAAGGCTTGCCGTCAATCATACTGATGATGAAATCTGGCGAGGCCAGGGATTTCCGCGCCGATACAGCAGGGGTGTATTCCTTCGTGAGTTCGGCAGCCGTGGCGTTGGCATCGTTGCCAGCCGACAAATCTGTGATTGTCCGATGCATTTGCTGAAAAAATGCTGGCACATCGTCGGCATTCACTCGATTGTTCGTGTTGCCAAGCCAAGCAATGGTTAGGTCGGCGGCGAGAGCGACCGTAGCCGAGTCGGATTCGGAAGACATACTGTTACTCATCTTATGGGGATCCTATGCCCATAAACTCAAACCAGCTTTCCTTCAATAAGGATCATCATATACTACATCTTCCGAACGCATAACAGTTCATGACGATGGCGATACCCAACACCACAAAGGTCGAGTCACTGCCGTTACATCATCGACGATCACCGCCACCGCCGCAGACGCTAAATTCGCCTATTGGCCGTTTTAAACGCGTTAGAACGCCGTCGCAGTCGCGAGGCTATTCAGGTAATCTAAGGCACCGGATGGGCGTCTGGCGGCGGACGAACGGTCCTTAAGCCAATTTCGTAAACCTGCGGTGATCTGCCTGGTATGGCGAGGAGCGACCCTTGGCTACGTTACGCAGCGACAAGGGCGATTTGTCGTGTTGGCAACTTCAATGCGAGCAAGCTTCCTACCAGGCCTATAACGGCAATAGGCTGACCGTACTTGTCCGATGACGGCGGCGACGTCGGGGCGCCACCACCCAAGCCAACGTGAATGAACGCTGATCCACCAGCCGGTCTCTGGAAGATCGCCTCGTCGTCCTCACCGCGGACCATCCGCCCGCCGCTGTACGGCGCCCTCTCGGCATTGATGTAGCCGAGTTGCACACCGCGTGGGCTCATCATCGCAATGGCGTTGCTGTCGTGCTTGTTCTTCGGCTCCAGGATCAACTCGACCGGTTCGCGGGCAACGTCATCATCGCCTCGGACCGGCAGTTGCTGCCGTCCGTGTTGGGGAAGTCGATGCCTATGACGGCCAGGGTAAGTTCCTGCATATGCGACCTTTAGAGACGAATGCCGCAACGCATTAACCGCAAGCGCTTGACGGAATGTCGGCGGACGCGAAGAGTCGCAGCCGAGCAGCGGACAACGATCCGCTGCCGCAAGGGAGAGGTTCGATGAAGACGCAATACGCCGCCGCGCTATTGGCGGGTACGATGGTCGCGGCGCTGCCCGTCCACGCCCAGACGGCGAACACCGCACAGACAGCCTCGCAGAAGGGCACATCCTACGACCGGATGGTCGTGTTCGGCGACAGCCTCGCCGACGGCGGCTACTATTTGACGCTTGATCCGCGCCTTCCACGCGAAGCCGGCAGCTTTACGACCAATCCCGATCCGGTATCGCCCGAAGTGCTTGCCGCGCGCCTGGGTCTGCCGCTGGCACCCTTCTACGGGCAGGGTGGCACCAACTACGCAGTCGGCGGGGCTCGCGTAACGGCGGCCAACGCGCTGTCGATCCCGGTCACGACGCAGATCAGCAATTATCTCGCCGCGGGCGGTAAGTTCGGCCCGCGCGACCTCGTCTACATCCAGGGTGGTGGGAACGACTATTTTGCGTTCCAGGCGGCTGGCAGTAACAATAACGCCATCCTAACCACTGCCGCGACGCAACTGGCCGATCAGGTGCGACGAGTGCAGGCGGCGGGCGCGACGCGCATCGTCACCCTGGCCGTGCAGACCGGCGGTGCCGCCGGGCTTCAGCTGTTCAACCGTACCTTTGCCAGCGCGCTCGCGGCCGGAAACGTCAACGCGCTGTACTTCGACACCGATCGGCTGTTCAACGAACTCGTTTCGAGTCCTTCGACCTATGGCTATACCAATGTCATCGGCGTCGCCTGCACGGTACCATCGTCGCTATCGTGCACGCGCAGCACGCTGGTGACGCCCAATGCCAACGAAACCTACATCCTTGCTGACAGCGTCCACCCAGCCGGCATTACCCAGCGGATCCAGGGACAGGCGATCGCGAGCTTGGTGCAGGCGCCGGAACAAATTGCCGGACTAGGTTATGCCGCACAGGCGATGTTCCGGGCGCAGCGCGACCTCATGGAAGGGCCGCAACGGGGCGGTTCGCAACGGCTAGGGCGTGGGCTGTCGGTGTTCGGCAGCGCGGCCTATCATTATTATAACACCGGGACCTCGGCTCAGCACGTTGGCCTGACCGAGCGCGGCTTCACTGGGGCGGCGGGTGCGGACCTCGCGATCGGCGCGGCATCCGGCGTTGGCGTCGTCGGCGGCTATTCTAGCGGCACCGGTGATTTTGCCGCGGGCGCCGGCAGCTACAAGCCCCGCGCCTGGTCGGTCAGCGGCTATGCCCGCGGCGAGCTTGGGCCGGTGCGCCTGCTCGCCGACGGCACCTATGGCGAGATCGACTATCGCCGCATCCGGCGCTCGGTCCAACTCGGGCCGGCGCTGCGCAGTCACGAAGGCCGCACGGACGGTGACTATGTCGCCGGACGAGTTACCGCCGCCTTCGACCTGTTCACGCGTGGCGGCGTGGCGTTCGGTCCAGACGTGGCCGTTCAGTACGACCGGGTCCGGCTAGACGGCTATGTCGAGGGTGGCGGTCTATCGACTGCGGCCACTTTCGCCGACCAGCAGATCGAGAGCCTGACGGGCCGCTTTGGCGCGGTGGTGCGGTCTGTCCCTGGTCAGCCCGTCCGTATGTTCGCGCGGGCAGGCTATGAGCGCGAATTCGACGACGATCCTCGAACGTTCACGATTACGCCGACCGGCGCGCCGATCAGCTTTACCAGCGACGTCACGCGCGCTGACCGCAGCTACATGAGCTATGCGTTCGGTGTTGACGGACAGATTGCCGGCGCTCTGTCGTTGCGGGGTGGCGTATCCGGCTACGCTCTTCGCGATGATCGGGATAGCGTTACCGCTTTCGCGGGTCTGTCGGCAGCTTTCTAAACGAACCCTAGAGGCAAAGCGCGGGGCGGCGGATCAAGCTGCCGCCCCGACTGCTCAGATTGGCTTCGCGCCCGGCGTGCCGCACTTGGCGAACTTACCGTTCGCGGCCTTGCACCGCGTCGCCTTCACCGGAGCCTTGGGCGGGCATTTCGTGAACTTGCCCTTCGCATCCTTGCATGGTGCTGCGATCGACGGTGTGGCGGTCACCAGCAGACCCAAGCTGGCCGCCGCGAATACAAGTTTGCGCATCAACATCCTCCCGCCCGGTGATCGGGCTGACCGATGCTGCGTCCGCACCAACGCGCCGTCAAATGACAATCAGGTTAGGATTTTACTCCCCCTCCACTGCGGGGGGCGAGCCATGGCTGAGCTTCGATGCCGGTCTGTTCGATGAACCGGTCAGTCTAGCAGTTGGGTAAGTCGCCTAGTCCGAACAGTCGGTTTCGGCGCAAGACAGCTTCTGCATTCGTCTTGATCCCGAGCAACGTTGGGCACTTGGTGAAGAATACCGCGTTTGTCGACGATGTCGAAGGCTAGAATCCGAAGCAATGGTGATGCCGCTACGTGGTGGTTGGTTGCTGTGATGGCAATGGTCTGCACGCTGACGGTCCTTGGGTTGGGCTTCAGGATCGCGATGCCACAGAGCCTCATTCCGTTAGTCGGCTTGACCTGCCTCTTATCGGTGATGCTGGTCGGGAAGGTGCGGAACCGGCCTTCGCTATACGAAGGTGCGGCGGCCTTCCTGCAGATGACGCTATTTACGCTGATCGGCGTCGTTCTGTCTTATGGCCTGGCGGCCCGTGCCGGACCGCTGTGGGACAGGCAATTCATTGTCTTGGACCGGGCAATGGGTTTCGATTGGCCGTTCCTCTTTGCCGCAGCGGATCGCCTCCCGGTCGCGCTTTGGATCGGCGGACTGGCGTACCATAGCCTCACACTACAGATGGTCGCCTGCATCCTGGTGTTGAGCGCGACCAGCCAGGTGGACAGGTTGCGCACTGCGGTGACCGCCGCGATTGCGAGCGGCTTCGTTACAATACTGATCTCCGGTCTGATGCCGGCACTCGGCAACGTTTTCGACCCCGGGCTTTACATCCACCTTTGGCCATCCGTCGCCTGGAGGGAGCAAGGCATGCTCGTCGGACTTCGCGACGGAAGCTGGCGCACAATCGATCTCACGCAGATGATGGGCATCGTCACCTTCCCCAGCTACCACGCTACCCTGCCCATCATCCTGACTTGGGCGGTCGGCAAGACCTCTTGGTGCCGCATCATCGCCCCGATCTGGGCAACCGTCACGATTTTCGCCACGCCACTATTCGGCGGTCACTACGCTGTCGATGTGCTTGCAGGTGCAGCTCTGGCCGTACTGGCGCTGTGGATTGCACCGACGTTTTCTTCCGTTGCGGCGTCCTTGAATGGATTCAGTGTTTCAGCGACCGGCTCTTTAGCTGTCATCGTTCGTTCTGTCCGGAGATGGCCTGCCGCTCGAACTGCGATGCGGGAGGAATAATCCGGAGCCGATAATGCAATGGTCTGAGAAGCTCGCTCTGGTTGTAGGCATGGTTGTGTTCATGGAATGCTTCGCGTGGGCGACGCACAAATACGTGATGCATGGATGGGGGTGGGGTTGGCATCGCTCTCACCATGAAACTCGATCTGGCGTGTTCGAGAAGAACGACCTGTACGCTCTGAGTTTCGCCGCCATTGTCATCGGCATGTTCGTCGCCGGCCTGCGGTGGGAGCCGCTTTGGTGGTGCGCGCTCGGTATCACAATCTACGGTGGCATCTATGCATTCGTGCACGACATCATGGTGCACCAGCGTTTCGGCATGCGGTGGGTGCCACGACGCGGCTATTCAAAGCGGCTGCTGCAGGCGCATCGCCTCCATCACGCGGTAAAGGGGAAGGACGGGGGCGTCAGCTTCGGTTTCTTGTTCGCACCGGATCCCGCGAAGCTGAAGCGCCGACTGGCGGAGCGCGTAGAACAATGATTCGCCGTCGCGACGGCTCTGTCCTCAGCCTATTGCTTGCGCTTCTCATCGGGGCGGCGTGGACGACGATCCACGTCGTCGGCATCTTCGTTTGGGAATGGAGTGCCGCATCTGCGGTTGCGGCGGTGGTGCTGGTCCTGTTGCAGGCGTGGCTGAGCACCGGCCTTTTCATCATCGCGCACGACTGCATGCACGGTTCATTCGCTCCCGGGCGTCCAACGATGAACACTGTGGTCGGCACGATCTGTCTGGGCGCGTACGCCGGCCTGTCTTACGGAGTGCTCTACCCCAAACATCACGCCCATCACGCGGCGCCCGGAACGGACGCTGATCCCGACTTCAACCCTACCGGACCGTGCAATGCATGGTCTTGGTTCATACGATTTTTCACCGGCTATTACACTCACGCACAGATCGCGCGCATCACAGTCGCAGCGATCATCTACATGCTGCTCGGTGCCTCGCTTGTGAACATCATTGTATTCTGGGCCATCCCTGCGCTCGTCGCGCTAGCTCAGCTTTTCCTGTTCGGGACCTATCTGCCCCATCGGCATGAGGCGACGCCGTTCGCCGATGCGCACAACGCTCGGGGAAACGGCTATTCGCCACTTGGCGCCCTCGCTACCTGCTTCAACTTCGGAACGTACCACCACGAACATCATCTCAGCCCAATGACCCCGTGGTGGGGGCTGCCGCACGTGCAGCGGTCATCTGAACGCTTCGTCGATCCGGGCGGCGGCGCTCGCGGCCCCGCCGGCGGCCTTCATTTCAACGGATAAACTAGCCGCCACACGGCGATAGCTTGGATCCGACATGACGCGCGTCAACTTTGCGGCCAGGCTGCGAACCGTGACGAAGCCGGGTGACGCGACCTCGCCGGCACCCAGCCATTTCAGGCGCGCGGCCGTGCCGGGCTGTTCGAATGCGATCGGAAGGGCCACGATCGGCACGCCGGCCGCTAGCGCATCGAGCGTGGTGTTGAAGCCGCCGTGGAGTACCGCCGCGGAGCAGCGCCGCAGCACGCTCTCCTGCGGCCAGAAAGCGCGGATCAGCGGATCGCCGGGCAAGGCTGCAGCCTGCGCCGAACTTAATCCTCCGCCATGCCCGATCACGGCCCTCGCGCCGATAGTCGCGCATGCCGCCGACATCGTGGCGAACAGCCTGCGTCGAGAGCCTTGTAGCGTCCCGAGCGAACAGAAAATCAACGGCCGATCGTCCTCTTGAAGATCAATGTCCGCCAACGACTGGACACGCCAGGGACTGCCGTAATGAAAGTTTGATGGCAGGTGCTTGCGGGCGTAGTCCAGCGCCTGTGGGCATTGCGCGACATAGACGCGGGCTTCGGTCCGGTCATGCGAAAGCCCCGGATCCCTTTGGTAGCTTTCCAGAATATCGGTGACTGGGCGCATCAGCCGCTCCGCAACCCAGTAGCCGCCACGGTTGCGGAACCGCCCAGTAGCGTTGGCCCTATATTTCCAGCCTAGATACGGTGGCGGCACATCAGGTTCGCCGAGCAGCGGAAGACCGGTGACGCTGACTGCGAACGGCAGACCCAGAGATTGAGCAAGAAGCTCGCCAGCCGGCTCTGCGGAGTCCGCGATCAGTGCGTCCGCCCCAATCCTATCCACCGCGCCCGGAGCATGCTTCAGAAGCCGCTCGCTCATTCTCGCTGTTGCCTGGATCATGCGCGTAAGACCGACGGGACCTGTGGGAGCGGCGAGAACCGCATTATATCCAGCTAAGGATTGCCCTGCATCGATCGTCACCGACAATGGCTCGAAGCCCATCTGCGTTCGAGTGATAAGTGGAGCTACGTCCGTCTGGTGCACAAAAGTGACGCGATGCCCAAGGCTGATCAATTCGGTTCCGAGCGCCTGCAACGGATTGACGTGACCTGGGGTCGGGGGTGCGATGATCGCGAAATGACGGCTGTGTGTGCTCAAGCAGGGTCCGATCGGCAGGAAGGCAGCTGCATCAGGCTATTAGATCGTTCTCGACCCTGGGCATCCCTATCCCGGAAGCGCCGCATACGCGTCATGGAGCGCTAAAGCCTTAGCGTCGATCATGCCGCTATCCGAAATTGTATTCCGAGTGCGGCATGCTCGGCCCTCTCCGACGCTACCGTGAACTGATCCGCGCGGTGCGAACGATCACGGCCGTCGAAAGCAAGATTGAAGATACCAGCCCTCCGATCGCCAGCAGGCCGGATGAGCTGATCGCCACGTCCGCCCGGAGCGCCGATCGTGGGCCGATCTTCAGCTTTATGCGGGCGCGATGCCGATGTTCATGACGTGAGCGAGCGGTGTGATCCTCGAGGTGCATGGCCGTTCAAACGCTGATCGCCTGACCCTGTTCAGCGTCCTGCGACGAAGCGCATCAGATTACCTGTTCCTCTTTCGTTCTGACGAGCGTTACAATACGGGCGACCAAGGGAATCGAGATGAACACGCTGCGGCTGCACGAAATACCGTACGAACTGGTGCCGCGCGAGGTGCCGTTCTTCCTGTGCCGCACGCCTGCAGGCTTCCCGTCGCCCGCACAGGACGACATGGAAGAGCCGATCGACCTTGGCGCCTGGCTGGTCGAGCACCCGGCCGCCAGCTACATCATGAGGGTCGATGGTCAGTCGATGGCCGGTGCCGGGATCAACGATGGTGACCTGATTGTCGTGAATCGCGCGAAGACGCCGCGCTCCGGCGCCATCGTGGTGGCGCTGGTCCACGGCGACCGAACGCTGAAGCGGCTGCGGCACATGGACGGCCGTCACTGGCTCATACCCGAGGCAGAGGGCTATTCGCACATCCTTGTCGACGAGCATGTCGAGATCTGGGGCGTCGTGGTCGGCGTCGCCCGCAAAATGGCGTGACCACGCCGATCGCGCTGATCGACTGCAACAACTACTACGTCTCCTGCGAGCGGGCGTTCGACGCCAGCCTCGTCGGCGTACCGGTGATCGTCCTGTCCAACAACGACGGCTGTGCCATAGCTCGATCGGCGGAGGCGAAGGCGCTCGGCATCAAGATGGGTGACGATCCATCACCTGCGCGACAAGGTGCGACAGCACCGCATCCGTGTCCTGTCGTCCAACTACACCCTGTACGGCGACATGCAGCGTCGGGTGATCGCCGCCTGCGAGGCCTTCGCCCGCGACTTCGAGATATATTCGATCGACGAGACCTTCCTCGATCTCGCCGGCTTCGAAGACCGCGATCTGGTCGCCCACGCACACGAGATGCGGGATCAGGTGCGGCAGTGGACGACGATCCCGACCTGCGTGGGCATCGCCGATACCAAAACGCTGGCGAAGCTCGCCAATGCCGCCGCCAAGAAGAACTCAGCCTTCAATGGGGTGGCTGATCTACGGGACGATGGGGTGCGGTCCGACGTGATGCACGCCTTCCCCGTCGAGGACGTATGGGGCGTCGGCGGTGCCACGGCACGCAAGCTGGCGGACCTCGGCATCACCACGGCCGGGACGCTCCGGGACATGCCGATGAAGCAGGCTCGTGCGGTCGGCACGGTTGTGCTGGAACGTCTCGTCGCCGAACTGCGCGGTGTTCCTTCCGCTGCCGTCGAGATGGTGGCACCCCAGCGCAAGGGCATGGCGGTGACGCGATCCTTCGGGACGCCCGTGACCACGTTCGACGGGCTGATGGGTGCGCTCAGCCAATACGCCTTGCGCGCCGGCGAGAAGCTGCGGCAGCACGGCCTTGTCGCGGCCAGGCTGACGGCCTTCTTCCACACCAACCGTCACAAGCCAGACCGTCCGCAATACGCCGGATCACGAACGGTGACCCTGCACCCGATGACGAATGACAGCCTTGAACTGATCGCCGCCGCCCGTCGTGGCGCGGAACGGGCGTGGCGAGACGGTTACGCGTACACGAAAGCGGGCATCATGCTGGATGACCTTGTCGCCGCCGACATGCGGCTGCGGACATTGTTCGAGGACGACACCGGCAAGCGTGACCGGCTGATGAGCGCGCTGGACGAGATCAACGGTAGGTTCGGCAAGTGGACCGCGGTGACGGCATCGCAGGGGTTCCGACGCGAATGGAAGCTGCGGTCGGAGATGCGGTCGCCAGCGTGGACGACCAGCATCGCCGAGGTGCCGACCGTCAGGGCCTAAGCTGAACCGCGGCCGTCCCCGATGTTCACCGCCGATGCAATGCGATGGTGCGATGAAGGGGAATGGCCCGCCGCCCCATCAGGAACCGCGCACGACGCCCCAGCGATGTTCCCCGGCAGCGACAGCCGCGGACGCAGACAACCGAATCCTGGTGGCAACGCATCAAGCGATGGTGGCGAGTAATCCGGATCGGGTTCTAGCGCCACATCGCGAGCTATTCCTTCGGCCGACCGTCCTTGGTCCAGCGCGGAGTGAAGCGGCTGTCCGCGAGCCAGCGGATCGGCTTCATCAGCGACTCGATCGCTCGAACCATGAAGACGCTGTCGACGCGATCAGGCGTGTCCTGGGGCGTATGATAGGTGGCCACTTCGCCGAAGCCGGAGACGGTGTGGGCAACGACGCCGCGCAGTGCGAGCGCGTAATTGTCCGAGCGTCGGAAATAGTTCTGCTCGGGATAGGGATCGGCGTCGACCAACGCCCCGTGCGCGCGAAGCTCCTTGCCCAGATCCGATCGTTCATAGCCGGTCATCATCAACCGGTCAGATGCCAGCTTGGGTACGCGCGCACCCAGCATCTCGAACTCGATGTTGGCGGCGATCTGGTTCAGCGGCACCGGAGGATGGTCCCCGAACCAGCGCGAACCGAAGCCACCCTTCTCCTCCGACCCATAGGCAACGAACAGGATGCCGCGCCTCGGTTGCTTCCCCGCTGCCATCGCCCGCGCGATCTCCAGCAGTGCGACCGTCCCGGACGCATCGTCGTTCGCCCCCGGCCAGATCGTACCATCGGACCCGACGCCGAGATGATCGAGGTGCGCTGATAGCAGCAGCACGCCTGCGGTAGGGTCTCTACCGGGCAGATAGGCGACTGCGTTGTTCGTGGTGTCATGTGCGAGTGTGAAGGGGACGGACAACATCGCGTCCGCGCCATCGCGAAGCAGGCGCTGCATCGTTTCCGGTCCGACCGCGACCGTCGAATTGCGGCCCGCCGGAACTTCGTTGGGGAAAGACATCGGTAGACTGGGGCGCCCCCCGCTCGCCTCTGTTGTGCGACGTGTTCCCTTGTCCGCGGCTACCACCGTCACGTTCGCGCCGATCTCAGTGCGCGCCTTGGCGATGTCGGCGTTGGAAGCGGTACCGGCGGTGACCACCAGCACGCCCGCCTTGGTCCCAGGCGCTATGCGACCGAGCACCGCCACCTTTCCACCCCACACTCCGCCGGTGCCGCGGAGCAGCGTCACGTCTTGTGCCGGCGTGCCATCAATCAGCAGTTCCGCGGGCGCTGCCAGCACCTGTCGCAGCACTGGAATGCGTTGCAGATAGCCGTTCATGCCGGGCGCGGTCTTCAGGCCATACCCTTGCATCTGGGCGGCGACGTACGCAGCGGCCACCGCTTCGTCCGGCGTTGCGCTGCCCCGGCCACGCAGATCCGGTCCGGCAAGAAAGTCCAGATGCGCGCGGACGCGAACCGGATCGACGTCGCTGCGCGCCAGCGCAGGCGCGCCCATCAATGCCAACGCTGCCGCCAGCATGAACGTCCGTATCATCGGTGCAATCCCCCCCTATTTCGTTCTGCGCCGGTTATGCGCGGGCCGGCTCGGCGTGTCATCGTGGAAGCTAGAATCGCCAAGCTCAAGATGGCCAAGAACAGCGCCCGCCGGCGAAGCGAAGGGCAGCGGTGTGACACGGCGATTCGACGGCTAGATAGCTCGCTCGTGTCCAATGGACACATACCGCCTTGCGGCAGGTTATGACGGCATGCCAACGGACCCTTGCCTGCGCGCCGCCTATGATGCGGGAATGAAGGTGGGAAACACGACGGCCGGCTTGCCAGCAGAATGCCCCTTCCATAGCGGCGAGGGACTGGCCGAGCGGTTTGCCTGGCTCCGTCAAACCAAATGCACCAGGTGCCCTGATGCGCTGAACGGAGTAGGGCGGGGGCATGCCCCGCGCCCGCAAGCCAGCCTCGCCGTTTCGCTATTTCAACTCCTCGCCGGAGGTGATCCGGCTGGTGGTGCTGATGTACGTGCGCTTTCCGCTGAGCTTGCGGAACGTGGAGGATCTGCTGTTCGAGCGCGGGATCGACATCTGCCACGAGACGGTCAGGCTGTGGTGGAACAGGTTCGGTCCGCTGTTCGCAGGCGACATTCGCCGTCAGCGGGTCAGCCGCATGCGGGGGTTCCGCCACTGGCGCTGGCATCTGGACGAGATGTACGTGAAGCTGAACGGCGAGATGGTCTACCTGTGGCGAGCGGTCGACCATGAAGGTGAGGTGTTGGAAAGCTACGTCACCAAAACGCGGGACAAGGCTGCCGCGCTTACTTTCATGAAGAAGGCGCTCAAGCGGCACGGTTCACCCGACGGCATCACGACTGATGGCTTGCGCAGCTACGGCGCAGCGATGAACGAGCTGGGCAGTCGCGAGAAGCAGGAGGTGGGGCGCTGGGCCAATAATCGGGTGGAGAACTCGCACCTGCCGTTCCGACGACGAGAGCGAGCGATGCTCAGGTTCAGACAGATGAAGACGCTGCAGAAGTTCGCCTCTGTTCACGCCAACGTCCACAACCACTTCAGCCTGGAACGCCACCTCATCGATCGACAGACCTACCGGGAACGACGCGCCGCCGCACTGGCGGAGTGGCAGATGCTCGCCAGCTAAGCTGCGACCTCAAAGACCCGGGTGCATCGTCTGGAGAGTAGTTCGCATTAGACTGACAGCACCTTCGCGGGTTGTCAGGGACAATCTCCCCAAGGGGTTCCACTCAGGGACATCCCTGAACCTCCTCCTTGAGATGTACGTCGCGGAGGACAGCGCCCGGTACCTGCAACTTCCAGAGCTTGGTACAGTCGATCAGATGCACCCGAGGATTGTCGAACGCTGGATAGCAGCACTTGTCGAGGAAGGACTCGTCTGCGTCCGGATCGACCACGCCGCCCTGACGAGCACGGGCCACGAGATGGTTACACGGCTTCTTCAGGAGCTTTTCACAGCCCAGCGAGCACTGGATCAATGAGCCCGGGGGTATAGATCGTGATAGCGCGAAATCGCGGCAGCGACGTGCGCGGCAATAACCGCATCGCATCGATCTGCTTCGGCGAGCGCGGCAGTCAGGGCTGAAAGCAACTGCGCCTCGTTGCAGTCCTTCGTGTGCGGCTGTTCCATTCGGCCGAAATAACTTCCACACCTCGTTTCGCAAGTGTCACTTTCATGAACGGCGGATGACGATCCAGTCCGGTCGAGCTTCACGATCGCTGACGAAAGCGCACAGCTAGAGGAGCTGAGTGTCTGCCTGTCGTCGGAAGCAGTCATCCAACGAAGCTATACGCGTAGATTCTTTGGCGGGTTTACCGTGAGAATGCCCGATGATCCGTGACTGTCTTCAAGCACACGCAAGCGTATGGAAGTGCCGTCTGTTCTTACTCCGACAACTACGGGGTGGTTTATCAAAATTCGATAGCCGGCTTGTTTTGCATTCAGAGCATATTGATCCCTGAATGTCTTCGCGCTTTGAGGGCTTGCTAGCTCATATGTTGCCGGTTGGCCGGGCGATCTCGGCATTACGATGATGTCCATGTTTACCAACCTGGTTCCCGCCGGTGGCTTCACTCCAGCGAGAGGCGGAGCTTCCGTTGACGGCCGGATAACCGGCTTTTGGGAGGCTGCGACTACGGTGCCCTGTAGGGATGAACCGAATATCAAAGCTGCCAGCGCAAGTGATGTCATCATTGAGTACTTTCTCGAAGAGATCGCGCAAACCGGTCGCGGGCGGACCTTTGTTGAAGACGCGCTGAAAGACAACCACGGGGGGGGTGGCTGTGGCGGGAGGACTAGGGTCCTTTGCGGTCGAGCGCATCCGCGATGCGCCAGATACCGATGGCGATGATCGCCAGCACTGTCAGTTGGAGCCACGATACCGTCTCAGCCACTAGGCTCTCCTGACCGTGCAAGCGGCACGCATCGGGCCGCACTACGGCATTGTGCCTTGTAAACTGAACGTCTGCAATTGCGCCCAATTGAAGACGCTGGTTGGATCGTTCACCTTGGTGCCAGTACCAGCTACAAGGCGATCAATAATGAGCTATCAGACGGACCGTCGAGGCCGGACGCGAGCTATCGCCGTCTACCTAGCCCTTCTTTCAATCGGCGCCGCGCTGGGCTTGCTCGTCAGGTTCGGCGTAATCACCAATCACGTCTTCTGGTAGCGCCGGCCACCATTCGAGAACATGCCTTCTACAATGGGGCATGGCGCGGGATTTGGGACGGTAATTCTTACTGCCTCGCCGGCTAGTGCCAGATCTTCGCGATCAAGCGTTCACCATCAGGATCATACGCTGACAACTCGGCTCGAGTAAATGGATAGAAGTCGTTGCGGCTAAAGTATGCCTCAGTGAGTTCTGCAAAGTATTCAGCGGCATTAACGCGGGCGTAGGCGTCGATAGTCGAGCCATCATGGCGCTTGACGTTTTTATAGCCGATCTTCTGCATAGCATTTTGGTAAACGGATTGGATTTCGTCACGATCTTTTTGAGGGAGTCGCAGGTAGTAGGCGTGGGCCAATTCGTGGAGGATAGCGCCCGGCTGAACTCTAGACGAACCGATGAAGAGGCTTGCGTCTGACACCTCTACTCCGTTTAGCAATTCAACCGTTCGACCATGTGCAATCAGCCAATAAGGGTCGTGATGGTACATCTCGCTAGGACCGGCGTGTTCATGAAGAAATATCGGCGTTTGACGAACGCATGCCGCGGCGGCGGGTGGCAATGAGCGATCCACATCACCCAGCATCTTGCCTATGATCGATAGCGCAGCCTTTGCAGGGTTGGCGTCAGGATCGAGGGCCTGATCAATGAACACCTGCCAACCGGGATGGACGCTGACGGCGCGATAGCGGCTTGTGCCAACATACGTGCCAGCAGGGCGCTCGCTGATCCGAACAACGGCGACGCAGCGCCCCTCGGCGTTCGTCAGCTCGAAAACATGGCCAGGGAAAGTATTCACCGACTTGAGCGCGCCAGGCTCAATAACGCCTTGATCGACGCGCTTTCCCTGGTTGTCGATCCAAAACAGCTTCAAAGCGAACCGCTCGCCGTTCTGGAATACGTGCGGGAGCGTGGTCGAATCGGCCTGTCCGGCTTCAGATGAGCTTGGATGACCGCAAGTTGGTGAGAGCGGCGCGAGGACAGAAAGAAGAAGCGCTACAGCCTGCATCACAGAATTCTCCACTGGCTGCTGCCACTGTGCGCTACCAATTACGGCCGTTTAGCGACCGATGGATGGCCGCTGCGGAGTGAATGACGCCCCACGTTCAGAGGAGCCATGATAAACGCAGCGCACTGACAATTTTTGGCGAAACGTGGGGCAATGACGCGGTAAGGGACGGGGCCATCTTTGCCGCTGTTATGTCCGGCATCGGGTGGAAAGCCGACGTGTGACACTGGGGCAAACGCGCCAGTCTAACGTTCCCTCGCGACGGAAGCAGACGAAGCAGCCAAGTTTGGTTGCGTTGCACATTGACCGCGGTGGCGTATCGTCAGGGCGATACGGCCGAAAGGAAAACCATTTGGAAAACTCTGATTTGGAAGGCCGGATTGCGCGCCTTGAACGAAGATGCCGGGCAGCCTTCATCGTTGCGGTAGTCGGCGCGTCATCTGCGATCTTGGCGATTGGCGGCGCGGCAGGATCGCGGGCGATTGCGGAGGTGTCGGCACCGTTGGTTCCGAGAACCTCAGACGTTCTGACTGTCCGCGAACTCAACATTGTTGATGGCAACGGCGTCACCCGCGTCAAGATTGGCGCGCCGCTCGCTCATGCGATCGTCAACGGCCAGCAGAACCGAACAAGGGGCGGCCGCCCCGAAGATACGATGTCGGGAGTGCTGCTTTTCGACGCTGAAGGTGTGGAGCGGAGTGGATATGCCACAGTGGATCATGGATATTCGAACGTATTGCTAACATTAGACGAGAAGAACAAGCAGCACGCAATGTTTATCGCCGAACCAACCGGAGCAACAACACTTCGCCTCTTTAATGCCGATACGAAGGACCGCGTCGATATTGCCATCGATAAAGACGGTCCATCCATCTCTATGATCCATCGGGGAAAGACAATTTTCCGCGTTCCGGAAACGTAATAGGGCTGCACGCTGATCAAGCATATCCGCTTGTGGGCGTTTGAAGACATACGCATCTAAAATTTACTTAGCAGCAAGGCGTTCGCGTGTTGAGGTGCGAGCTGAGGATAGGCGCGACTCCGAAGCGTGAAGGAGGGGAAATTGATGATCTGCTTCTTATGGAAGGAGCAGATCATCTTCAGCGGGCATCTTATCAGTGGCCGGATGCCCTGACCCCCTGCGGCGCAAGAATGCCGCCAGCCATCCTGCCCTGAGAGTCAAGGGCTGCTGACATTAGCACTTTACCGTTAGCGAACGTCAGATCGTAGGCGTCATCACCCATCGGACCTTTGTTGCGGAAGGTGATCGACTTCAGCTCGCCCATCGACTTGAACATGGGGTGGGTCATCGGGAGGTCGCGTCGGACAACCTCAGCGAATTGAGGGGCGAGTTTATTGTAATCCGGAGCACCACTTGCCAAGCCGGCAACGAGGCGCCGTAAAGCGGCTTCGGTGTCAGGAGTCGGTGCGGGCTCCGACGCCGTCGACACTGGCCTTGTCTGATCCTGAAAGGTGGAAGGCGAGGAAGCCAGCGTCAAAGCTGCTGCGAATATCAAGCTCATAAGGATCACTCCTGCGACTACCCGGGTTAAGCCGATCCGCTTGATCCACGACATCTCATGACGTGGGGCGGCATCGGTGCCGCCTTGATCAGGTTGCGCGTTCTCTGGCGAAAGGTCCGACGGACCAGGTCCCAAGCGATGGGACCGATCTACCATCTCCACCAACTTCGCAGCTTCAAGGGACGATGATAGACCGAGCTTTGCGCGTGCCATCTTCAACCGCTTCTCCACCGCATGGGCGGAGATGCCCAGATCGATTGCCATCTGCTTCGCCGTCTGATGTTCCAAACAGCGCCTCAAGCATTCCCGTTCGGCGGGTGTGATGCGCTTGATCGCGGCCAGCGTGGTCTCATTGATTACGTCCGTCGTCATAGCCGGCACCGTAGCGCAGAAACATCCAGCACCAACTTCCGTTGTGTAGTACCCAACTGGTACCCTACCGAATTCGGGGTTCCACGGACTTGAACGCTGCCTCTTTGTTAGCAGTTCTGCGTTTATGTATTGAGGCGTCACAGACGGAGAGCGCGGGGCGCAAGATGGGCGACTGCGGACTGGCTGCTATTCTCCTCGATAGCGCCCGGTCGGGTGTCGGGTGATCGGGGCGGCTCGGGAGTCTCTGAACGGCATGACTTGGTGGGGAGCAGTCTGTCCGCTTTCCGGCAGCCAGATGACGTAAGCGAACGTTCGTTCATGAAGCTCGCAACGGCAGCTACGCGCCCCACCATTTGCCATTCGAACCGGTGTTGCGCGGCCCTGAAAGCGGCCGTTCGGTACGCTAGGGTTGGTATGGCCGAATCTAGGACGAAAGTCGTCGAGGCCAAAGGTCAGCCTGCGCCACAAGCCGTGGTTTACCGATCAGCCACAGCGGTTTCATCGACGAGGCGCGGGATGCTCGAACGATATCCCAAGGATTACTTCGCCACTAGATTCAGGTTCAGCTCACCGCACCGACACCGGACGCTGCCCTTGGGACCACGCTCAGGCGTGACCGAATACATCTGCTCGCAAGTAGAGCACTCAAAAGAAGAGACGAGCGCGCGGAAGGCCGTGACGACGGGAGCAAAGTCGCCTTTGCCGAGGTCCGCCCAAGAGTTGTAGTGCACGCTGGTGTTGACCTGCCATTGATCGACGTTCGTCGCATGCTTGGCCGCCGTGAAATCTGCCTCGCGCGCGACGATGGCCGCGACGATCTCACTCTGCCCCCACGAGTTCGCAACGTCCTTCGCCTTCTTAAGCAGCTTCCCAAACTCGCCGATCGCCGCGGGCATCGTGTCGCCGAGCATGAACTGGGCGTCACCCCTAAACTCCACCTGCGCGCGCAGCCGATGACAGGCCTCCGCCGCGTAATATTCCAGGAAACGCCGCAGCATGCCGGCGGCCTTGCTGACCTGGTTGAGGACGAGATGGGCGTCGATCTCCTCCCACACCGATGCGTTTGTCCATTCCGTTGGTCCGGTCTCCACCGTCCAAGTCCGGAAGTGAGCCAACCCCTTCGACTTGATGATGCCCTCGGCCCGCATGTGCCGCAGCCACACGTCGTCGTGCGTCGTGAAGATGAATTGCGTATCCGGAAACCGGTCTTTGAGCAGCGTGCAGACCTCGCGGCGGTGGCCCTTGTCGACCGACATGAGCACGTCGTCCAGCACCGCGAACGTGAAACCGGCGCCTAGCAGATGCTTCATCAACGAGAGATACAGGCACAGCCCCATCCCGTCCTGGTGACCCTCGCTGTGATAGGCGCCGGGCGGGAACTTGCCCCTTCCGTAGAAGTCGACGTCAAACGCCAACTTGCCCATGGAGGGGAGCAGGGCGGCAGTGAAGCCGGACTCGTCGTCGCTGTTGATGACGCGGTAGCACTCTGCGAACTCGTCCTGTACCTCCTCGTAGATCCTCTCCAGCGCCTTCGTCGTCGTGTCGCCGAAAATTTTGAATGCCTTGGCAGAGCGCTCCGCCCTCGCCCTGCCGACGGCGAGCGCCTGACGCGACCTGCGGAACTGATCGAGCCGCTCCTGCCCGACCGTAAGGAAGTCGCGGGCCGCGTCCTGCATGCTGGGTTCCGGCAGGGCCGCCACCGCCGCGGACACCATCCCGATCACCGGGTCCAGATCAGGCACGCTGCCGGCGACGCCCAGCACCGCCACTGTGTCCTCGATCGGGAGTAACGCCTCCAGCTGCCGATAGCGACCCAGTAGCACCTGCTTGAAGTCGCCCAGCGCCTTCAGGTCCAATGGCGGCGCGAATCCCTGTGAGTCCGTGATCGTGGCGGCGATCGCCGTCCCGGCCTCCCGGATCAGGTCCAGGATGGGAGCTATGCGCTCCTGAATCCCGCGCTTCCGCGCAGAGATAGCCGCGAGGTTGGACAGCTTGCCGCGAAGGTGGGCGACGAAGCCCTCCTCGTCGAACGCCTTGTCGCACACCGGGCAGTGCTCGCCGTCATAGAGATCGAGCGCCGCCGTGAGCAGCCCCTCTTCCTTCACGCCGCTCACCGACGACGGATCGGCGGCCAACTCCGTCAGCGATGCCGCGATCGCCGCGCACTCCGCGGAAACCGTCGAGTCGGTCAGGGCCGCGAGCGCCGCCTGCAGCGCGGCAATGTTCTCGACGACTTGGGCCTTGATGACGCGCGGTCGGGCGCCACCCGTCCCGGTGGTCGCGAGCCCATCGACGAGCGACGTGGTGGCGAGCAGGTCGTCGAGCGGACCGAGCCCCAGTATCGCCCGCCTGGGGTTGACTGCATCGAGTATCGCGGCCTTGCTGGCCTGGGTCAGCCCGAGCGCGGTCCTGAGGAGCTGGGTCGCCTCGGCCTCCGACCGTTCAAGCGGATTCAGCTCCCTCGCATAGGCGTTCGCGATCTTCTGCAGCACCACCCGTAGCTTCTCGACGTCGCCAAGCTGGAGAAGGGCCTGGACCTCCTTGGCGCGATCGCCCGGCTCAGAAAGCACGAACCGTATGAGCTCGCGTCTCGACAGCACGAACTCGGGATGCGCTTTCACCTGTTCGAAGACCGCAACGACGTCGGGATCGGCCGGTGTGATCGTTGGCGCGTTAAGACTCTTCACCGACCGGTGGATGGATGCCTTCTTGCCGTTCAGCGAAGGAATGGTGACGTTGATCGTGACAGTCGCGAGGTCGGGCTTGTTCTGCGAGTCCACGTGCGGACCGTGCTGCTTTACCGAAAGGTTGCCGGTGCCTCGACCCGACAGGCGGGAGATGTTCCCGGTGAGTCCGAACTCGATCGCGTCGACAATCCCGCTCTTGCCCGTCCCATTCGGGCCGCAGGCGGCAAAGTTCTCGCCGTTGAGCGTCAGCGTCAGGTCGCGGATGCCGCGGAACTCGCGGATCGAGATCTGCTGGATGCGGATCATTGCGTATCCGGGAATAGGGTGCTTCGCACAGCCGGCTCAGCGAACACACCGTCGACCAGCACGAGCTTTCTGAGCTGATCCGCACACTCGACGAAGTCGTCGACCTGCGCGAGCTCGTCGAAGAAGGAGGACAGGACCGCCCGGGCGACGGTCGTCACGCGAATCTGCTCATCCCCGCCTTCAGGCTGTTCCGAAAGCTCCAACCTGTTTCACTCCCCAACCGCCCTGCTGGCATGTCCGTAAGATTCATCTGCGGAATGTAGCTTCGAAATGCCTGATCAACCAAGCGACTTGAGATCCAACCGATTGGCGACCGCTGATAGATGTGCATCCCCCTTGATGGCGGCGGACTGGCAGGCGATGCTACGTGATGCGGTTTCATGAAGATGGCCCAGACATCCCGGATTCGTTGATCGGGGCGCGCGAGCTGGGCGAGGTTGTCTTCTTCTGCGGCGCGGGCGTGTCCGCGCCAGCCGGTCTTCCTGACTTCAACGGGCTGGCTGACGACCTGCTCTTTGAGCTGACGGCGCAGGAATCTAAGGAGGCGCGGGAGGCGGGCGAGACGCTCGACCGCGTGTTCACGGCGATGGTCAAGGAGTTTGGCCGCGTCGCGGTCGACCGCGAAATCACGCGCGCTCTCCGCACGCCGCGCAAGGCCGATCTGCGCTTCCACGAGGCGATCATTGCTCTCTCCCAGGGCGCCGATGGCGCGGCCAAGATCGTAACCACAAACTTCGACCTGCTCTTCGAGCGGGCCGAGCGTCGGCTCCGCCGCTACGTGCCGCCCGCGCTGCCTGACCTGGTGCAGGCGCAACCTATTGACGGCGTGGTCTACCTCCATGGACGCCTCAACGCAGCGCAGGGGGCAAGCTCGGGCTACGTCATCAGCAGCGCCGACTTCGGCCGTGCCTATCTCGCGGAGGGCTGGGCATCGCGCTTCGTACGGGAGCTGCGTGAGCGTTACACGATCGTGCTGCTGGGTTACTCGGCCAACGACCCGCCAATGCGGTACCTTCTAGAGGGCCTGAACAGTCGCGAGGGACCGGAGCGGTCGCCGATCTATGCGTTTGCCACCGAGGGGAGCTCCGCCAGTGACGAGGCATGGCGCGACAAGGGCGTGACGACCATCCCCTACGCGCCGCGCGACCGGGCCCACGGAGGACTGTGGGACACATTGTTCGCATGGGCCGAGGTCGCGGGCGACCGCGAGGCATGGCAGGCGCGTCTGTTGGCGCTCGCCCAGCGCCCACCGGCAGAACTCAGGCCGTTTGAACGAGGGCAGGTCGTTCATCTCGTTGGGTCCAAGGGGGGCGCCGCGGCTTTCGCCTCGGCGGATCCTCCGCCGCCAGCCGAGTGGCTATGCGTGCTTGATGCCAGCCGCCGCTATGCGGAACCAAGTCGGCGGCGATGGGACGACAGCGAGGATGTGGATCCGCTTGACGTGTTTGGTCTGGACGGCGACCCGCCGCGACCTGCGGCGCAGGTCGGCGGTGGTATCGTGCCGCCCGGCGAGGATCCGTTGCGGTGGCGCCCGGGTGACGAGCAGTGGTCGGAGCGGCAGCGCGTCTCGGGCTACCATGCGGAGTGGTCGAGCCAGCTGCCGTCCCGGCTGTATCATCTGGCGCGATGGATCGGGTTAGTCCTGGACCAGCCCGCCGCGGTCTGGTGGGCAGGATACAACCGCCTGCCCCATCCCGGTCTGATGCGTGAGATCGACGCGCGGCTCGACCGTGCGAAGGATCTGCCGGAGCCGGTCGTGCACTTCTGGCGCCGCTATCTCGAAGCCGCCCGCGCGCGTCAGAATGACGTCCACGACTTCAGGCTTTACCAGGCAGCCGACCGACTTGCATCCGAGGGTTGGAGCACTTCGGTGTTGCGCGAGATTGAGCGCGCTCTCGATCCGATTTTTGAGATATCGAGCGCGACGCTCGCGTCGCCGGTCCCGCCGTCCGGCGGATGGGACGTGGTCAGGCTCCGCGACCTTGTCGGGATCAAGGTAACGGTGACGCGCTGGCCCGATGCCAAGCTGGTGCCGCCGCCCGAGGCTTTGCCGCGTCTCGTCGCGATCGTCCGGCGGACCCTAGTGGACATGGCCGAGATGGCGGAAGAGGGGACGCCGTCGTTCCGCCGGACGCCGACGCTCCACCACTCCGGCGACGCGGGCGAATCCCACGGTCACGGGCGGCGGGACGAGCTGTTCCATCGGTTCAGGAAGCTATTCGACTTTCTCTTCGTGCAGAGCCGGGCGCTCGCCCTGCGGGAGGTCGACAACTGGAACAGCAACGACCCCACCTACTTCGCAAAGATGTTCCTGTATGCGGCTTGGCTCCCAGGGTTGCTCGACCCGGACGTGGTGGCGGAGCGGATCTTGGCGATGCCGGCCGAGGTCTTCTGGGACCCCGAGAGCGCGCGGGAGATGCTCTTCGCACTTCGGGCGAAGTGGTCGCGATTCGGGGCGGGGCAGCGTCGCTCGATAGAGCGACGCATCGCGGCCGGTCCGCCGACCTACGAGGGCGAACCGGGCAAGCAGTATCGGGCGCGACGCGGCGCCCGCGCGGCATCCTGGCTGCGATGGCTCGAGCTGAACGGTCGCACGCTCTCGCCGGCCGGGTCGGCGCGACTCGAGAGCCTGAAGTCCGCGGACCCGCGCTGGTCCGACAGCTGGGCGGCTCACGCTGACGACAGTATGAGCAGCTATGGCGGTGTCATCCACCGCGCCACGGAGCCGCAGGGCCTCGAGAAGGTGCCGGTCTCAGCGTTGCTGACGCTGGCCGGGAGCTTGACCTCCGACGATCACCGCCAGCTCGTCGACCACCGCCCGTTCGACGGTGTAGTGGAAGTCGCCCCGCTGCGGGCGTTGTCGGCCTTGCGACTCGTCGCTCGTCGAGGTGAGCACCCGATGCGGTTTTGGCGAAGCCTCGCATCGAACTGGCCGAAGGAGGCGGATCCGCGGCTGAGCCTGCTGATGGCCCACTCGCTCGCTCGCGTGCCCGATCCTGTCTTCCTGGACTTGAGGTACGACGTCGCGAACTGGGCGTCCAAGTTCGCCGAGGGCTTGATCCGGCATGACCGGCAAACCGGCCTTGCTGCTTTTGATGCCATCGTCGTGCGCTATTTGGAGGCACCCGCACACGCGCTTGAGAGTTCGGTAGGCACAGCCTCGGTCGGCGGCGTTTTAAAGGTCGAGTCCAAATTCTCGATCATGAAGGCGATCAATTCGCCGGGTGGCGACCTGGCCCAGGTAATGATGACCCTGCTGAACGAGCCGAGGCGGCGGAGGGCGATGCCCGCATACGTCGGCTCACGGCTCGACGTGTTGCTCAGGCTGCCGGGCGACGGCGCTGGTCACGCCGCCGCTGTGATCGCTCGGCAGTTCCGATGGCTCGAGTATTGGTATCCGGGTTGGGTCGACCACCTCGTTCCGCTCTTCGACCCAGGCCATCCATTGTCCGAGGCCATGTGGCACGGTCTGTCTGGGGATCAGCACCTTCTAAGCGACGCGGTGGGCATCATGCTCAAACCCGCTATGCTCAGGGTCATAGCCGGGGACGCGCCATGGGCACTGGACAAAGAGGCTCGCGTGCAGCTGATCCAGCAGGTCACGAATCTGACCTACCCGCGCGGCGTCCAGGCGGCCATCTTCTATCCCGAGGCGCGGCGCGTCCTCATGGCGGTCGACGATCACGAACGAGCGGAAGCGGTCTCAATGCTCGCCCGTTCGATGTCAGGTGAGGGGATGTGGGCGGCCTTCGTCAGGCCTTTCGTGCTCCATGCCTGGCCAAGGCAGCTCCGATATCAGGGCGAGGCGAGCTCGCGCGCCTTCGTGTCGATGGTCGAGGCGGCGGGCGACCGGTTCGAGGAGGTGCTGGATCTAGTCGAGGACTATCTCCGGCCCGTCGCACACCTCGACACCTTCGCCCTCCGCATGAAGAAGCACGACGAGGACGGTAAAAATTACAGCGGGCGCTTCCCGGCGGCGACGCTGCGTATGCTGGACAAGCTGGTCGGCACCGATCGGCAGACCGCCCCCTGGAACCTCGGCGAGTTGCTGGAGACGATCGCCGAGGCCGCCCCGGCGCTTAGGCAAAGCGATCCATGGCGCCGCTTGAAGGCACTGACGCAGTAACGGCGCAATGACGCATTCTTTTCTGCACTTCCTGCAGAGTTGTTCGTGGTCCGCAGTCGTTCCTGTGCGATGCTTCGCCGAGCTACGTCTGTTTTGCTTACTATCGTTTTGGAAAGCAGTCAGACCGCTGACGGCCCAGTAGCTGCCATCCTTGCATCCGGCGGGCCGAACGGCTGAAAGTGGGCCGCCGGTGGCCATTCCGTTTTCGGATGCAGATGCCGGTATAGCGGACGTTGGGCTCGGTCCCTCACGACGATGTCGCAGCAGAGCTAAACGCCGCGCGCGCTTCCGC
The DNA here is from genome assembly GCA_024072375.1 of Sphingomonadaceae bacterium OTU29LAMAA1. NCBI lineage: Bacteria > Pseudomonadati > Pseudomonadota > Alphaproteobacteria > Sphingomonadales > Sphingomonadaceae > Sphingomonadaceae bacterium OTU29LAMAA1. The sequence goes on from CP099617.1 coordinate 3,000,285, forward strand.
AAGCTGCCTTACTCTCGCCTCGCTCAATCACCTTTATGCGAACCGCGATCATTCTTCGGCATCGTCATCGTCCTCAGCATCTGCACGTCCTGAGTTGCGGTGCTGCGCCTCGGCCAATTGCGCTGCAATTCGGGGCGATCCTTGGTGCATTTTGACGTATTTCGTCATCTCGCTGACCGTACGCTCGGGAGTGTATCTCTTGCTCTTAGCAAGCACCTCGAGCGCAGGCATGAAGCGCTCGATATCGTCGCCCGCATCGTCAATGATCGCCTGCATGTCGTCGTTGCGGCCTGGATAGGGCTTCATAAACGCGGCGGCGAGCAAATCGAGCGACCACGTCACGGGCGGCCCAATCTTATGTAGCACGGTACCAAGATCGAGATGTTCGCCGAGGCTCCCAATATAGAAGAACCGGGCCAGCCATGTCAGGCGGTCCTTGTCGCTGCTCAAAGTTACCTCCTGCATAATCAGGGGGCGAATGTCACGATCGCGCCACCCGATGCTCGCGTAGGATAGCGATCGCGCCTGATCGGCATCACTGAAATAGTGGTTGGCAATATCGGGTAACAGCGGCCGCAGGTCGCTATCGTCGAGCCGGCCTAGCAGTGTAATTGCAAGGTCAACGTGTTCAGCGCCGAGCGCGAGCGCGAGGGCCCAATAGTATTCGGTCGCTATCACAATGCCGTCATCGAGAACTAATCGCGCATACTCCGCGAGTTCGTCAGACGACAGCGCCGGCAGGTCACGGAAGGTCGCCGACGAGGAACCCGATGCCCGCTTGAGGGACAAGGTTCGCTGCGGCCTGACTTCGAAGCGCGTGACCGCAGCTTCGAACCGCTCAAGCAACGCCGGAACGCTCGCGATACGGTCGCGCTTGTGTTCAGCAATAGCCCCTTCGATCACAACGTTGAATTCATCAAGGGCTGCATGCTCACGCTTGCCCGGTAATGCAAATTCCCGGGTTCTCAGCCTCTCTCTGACGAGCGTCTTTCCGGTCAGAAGCCAGTACAGAATCTTCCCGAGCGAGTAGACGTCCATCAGGAAGTCAGCCTCCTCGTCTCGTCCCGCCTCGGCCTCGGGCGCCATGTAGTAACGCGGCCCGACGGCCTCCCAATCCGGGGTGATGCGGGCCATGTCTTCGAGCAGGCAAAGACCTAGATCTCCTACCCTCGCGTCGCCGCCGGTCATCATGATGACATTATCGGGTTTTAGGTCCCGGTGAATTACCCCCTCGTCGTGGAGTGCTGCGACGCCGCTGCAGATCTGTCGAAACAGGCGGATAGCCCGTTCGATCGGATAGACACCTTCCGGTGCGCATTTTTCGAGCGATCCGATGCCTAGGCCCATGACGAACCACGAGGGCGAGTCGCTTGGGTCGGCGTCGATCAACGTCACAATGTTCGGGTGACCCTCGAGTTTGCGCAGCGCGAAGATCTCGCGCGTGAAGCGTTCGACGCGCTTCTGGTTTTTAAGCCTCTTCAGCGCATATTCGCCGTGATGTTCGCCAAGACTGTCCGTGACAGTGAAGATGTCCGCCTGGCCGCCACCATCGAAACTTTCTTGCACCTGCCAACGGCCGAACGCCTTTGGTTTCTTCGCCAAATATCCCCCCTCTCCGAGTCCATACTGCGCACCGAAATAACGATGAGTTCGACAATAACTACCCAAGTCGTGCTCTCGGCTTCACGTAAACGAATGACGGTTTTTGGGATTAGTGACTGCCCGCTCGAATGTCCGGGATCGGGGCGCCTAGCGGCCGTGTGAGGTCGAGATGAATGAGAGTCCGTTTCGGGGAGCGGGAAGGGCGGTCCGAATGGCCGACTTTGGGTCGTCTGCGACCAGCACGTGCAGCGCTGATCTGACGACTACCAAGTCTCTTCCTTTATTCGGCGCTGGCGTTCGGTTTCCGCTGCGCTGGTGACTGGATGAGGATGGCCGACCGTCGGAATTTGACCAGCCGGTGCCCAACGCGTGACGATCACGCCCTTCGTGCCGAGTTGCTGGTCGAGAAGACGCAACGCGCCCGGCGGGGTGCCGTCGCCGAACAGGCGCTTGCCGGTCCCGAGCACGACCGGAAAAGTCATAAGCACCAGCTCGTCGATCAGCCCGGCAGCGAGAAGCGGCGGGTAGAGCGTCGACGATCCTTGGATCAGCAAGTCGGGGCCGTCGCTTTCCTTCAGCGCTCCGACAGCAGCTATGTTGCTCAGGCGGTGGCTGTTGGCCCAGTCGAGTGGCTGGTCGCCATGCGTCACGACATGCTTTTCAGCGGCGGTCAGTGCCTCGCCCATGCCAGCCATGTTGCCGTCCACAAAAGGCCAGTACGCCGCGAAAATGTCGTAAGTCCGCCGCCCGAGCAGTAGCGCATAAGGAGGGTCGAACAATCCGCCCAACACCGGATCGATAACATCGTCCCCAATGCCGAACACCCAGCCGCCCTGATCAAACCGGCCGGTCGTGTCCTCGGTCGGTCCCCCGGGCGCCTGCATCACACCATCGAGTGATAAGAACGCCGCGCCGGTCAGCTTACGCATCGATCATTCCTCCGGTGCATATCTTGCCGATCACCATTCTTTACCGAAACACATCGAGCAGCAAGCGAGCGATCCAAGCTTAGGCGCACCTAAATGGACGGCGGGCTTCAAGAAGCCATTTACCGCAGCCGAATGTCTGCAATTGGGCCCACAGGCCAGTGAGTGGCATCAATGATCGCCGAGCGTTAGCGCGGTATCTGACTGCCTGGTGATTAGCGTCGGCTCGATCAGCTGCACATCCGTCGGTGCCTCGGAGCCAAGCTGTGCCAGCAGCTTGTTCGACGCCAAACATCCCATGTCGCGGATCGGCAAGCGTACGGACGTCAGGTTCGGCCAGACGCGTCCTGCCATCGGCAAGTCGTCGAAGCCAATTACAGACAGGTCGCGAGGCAGGTCGAGTGCACGCTCGCGTGCCGCCTGCATGATGCCGATCGCCATGTCATCGTTGAGCGCGAATACGCCGGTGGGCGGGTGCGGCAGGTCGAGCAGGCGATGACCGGCTGTAACGCCGGATTCGAAGGTGTACCCGCCCTCGATGTCGTAATCCTCGCCGACCATGATGTCGTGTTCGGCCAGAGCCGCCAGGAACGCCTGTCCGCGCTCGCGCGACGAGCGATAGCTGGTTGGCCCTCTCACCAGCGCGATGCTGGTATGTCCCAGCCCGAAGAGGCGTTCTGCCGCCTGACGCGCACCGAGATGGTCGTTGCTGACCACCATGACCGCGGGATCATCCAGCGCGGTACAGGCGATGCGGACATAAGGGCAGCCGGTCTCCCGCAGCAGGGCAATGAGCCGCTCGTCTTCGGACAGGGGAGGGGGCAGGATCACGCCGTCGAGCCGCTGGCGTTCGATGAAGCTCCGCACGTCGCCCAACAGGCTCTCGGCATCCCGGCGGCAGGGATGGACGACAAGTTCCATGCCGGCGGGGCGCAGGACGTCGAGGATGCCGAGCTGCATGTTGACGACGTAGGTCGGGCTGGGATTTTCGTATATGAGGCCCACGAGGAACGACCGGCCGAGGGCAAGGCTGCGCGCCTGCGGATTGGGGCTGAAGTGCAGTTCAGCGATGGCGCGGTTGACCCGCTCGATCATCACTGGCTTGACGCTCGGTTCGCGATTGATGACGCGGGATACCGTCTTCTTCGACACGTGAGCCTTTTCGGCGACGTCGTTGATCGTTGCGCGCCGCATGACCGGGGGTCGGCGCGTCTCGTCCTCTGCCACAGCTGCCGTATCCCTTCGTTGACTCCCTCTTAGCGCGTCTGCGTGTGCATCGCCAAACGCTGTCAGTTCGGCGCACCGGACTCCATGCCCAACTGGTACGGCGTAGTCGGGGCCGCGACCGGCGTCGGACGGGCGGGGGGGACGAGCTTCACGGCCTGATCGAGGCCGCGACCGGTGACATTCTCGGCAGCGATCTTGGGCCCCGAAAATACGTTGACGTTGATGCTCGCGATCTCGACTCCCCGCATATTGGCGAGGGTGATGCCGTGGCCGGCGGTGCCGGTGACGTCGCGCAAGGTGAAGCCGTCGAGCGGCTTGTCAGGGTGGATGTTCACCGCCTCCACCAAGATGGGTACGTCCTTCACGCGGATTCGCTCGAAGGTGAAATTACGGACCGTCGGGATGCCGGCGAGACCGGGGACGGGAAACTGGTCCTGCTTGCCACTGTCCAGGAAGTTGAGGCGCAGGAAGCCGTAGCCGGCACCGCTGACATCAAGATCGCGCATCGTGATGTCCTCGATGAACGCGCCGCGACCGGGGCGGCTTTTCAGATAGATCGTAAAGGTGTGGGCGAGGAGGAAGCGGCAGCGTTCTACCAGCACGCGGCGGATGCCACCCGAGGTCTCGCTACCGATGCCGATACAGGCCCAGCGATGGTCGCGGAACACGCTGTCGGTGATCGTCACATCCTCGGTCGGACGCCCGATCGTCGTGCCCTCCATGCCCCGCCCCGATTTCAGCGAGATGCAATCATCGACGGTGTCGAAGTCGCAGCGGTCGATGTGCACGCGCCGGCAGGAATCCACGTCGATGCCATCGGCACGGCCTTTCAGCGTCACGCCGCGAAAGATCACGTCGTCGCAGTAGACCGGGTGTACAGCCCACATGTCGTTCTGTTCGCCGGTGACGTCGGTAATGCTCAATCCGCGGACATCGGTGAATTCGAGCAGGGCGGGATGGCGCAGCCCGGTCTTGGCGACGCGCCCCGGTATCGCATCCGATGCGATGATACGCCCCTTGCCGGCGATGCCGACGTTGCGCGCGTCATTCGCCCAGAGCAGCGCGATGTAACCGGGTACGAAGCGCCCTTCCCAGCGGACCTGTACGACCGGATAGTCCGACAGGTCGGGCGATCCGAGCAGGGTCGCATCCGCCTCGATCCGCAGCACGGTGTTCGATCCGATGCGCAACGCTCCGGTAAGGTAGCGGCCGCCGGCGACTACGACCTCACCGCCGCCCATCACCGCGCAGCGATCGAGCGCCTGTTGCAATGCGGCCGTATCCTTGGTCGCGCCATCACCCTTGGCGCCCAGCGTTCGCGGATCGATCCGCAGCCCCGTAGCAGGGGGTGCGAAGGGAGCAGGCAAGGCCGGCGCTTTGCCCGGCGCGGCCGCCTCGATCCGGGTGGCGATGGCGGCGGCACCGAGGCCGACGGCAGCGATGAAGGTGCGGCGGTCTGTTGTCATGGCAGGCCTCGTCAGCGGAAGGGGATGGGCGTGATGGGGTCGCGAGCCGCGCGCACGACGATGCGGGGGCGGGCAGGGGCCAGTTTGGCCAAGCCTGCCGCGTCGAGCGGTTCGCCGATGGCATTTTCTGGATTGACCAGCGCCAACCGGTCGCCGAGCGCCGCCATCAGGTCGGGCAGGTCGTAGCGCGCAAGAACACCGGGCAGATTGACCTCCGCCATGTCGCGAGAAATCGGCCTTTCGACGAACTCGCGATAGCGGGTGATCGCCGCGTCGCTGATCACGCCCGCCACCCGTCCGTCGAGGACGCCCACGTGCAGTGCGACCGGTCCCAGCGCACCGCTCCCCTGGACGACGATGCGTCCGGCCTCCGGCCTTCTCGCGAGCCAGTTCAGCGCCGCCAGGGCGTCGTCGGTGCGCATGCCGACCGGCGTTCGGCCGACCAGCAAGGCGCGCAGCGATAATAGTGTCCAGTCGCCAGTCAGCGGAGATTTCGATTCCTCCGTGCCGCCCGCACCGCGTGGCTCGATCGCTAGGACGTTCCATCCCGCCTTCGTCCAGGCATCGATCGTCGCCTGTGGTTGGGCGGCGAGCAACAGCAGCGTCGGCCGCTTACCTGCCGATGCATTTCGGACGTAGCGGCCATCGACACGAAGACCGGGTGCCGCGTCGAAGGACAGCGGTGCGGCGATATGCTGCCCTACCGGTACGTCCGCGCCGAGAGTCATCACAGGCGGCGCCGCTCCCGCTGATACCGTGATCCGCGCGATGTCGCGGAGCGCAGTAGCGAGTGCGTTATCGGTCGGTCGCGGCGTGGCCAGCGCCTCTGCCGCGATCATCTGTTGCAGCTTGGCACCGCCGACCGCGCCCCCGGCCACCAGGAGCCTGGCCGGATCGCCGATCGGTTCGGGTCGATAGGCACGTTCGGCGGCATCGCCCTTCAGCGTCCGGCTGAAGAAGCCGACGATCCGGGGCATGATCGGGCCGAGATTGCCATGGCCGCCCGGCCCCTCGATCATGGTGATCCCGTCGGGCGCTCCTGATGCGGTATAGAAGCGCCGCGCCTCGGCATAAGCGGCGCGCGCGCCGGCGATCGGGAACATGTCCGCCTGCGTCGATATGACCGCAAACGGACGAGGCGCGACCGCCTCCACCCAGTCGGCGAGATCGAGACCGCGCTCGAGGAAGAAGGGAATGGATTGTTCGCCGTCCTGCGGGCCGGGGCCGCCCGCGCCGAGCAGATGCGCGTAATCGTTGACGTAGCAGCCGACCGCCGTCGCCCGCACGCGCGGATCGAGCGCGGCAAGATAGGCGGTGATGGTGCCTCCGCCGGAACAGCCGAACGCGCCGATCCGCGCATCGTCCACGTCGGGCCGCGACATCAAATAATCGATGCCGCGCACCGCATCCTGGATGAAGAAGCGCGATACGTGACCGCCGGTCGGCAGCGCCTGTTCGAAGCTCATGCTGTGCTCGCCGGTCGGCCGCCCGACCTTGGATGCGCCGATCGCCGGGTCGTAATGCTGCAGCCGTTCGCCTTCGCCGACGATGTCGATCGACAGGACGAGGAAGCCGGCCCGCGCGAAATGCGCTGCGAGGGGATGATCGCCGATCTTGCCGTCGACGCCATGGCCGGGCTGCACGATGATGGCGGGGAAGGGGCCCTTGCCCGGTGGGCGATAGACGATCGCCGAGACGCGATAGTTCGGCAGGCTCTCGTACCAAAGCCTCTCGAACGTATAGCCGTCACCAGCCCCCCGTCCGGTTACCTTGGAGACCACGGGACCGGCATGGGTTTCGAGCCGGATCAGGTCGGCGAGCTTCGCGCGGACGAGAACCTGCCGCTCGCGTGCCTGCTCGGGCGTCGTGATCCCGGCCATCGTCGCCGCGCGCGCCTGCGCCTGCCGGGCCGCCTCTGCGGTGAGATAGGCGATCAGTCGATCGCGGGCGGTCTGCTGCGCCCCCAGGGGTGCCGCTCCGGCGAGCAGCGCGGCGGCGAATATAATACGAACCATGGCGCTCATCCCGATATGTCCGCCGCTTTGGCGACGCCACCCGGTGTCGGTCCAGTGACGGCGACACCGTTTCGGCGGACGTTGTCGTAACGCAGTCCCTCGACCCGGGAGACGATGTCCGGTTCCGCCGCGCGGATCACGGCGGTGTCGCGCAGCAGGATGTTGCGGATCGGCGCACCTACGAACCCTTGCAGATCGAGCATGCGCTGGCAGCGTCCGACCAGCAGCCGCTCGATGCTCAGCGTATCGAAGACGGGCGTGAAATCGCCCTTGGCGCCCTCGCCGTAGTTGTAGTCGATCGTGATCGCGGCACGCGCGACCTGCCCGACCGTGACATCACGAAAGTGGATGTTCTCCAACCGTCCGCCCCGCGCGGCGTTGTTCTTGAAGCGCAGCGCGGTGTTGAGATTCGGGCTGTCCATCCGGCACCGTTCGACAAAGACGTTGCGGACGCCGCCGGTGATCTCGCTGCCCAGTGTCACGCCGCCATGGCCGTCGGCCATCGTGCAGCCGGCAACGATGATATTCTCCGAGGGCACGCCTAGTCGCCGGCCATCGGCGTTGCGGCCGGACTTGATCGCGATGCAATCGTCGCCGGTATCGAACAGGCAATCCTCGATCAGCACGTCGCGGCAGCTTTCCGGATCGCAGCCGTCGTTGTTGGGACCGTGGCTCGATATCGTTACCCGCCGGACGGTCACGTTGCTGCATTCGACCGGATGGATTTCCCACATCGGGGATCGCAGAATGGTGACGCCTTCGATCAGGACGTTGTGACAGCGATAAGGCTGGATGAACTGCGGCCGGATCGTCGCGTCGGGCCCGAATATCCGCCGCGCGACCGGGACATTCTCCTCCGCCAGCCGTCGCAGTCGCGCACCCGAGGATTCTCCCGCGCCCGACTGTCGCCGCGCCCAATGCCACCAATGATCCGGCCCCGCCTGGCCATCCAGCACGCCGCTGCCGGTGATCGCGATGTTTTCCGCACCATAAGCGTAGATGAAGGGCGAAATGCCCATCAGTTCATTGCCTTCCATGCGGGTCAACACCGGTGGGAAGTACAGCGCGGGATCATGAGCGAAGCGTACGATGGTATCATCGGCGACATGAAGTTCGACGTTCGATTGCAGATGGATCGGGCCGGTCAGCCACACGCCGTCATTCAGCACCACGGTCCCTCCGCCCGGTGCGCGTGACGCCGTCTGAATCGCCCGGGCGATCGGTACCGTCGCCAGCGTTCGCCCATCGGCCACGCCGCCGAACTGCCGCGGGCTAAAACGGTTGCCCGGTGGGAACGACGGCGGGCGAATTCGCGATCGAATCCTAGCCGCCAGCGCCCAGGGATCGTCACCGCTTCGCGGCATAGTAGCGGCGCAGGCGATGGATGCCGTCGCCGCGCCGGCGCTGCCGATCAGCGCCCGGCGGGTCAGCCCCAGTGCGGATGTGTGCATTGGTGCCGCTCCTCAGAAGCTGTAGCGGACACCTGCGTAGAACTGTCGCCCGCTCTGAAAGTAATCCTGCACGCGTTCGGCGACGAAGTCCGAATAGGAGATCGTCGGTTCGTTGGTGAGGTTGATCCCTTCCAGGCTGAACGTCAGGCTCTTGCCGATCCGATAGGACAGCGAGAAATCGACGTACGTGGCCGCCGTGTTGCCGGCGACGTCGGTGTTGTAGCTTGCAGGCACCGCCGTCAGGTATTTGTCGCGGTAGTTGCCTGACACTCGCGCCTGGAACGGGCCCTGTTCGTAGTAGATCGTGGCGTTAAAGGCGTTTTTCGACAGGTTGAGCAACGGCTGGGAGACGACGGCCGAGGCGCCGCTGGTCGCGCTAACAAAATAGTCGATGTCGGAATCGACGTACGTGTAGTTCGCTAGAATGCCGAAGTTGGAGAGGAACGACGGCAGGAAGGTGAGGGCCTGCTGGTAATTGAGTTCCAGCCCCTTCAGCGGCCCACCGGGCGTGTTCACCACGTTCGAAATCTGGAACAGGTCGCCGCTGGTCACGCCGGTGCCTGCAAGCAGCGAATCGGGCAAGCCGGTGCTGGAGAACGGCGCAGATGTCGTTATGTTCTGCACATAGGTCGAGATGTCCTTGTAGAACACGCCTGCCGACAGGATCGCACCACGGGCGGGGTACCATTCCACCGCGAAATCGACGGTCTTCGCGCGATAGGGTTCGAGCTGCGGATTGCCTGTCGTCACCGCGCGCGACGCGCCGGCGACAGATACATTCGTTGCCGCCGAGATGCTGCCGAGCCCGGGGCGGGCCATGACCTTCGCCAGCCCGAAGCGCACCAGCAGCGTGTCGGTGGGCTCGACTACTAGATTGAGCGACGGCAGGTCGTCGTCATACGACCGCCCGACGACGGTCCATTCGAATCCACTCGGGTTCACCGTGGCAGGCACGGTCGCGTAAAAACCGGATTCCTGTTTGGTGTGGACGCGGCGGTAACCGACGTCGCCGCGCACCGGTACACCGCCGATGTCGAACTTGAAGGCCGCTTGGACGTAACCGCCGGTATCGTCCTCGCTGACCGTGCGATTGTCGCCACGCGCACTCGCCGTGGTTTCCGACAGCAGGAAGCGACCCGAATTGCCGAACACGCCATAGGCGGAGGCGATCGCATCGCTGTTCGGCGACAGCCAGCAGCGATCCGTGCCGGCGGGCAGATTCAGCCCGCGCAGGCCGCAATATTGTTCGGTGACCGAAGCCAGGCTGGTTCCGGCGGGCAGGTTGGGGATGTTGCCCTCGCCCGACGCGAAACGCTGGCCGCGACCGATGAATTCATAGCTCTTGCGCTGGAACCCGGCGGTCAGCGTCAGCATATCGTTGACGCGGAACGTGAAATCGGCCTGCCCGGTCTTGTAGATATTGTCGTTGAAGTTGGGGCGCAGGCGAATTTCCGGGCCGCTCGCACCAGTGCCGCCGCCGGGTGCGATCCGCGATGGCCCCAGATACCACTGATTTGGATCGGTGACATCGAAGCCATAGTTGATCGCCGGAAAGTTCATCCCGGAAGTTCGCATGTCGTAGGAATAGCCGTCGGCGTTCTGTCGATCGATTTGGGTGATGTAGTCGACCGCGTTGTTGAAGTCGTTCTTGACGTAACCGCCGAGCAGGCTGACCTTGAACCGGTCGCTGAACTCATGTTCGGCATTCAAGGTATATTGCTGGAAGACGGTTGAGTATCGATCGACATAGTTTTCCGAACGCACGTCGACGTTGTCGAGCGCCATGTAGGTCGCCGTGCCGTTCTCATCGACTGCGATATCGCGTACGACGACCTCGGGCTTGCCGCCCGTCGATGCGGGTCGGCTGAGCGAGATGGATTCGAGCTGACGTTCGTTCCGGGTCGCTCGGAAGCGGCTGATGAGCCCGTCCAGCGTGATCGTCGTCGCCGGTTCGGGGCGCCATTGAAGCGATCCCGTGATGCCCAGCCGCTGCGTTTTCTGGCGGTAATCTTGGTAGCGCAGGAAGCGCGGGTATCGTGTGTTGACGTTGCTCGCCAGCGCATAAGCGGCGGGATTGGTGCCGGCGCAGAGGCTGGCGTTGGTCGCCGGGTTGCAGAAGCCGCCATCGGCGTTGCCCTGCTGCCATCCGACGGTCGAGACGCCGTTCTGGATCAGGTTGCGTTCGGAGAAGGCGATCGACGATGCGATGCCGATCTCGCCGATGCCGGTATCCCAGCGGTTGCTGCCGAGGATCGCGAACCGTGGGTCCAGCGAGTGCGACAGGTCGTTGTACCCGCCCTGTGCGGAGACCGCGAGCACCTGCCTCTTCGAATCGAACGGCCGGCCGGTATGCAGGTCGACCGTTGCGCCGAGTGATCCTTCCTCTACGTTGGCAGAAGGCGTCTTGCGCACATCGATCTGGTTGAACAGCTCGGATGCGAAGACGTTGAAATCGAAACCGCGGCCGCGGTTGGACCCGGTCGTTGCCTGCGCCTCGATGCCGTTGATGCGCACGCGCGTGAAATCCGGGCCGAGGCCACGGACCGAGATGTTGCGGCCTTCGCCGCCGTCACGCGTAATTGTAACGCCGGGAACACGCTGGATCGATTCGGCGAGATTGTTGTCGGGAAATTTCGCGATATCTTCGGCGACGATGCTGTCGACCACGGAGTTGCTGTTGCGCTTGACGTCGAGCGCCCGTTCGAGGCTGCCGCGGAAGCCGGTGACGACGATATCTTCGCCGGTCGTAGTATCTTCACCAACCACCGCAGGTTCGACCTGCTGGGGGGTCTGTACCGCAGGATCGGCCGCGGGCGCCACTTGCGCGTCGGCCGCGGACAGCGAGCCTGACAGCGCGAAGGCAACGAATCCGGTGGCGCCAAGCAGGCGCGATTTGTGCATGTACATTGTGCCTCTCCATTCACAACTGACTTGGTCGGCTGCCTGCTTGCCGTTGCTGCAGGTTCTGTTTGACACCGGTGTCTTTCATTGTTGGTCCGACAAAAGTCCACCGGTGTCAAATGGAAATGTCAGCAAGGCTTACGTGCGTCCAGACTGGACTGACGTGGTTACCTATTGCTTCGGTTGAGAAGGGTAGGTGACTGCACACTGCAGCAGCGTCGCCGCTCCACCTCGGCAGGAACGGATCTTATGAAGGCTGGCAACGACGCGAACATTAAGTACGATCGTCCCGAAAGAGCCAAGGTCCGCCTGTCTGCCGTGTTTCCGCCAGATACCAAAACTTTCGTCCTACGGACACGGAGGGTAGTCATAGACCTAAAACGCAATTCAGATGCTCTGCCGACACCATAGGGACACCAAGTCTATCATCGATCCGGTAGCAGTTAGAATTTACATGAACGACTGGCAGAAGTTGGGCATCGGGCAGGCACTTTGAAGGTCCGGAAATGGGTCAATTGTGTATCTGTGGGTGTATGTCGATATGCCATCAGGCTTTAGAAACATTCGAAAGTCCAACGTTTAAAGATCGACGCCTGCGGCGATGGCTTCCAGCCGCTTTATACGGGCACGCAGGTCTGCTATCTCGATCCTTGCCGTTATCACCTGATGGGGCGACATGGTCGCGACGTCCATAGGCTGCGGCGGTTTTGGCTCTTCGTGGCGCAGGATCCGGCCGACGAAGAACATGCCTGCTCCTATCACCAGAGTGACGATGGTGCTGATGGTAAGCAGGCAAACCAGAATGATGGCAGTCATATGGTTGTCCTCGTCGCAGCAAATATTGTCATTCGTACCTCAGGGCATGGATCGGGTTGGCAGCAGCGATGCGGATTGCGTGACCTGCGACGGTAACGACGGCAATTAGCAGGGCGAGTCCGCCCGCGGCAAGGAACGGCAGCGGCGTCAACGCGATGCGTTCGTCGAAGCCGGCAAGCCAGTGGCGCATCGCGAGATAGGCGAGCGGCCAAGCGATGACGTTGGCGATCAGCACCGGCTTCGAGAATTGCCAGACCAGCAGCCGCACGATGTCGCGGGTCTTGGCGCCCAGCACCTTACGAATGCCGATCTCCTTGGTGCGCCGTTCCGCGGTGAAGGCGGCAAGGCCGAACAGGCCGAGGCAGCCGATAACGACCGCGAGCAGAGCGAAGGCCGCGAACATCGTGCCGAGCGCCTGGTCGTCGCGGTAGAGTTCCGCCGCGGCATCGTCGGAGAATCGCGCCTGGAACGGTACGGTCGGCACCACCCGCTTCCACGCCGCGCCGATCCGCTGCATCAGTGCGGCGGGATCGCGATCGGCGAAACGCACCACCATGAAGCTCAGTCCGGCGTCGGTATGGTAATAAGCGACCGGATCGATCGGCTCGCGATAGCCGCGGAAGCGGGTATCGGCGACGACGCCGACGATCGTGGCCGGCACCGCATTGGGCGGCACCTGCGCGATCGTCAGCCCGACCTGCTTGCCGATCGCCGCGGCGGGCGTGGCAAAGCCCAGTTGCCGCGCGGCGGCGACGTTGACGACGATGTTCATGCCGCGCGCGATCAGCGCCTGTTCGCTGGCTTCGCTGATCGGTACCGGCGTGCTGGCATCGTCGAGCGCATAGGCGCGCGAAAAGCCGCGGCCGGCGATCATCCGCATGCCCATCGTCTTGAAGAAGCCATAACCGACGCGGTAGGTGCCGAGGTCGCTGGAGGGGCGCCCCGGAATGATGACGCCGCTGTTGATCCGCGACGGCGTGTTCATCGCGATCTGGGTGCGCGCCACCGAGCTGACGCCGGGCACCCGGGCGATCTCCTGCTCCAGCGCGGCTACCGAAGGCAGCACCTGCGACCGGTTCATATTGTCGATCTGGACCAGCCCTTCGCGGACGAAGCCCGGGTCGGTGTCGCGGGTGTGGCGGGTCTGGGCATAGACGACGCCGGTGCAGACGATCAGCCCGATCGAGATCGCGAACTGGCCGACGACGAGTACGTTGCGCAACCGCCCCGATCCGGCGGTGTCGGCCGCGGACTTGTTCGCCTTCAGCACCTGCGCCGGTTGGAAACGGGTGAGGTAGAAAGCGGGATAGAGGCCGCCGACCAACCCGACGAGCAGCGTCAGCATGACGGCGGGCAGCAGGATACCGTCGCTACCCAGATAGGCGAGCGGAATGCCGGCATTGAGAAATTGGCGCAGCCACGGCAACGTCAGCTCGACCAAGCCAAGTCCGAATACGGTCGCCAGGGTGGCGACGATCAGCGATTCGGTCAGGAACTGCACCACCAACTGCTGCCGCGATGCGCCGAGCACCTTGCGCAACGCCACTTCGCGGGCGCGTTGCGACGCCCGCGCGGTGGCGAGGTTGGTGAAGTTGATACAGGCCATCACGAGGATCAGGACGGCGAGCACCGCGAAGGTGACGACGGTCGTGCGATCGCCGTCGTTGCCGGCGGGTCCGTATTTGGCGTCGCCCAGATGGATATCGGTCAGCGGCGTCAGCCTGAACGCCGCATTCTCGACTTCGCTGACCAGCTTGCCGTCGACGGTGTCCTTGGGGGCTTTGCGCAGCGACCAGGCGCGCAGCTGCGCGTCGACCGCGCCCGCATCGGCGCCGGCGCGCAGCTTGTAATAGTTATAGCCGTTGTTCCAGTTCCAGGACTCCGCCTCGCCGGGACCTAGGCGATCCGGGGTGTGCAGGGCGATCATCGACGGTCGGTTGTGCGCATTCCTGGGCAGGTCGGCGAAGACCCCCGACACGCGATAGGCGCGCTGTCCGTCGCGGGTCAGGACCGTCACCGTCCGACCGATAACGTCGATCGAGCGGAACAGCGTTTCCGCCTGACGTGCCGAAACGACGATGCTGTTGGCGTCGCGCAATGCCCCCGTTGCGCTGCCTCGCAGGAAAGGCAGGGCAAAGATGCGGAAGAAGTCCTTGTCGACCAGCGTGACCGTCTGCTGCTGCGGTTCGCCGCGGACCAGCAGGATCGGCTGCCAGTTGAACATGTACGACGCATATTCGACCTGCGGGAAATCCTGCGCCAGCGCCGGACCGATCGCATAGGGCGTCGCCTGCTGGCTCGCGCGCCGCCCGGTCTGCGGATCGGTGAAGGTCTGCTGCAGCTGGTAGACGCGATCCGCGTCGGGCACGAACCGGTCGTACGACAGTTGATCGCGGACGAAGAGCAGGATCAGCATGCATGCCGCCAGCCCGAGCGCGAGGCCAGCGACGGTGATGATCGCGTAGGTGCGGTTCTTGAGCAGGGCGCGGACGCCGGTGGTCAGGTAATTGCGCCACATGGGTCGGATCCTTCAGGTCAGGCTGCGCGGCGGGTTTCGACGAGCACGCGGCCGTCGAGGATGTCGACGGTGCGCTGCGCGAAGGCGGCATGGGCGGGCGAGTGAGTGACCATGGCGATCGTCGCGCCCTCGTCGTTCAGCGTCCGCAGCATCCGCATCACCTCGTCGCCATGCGCGGTATCGAGGTTGCCGGTGGGTTCGTCGGCTAGGATCAGCTTGGGTTCGCCGACGACGGCGCGGGCGACGGCGACGCGCTGCTGCTGGCCTCCCGACAATTGGCTGGGGCGATGCCGGGCGCGATGACCGATGCCGACCTTGTCCATTACCGCATCGACGCGTTCGCGGCGGTGTGCGGCGGGTATGCCGTGGTACAGCAGGGCCAGCTCGATGTTCTCGCGCACGGTCAGTTCGTCGACCAGGTTGAAGCTCTGGAAGATGAAGCCGATCGCGGATTTGCGGATGTCGGACAACGCCGCTTCGTTGAGGCCGGCGACCTCGGTTCCGTCGAACAGGTACGATCCAGACGAAGGGCGATCGAGCATGCCGATGATGTTGAGCAGCGTCGACTTGCCGCAGCCCGACGGCCCCATGATCGCGACGAACTCGCCGCGTGCGATCGAGAGGTCGATACCGTCGAGCGCCGACGTTTCGATCATGTCGGTGCGGTAGACGCGCGAGAGATTGGTCATGCGGAGCATCGCGAGGAAGCCTTTCGAAGGGGTCAATTGGCGGAAAGATCGAGCCGCGTCTTGTCGACGAGGCCGGTATAGGGGGAGGTGACGACACGCTCGCCGCGATCGAGACCGTCGAGCACCTCGATGACATCGCTGTTGCGACGGCCGAGGCGGACGGAGCGTTTTGCCGCCGATCGGCCGTCCGGCGCGACGACGAACACCCACGATCCGCCGGTGTCGTTGTAGAAGGCACCGTTGGGAAGCAGCCGGGCGGGGGCGGGGTCGCTCAACGTCAGTTTGGTCTGCATCGTCTGGCCGCGTTGCAGATTGGCGGGTTCGCCGCTGGTGAACACCAGATCGACCTCGAACGCGCCGTTCTTCACCTGCGGATAGATCTTGGCCACCTTCAGCGCATACGCCTTGCCGTTCCAGTCGATCGAGGCGGTCTGGTTCGGCGCAACGCGGCCGAGGTAATATTCGTCGACCGAGGCGACGAGCTTCGAGCGGCCGACGCTGTCGATCTGGCCGATCCGCTCGCCGCGGCTCATCGACTGGCCGAGCTGGATCGAAAAGGCGGTAAGCTGGCCCGATACCGGCGCGCGCAGGTTGAGCGCGTCGAGACTGCCGCGCGCGATGTCGAGGCTGGCATTGAGCGACGCGGCGGACGTGCGCAGCTGCGCGAGCTGGCTCGACTGGAGCCGTTCGTCGGTCGCCTGCGCGGAGCGCAGCACATCCTGACGCCGACGCTGGTACGCATAATCGTCGGTCGTGTCCTTGAACGTCCGCCCCGCCACGAAGCCCCTGGCGGCAAGCGGCGCCTGCACCTCATATTGGCGACGCGCCTTGGTCGCGGCGAGTTCCGCCTCGATCCGGTCGCGCTCGTTCTGGTTGCGGCTTTGGGCCAGTGCCAATTCCTGGCTGCGCATCGAATTGATCTGCTGCGTCACCTCGGTCTGGCGGGCGAGGACGGAAAGCTGCAGTTCGGCGTTGGACAAGGTGGCGAGCGACTGGCCCTGTTGGACCATCGCGCCGTCCTCGACCAGAATCTGGTCGACCCGGCCACCCTCGACCGCATCGAGATAGACGGTGACGAGCGGCGTGACGCGGGCGCGCAGCGGCAGGAAATCCTCGAACCTGCCATCGGTGACGGTCGAGATGGTCAGGCGCGATGCGGCGATGCTCTGGCTGTCGGCGGCAGGCGCCAGCCAATAGGCACCGATCCCGGTCGCGGCGAGCGAGGCGGCGACAATGCCGCCCTTCAGCCGCTGGGACAGGCCGCGGCGGGCGACGACACGATCCATGCCGCCGCCACTGACCGGGCGGACTTTGGAGAGGGTATCGGGGTCGACAGGCATGACGGTTATGATCGATCCTTGAACGTGCCACCACCATCCGCAAACCTCGTGCCAGCCGCGCTACGAGGGACGGGGGATGGTCGTCCGCGCCCGAGTGTTCGGAAACGGACACCAGGCTGTTCGATCCCGGACATATCAGCGGCCGGCGACGATCGTTGCGGGATACAGTTCGGCCTGGGCGGGGACGGGCAGCACGGTGACGAAGGCGGTGAGCAGCGCGGCCGAGACGATGGCGGCGGTCAGCTGGGCGGCGCGGGCGAAGAGGGTGACAAACATGGCAGGGTGACCTTTCGGCCGGCGGGATGCCGGACGATAAGGACGTCGCAGCAACCGTGCCAATTACGAAAACCCAATTAATTCGGTGACATGCCGGATGCGCATGGTCGGATTGGCGCATGCGCTGTCTGGTTACGTACGCCCGACTGCCCGCTATCGAACACCGCGGCACGGGGGCAGCAAGACGTGTCGTCACCGTGGCTGGCACGATTGTTGATTACGGGGCATCGTACCGTCCTGGGAGAAGCGCACGCCATGTCGTCATCAAAGCCGTTCGACCTGGCGCTCGTCATCGACGACGACGAGGACATCCTCGTCGCTGCGCGCATCCTGTTGCGCGACCTGTTTGCGGTGGTGGAGGTCGCGACCTCTCCCGAAGCGGCAATGCCGGTCATGGCGCGTGTCCCCGACGTCGTGCTGCTCGACGCGAATTTCGCCCGCGGCGCCACCAATGGCGCGGAGGGGTTCCGCTGGCTCGACGCGATCCTGGCGCGCGACCGCGACGCGATCGTCGTGATGATTACCGCGCATGGCGGCGTGCAGATCGCGGTAGAGGCGATGAAGCGCGGCGCGACCGACTTCGTCTCGAAACCGTGGAACAACGATCGCCTGCTGACCATCGTCCGCACCGCCGCCAATCTCCGTCGATCGCGGCGGCAGGACGGCGGCACGGCGCAGACCCAGGCGTCGGCAAGCATCGCCGGCGCCGCCCTGCTCGGCGACAGCGCAGCCATGCGCCGCGTCCAGTCGCTGATCGCCCGTGCCGGACCGACGCAGGCCAACGTGCTGATCCTGGGCGAGAACGGTACGGGCAAGGAACTGGTCGCCAGCGCCCTGCACGCGGCATCGCGGCGCGCCGGGCAGACGCTGGTCAGCGTCGATCTCGGTGCGGTGGCGGAGACGTTGTTCGACAGCGAGTTGTTCGGCCACGTGAAGGGTGCCTTCACCGACGCGCGCGCCGATGCGGTCGGCCGGTTGCGGTCGGCGAATGGCGGAACGCTGTTCCTCGACGAGGTCGGCAATCTGCCGCTGCATCTCCAGCCCAAGCTGCTGACCGCGCTGGAACAGCGGCGCGTCACCCCGGTCGGATCGGGCCGGGCAGAGGCGATCGACGTGCGCGTGATCTCCGCCACCAATCTCGATCACCAGCGGCTGAGCGACGAGCGGGTCTTCCGCCAGGATCTGCTGTTCCGGCTCAACACCGTCGAGATCGAGCTGCCGCCGCTGCGCGCCCGCCGCGAGGATATCCCGATGCTGCTTGCTCATTTCCTGCGCGATTACGAGCGGCGCTATGCCACCGCCCGGCGTGAACTGGCGGAGGGGGTGCTGGTGCGACTGGTGGCGCATGACTGGCCCGGCAACGTCCGGGCGCTGCGCCATGCCGCGGAGCGTGCGGTGATCCTGGCGTCAGGATCGGCGTACGAGCTGGACGACTTCCCGCTGGGTCGAGCAAGCGCGCCGACGCCCGCTCCCCCGCCCCCGCCCCCGCCCCCGCCGCCGGTGGCGGTGACGGCGGGACTCAACCTCGATTCCATGGAGCGGGACGCGATCGAACAGGCGCTGCGCCAGCACAGCTACAACATTTCGCACGCCGCCACGGCGCTGGGGCTGTCACGTGCCGCGCTGTATCGGCGGATGGAAAAGCATGGGCTTTGACCGCAGCGGCCTACGGCTCGCCGGGCATCTTGTGGCGGTACTCGCCACGGGTGGCATTGCGCTGTGGGCGATGCAGCGACCCGACAGCGCAATCCTGTCGCTGCTCGCGGGTGTTGCTACGATGGCTGCGGTCGCCTCACTCTACGCGTCGATGCGACACCATGATCGCGAGCTCGTCCGCTTCGTCGAGGCGATCGGCCACGTCGATCTGTCGCAGCGGTTCGGGAACGGGGCGGTGGGCACCGCACTGGATGCCGCGATGCGTCGCCTCGCAGCGGATCGCCAGCGGATTGGTGAGGAAGCGCGGTTTCAGGCGGCGATGGTCGAGGAAACGCCCATCGCCTTGCTTGCCGTCGATGAACACCGCACAATCAGCCTGCTGAATGCGGCGGCCCGTGATATATTCCGGCATCTGGACGGCAGATCGACCGTTGCCCTGGGTACCGAAGACGAGGCGCTGGCCGCCGTGCTGGATCCGGCGACGGGCCGGTTGGGACGCAGCCTTATCGCGCTGTCCTCCGCAGGCGGCGATCAACGCGCCGTGGTGACCGCCACCGAGATGCGCCGCGCCGGACGTCCGCTCCGGCTGGTCGCGGTCGAGCTGATCGGCCGCGAGCTGGATGCAGCGGAGGTGGCGGCGCAGGCCGACCTCGTCCGCGTCCTGACGCACGAGATCATGAATTCGCTGACCCCCGTGACGTCGCTCGCCCGGTCCGCGGCCACCCTGATGGCGCGCGTGCCGGAAGGTGACGAGAATACCAGTGATGCACGCCGTGCGATCCAGATCGTCGCCGATCGGGCTGCGGGTCTGCTCGGTTTTGTCGATAGCTATCGGCAATATGCGACGCTGCCGGTCGTCGTGCGCCGGACCTGCGATGCGCGCCGCTGGGCGGAGGACGTGGTCGCGCTGTTGGGCGAGGCGGGCTTCGGCCACGGCATGCGCGTCGGCATAGATGTGGTACCATCGTCGACGACATTCGTGGCGGATCCCGACCTGCTAACGCAAGCGCTGCTCAACCTGCTGAAAAACGCGGCAGAGGCCGGTGCTGGCCATGTGCGATTGGGTATTCGTGGTTATCAGGACCGGGTGGACCTCGTGGTCGCCGACGATGGTGCCGGGTTTGATGCCGATATAGCAGCGGACATGTTCCTGCCGTTCTTCACCAGCAAGTCGGCCGGCACTGGGATCGGCTTGTCGCTTGCCCGTCAGGTCGCTGTTGCCCACGGCGGGTCGATACGGGCGCAGATAGGCGATTCCGGTGGATCGGTGTTCCTTGTCAGCATCCCGCATCACCCATGATGTCAGACCGACATCTCCCCAACCAAGCCAAGTTTTCCCAATATTTTCCTAAGCTTGAAAATATTTCGAGCAGAGCATGGAAATGAAGAAGTGTCGGTACACAGATGAGTAGATTGCCTTTGCACCAGAGTAGGCTGGAAAGGGTGCGCCGGTGGCTGAAGCCGTTTGTCGGATGCTGATTTCGGAATGGACGTTCCACCGCTGCAAGAAAGTGTACGGCGGGTCCGGGCGTCGCCCAGCGGGTCTGATTCTTTAACAGGTGAGTCTATCGCCGAAGAACGCGAAACTGGCAGCTAAAATCCCAGTTTGTATCCGTGAACGAACGTCCGAAGTTGGGCACGTGCAACGGCAGCTGAAGGTCGTCTTATGGGTCGTGTCGGCGGGAGCGTCGGGCGGCCGCTCTCGCCCATAGCGGACGTTCAGGACATACGAATTATCGTTGCTCGCCGGGACGGCGGCACGATGGATAGTTGATTGGAGAGGCAAGCGCGCTCCAGTAGCCATCGGCGCCTCTTGTGAGCCTGAGCGAAGACACTGCATCGTAGCTTGGTCGGATACGATCAGCTCGCTGCTGGAGCGCCTGATCACGAAAGCATACATCAACGCCTTTGACGGATGTAGCCAGCACGGTGAAGCTCATCAGCCAGCCACCGTCGCGACTGGTCATCGTCACGCCACTTTTACCCCGGTCGGTTTCGATAAATCCATAATCTTCAGGCGTCCGCTTGCCGGAAGCTCGTCGAGGTCCGGTAGAGTTCGGAAATGAAGTAAGGTCCAGTCTGCGGATCAGCTGATCGATCCCGTCGCCCGTCGTTACAATCGGTGCGGGGATGTGATCATCAACAGCGACACCCAAGGACGTCGCGCACCATCTACGCGCTAGGTCGAAGGCGGTCGACATGCCACCCTGGCGGCGTCGAATTCGACATACGGGCTGACCGACACCGCTATGATCCCTATGATAGTAGACGATAATCCCGGCTCCGCTGCCGCTGTATCGAGCGCGGTAAGCGAGGGGCGATGCCGACCGTGATTGTGTGGTCGGCTGTTCGGCGTTCCAGGGTGTCAGCCCTTCGGCTTCGATCAGCGCATTGGCGAGCGCTTCGGGCTGCGGGATATTCGCATCTAGCACCAGCTCCGCCGTCACTCCCTCCCGTTCGAGCACCTTACTATTGTAAGACGTTAGCACCTGAGAACCGCCAGCTAGCATCATCACTACCAATAAGCCGACCATCGTGCATCTCCTTCGCCGATTAGGATAACCGGCTGGTTTGCAGCTTTCATGCAGAAGCCGACTGCAGCCCTTCAAACCTCCGTTCTCGTCACCTAGAGGCTGCTGACCGGCCCTTCGAAGCGGAACGGCGGTTTTTCTCCCAGTTCACGACATTCGTCAGTGGATGGCCGGGGTGGCAAGCTGGTCGTTCGCGCTGATGAACAAGCGTCCGAAGTTGGGGAGCGGGGAAAGTGAACTGAATGTCCACTTGTGGGTCTCACCTGCCGCGATTATCGCGCGGCAGATGACTTGCACCGGGAGTGGCGGCTGGGCCGGATATTCGCCGAGTGACGAATGTGCTCCGACGCATCCGTGAATTACCTTGCCTTCGCCGCCGCGATGTAGCGGGTGACCTGCTCTTCCAGCACGGCGAGCGGCAGCGCGCCTTGGCTCAGCACCGCCTCGTGGAAGTCGCGGATGTTGAATTTGGGGCCTAGCTCCTGTTCCGCCCGCTTGCGCAGTTCAGCGATCTTGAGCTGGCCGACCATGTAGCTGGTCGCCTGGCCTGGCCAGTTGAAGTACCGGTCGACCTCACGACCGATGTCCTTCTCAGATACCGAGCTGTTCGCCTTGAAATAGGCGATCGCCTGTTCACGCGTCCACCGCTTGGAATGGATGCCAGTGTCGAGCACCAGTCGGATCGCGCGCCACACCTGAAGCGACAGCATGCCGAAGCGCGCATAGGGGTCCTTATACACGCCCATCTCGTTCGCCAGTCGCTCCGAATAGAGGCCCCAGCCTTCGACATAGGCACCGTAGCCGCCGAACTTGCGGAACTTGGGGATGCCGGTCATCTCCTGCTGGCGGGCGATCTGGAAATGGTGGCCCGGAGCGCCCTCATGCGCGGCGATGCCGGCGACCTGCACCTTCTGCGTTTGGTTCATGTCGACGAGGTTGACGTAATAAATCCCCGGCCGCGACCCGTCGGCGGAGGGTGGGTTGTAGAAGGCGGTCGACGCCGTGCCTTCCCGCCATTTCTCCACCGCGCGCACCTCCAGAGGCGCCTTGGGCAGGACTCGGAAATAGCGCGGGGCCGCGACCATCACCGACGCAATCACCGAGCGGGCGTCGCCCAGATATTGTTCGCGGCCGGCGGCGGTGTTTGGATATTTGAATTTCGGATCGGTGCGGATGCTGTCGAAGAACTGCTCCAGCGTGCCGGCGAAGCCGACTTCACGCTTGATAGCCTCCATCTCGCCACGGATCGCAGCGACCTGACGCAACCCAAGGTCGTGGATCTGATCCGCGGTCAGATCGGTCGTCGTCGAACCCTTCAGTCGGTCCGCATAATAGGCTGCACCGTTCGGCAGGCTCCATGCCCCGAAATTGCTTTTGGACAGCGGCTCGATCGCATCCAGAGCCGCAAACAGCGTGTCGTAGCCCCGGCGGAAAGGGCCGGTCAGAGCCGCGCTGGCGTCGTTCAGCAGCTTCGCCTTAGTCGCTTCGGGCGCCCTCAGCGCGGTCACCTTCTTGCGGAAATCGGCTAGCAGGGTGGAATCAGGGCCGGAATCGAACGGCGCGCCGCTGATGACCGCCTTGGCATCGCCGCGGGCGGGCGCGAAATTGACCTTGTTGGGGATGATGCCCGCCGCCGCCTGCTCGCGCATCGTCGCCGCGACTTCGCGCATCACGCGCTCGGTATCGCGCAGGCGGGAGATGTACGCCTGCGCGTCGGCGACCGTGTCGATCTTGTGATTATTGATTAGCAGGACCGGGATGTCGCCCGCCGGGCTGCCGTTCGTTGACACGGGGAAGCGTAGCTTGCGGAACTGCGAGGATTCGCGGTCGCGTGCGACTTGGTATTCAAAGAGGCGATAGCTGACCCGCGCGCTCTCGCCCAGTTGCTCGGGCCGGAATCGCGCGTGCATCGCCTTCAGCTGTCGCTCGGCCAGCGCCTGCGATCGCACCGCAGCGGTATCGGTATAATCGTCGAGCTTGCCGTAGTCGGTCTTGAACCCGAGCTGTGTCTGGCTTTCCGGGCTGAGCGCCAGCTGCTCGTCATAGGCGCGGTCGAGGAATTGCAGCAGCGCGGCGTCCTGATCCTTGCTGGCCGCGGCGGCAGGAGCAACCGGGGCCGACATCGGCGTGCTCGCTTGGACCAGCGGGGTTAGGGGCAAGATCATGAGAGCGAAGACAAGATGCATCGAATACTCCTGGGCGAACCCGGCTGCCTGATTGTCAGCCGCTGCCCCGTAAGGTGACCGAGCCGAGACAATCGTTATACGGAACAACGTCGCCCGGTCGAGTTCCATAGGGGCAGACCGCCATTCCTAAACCGTCGGCCACAAGTTCGTGTCAGCCTTCATGGGCGGTCCGCTTTTTTCGTGGTGAACGAATGGCAGGAACTGGGAAGCGGGGTGGGCCAGCCGAACGGCCGATAATGGGTCAGGAAGGTGCCACTAAATTGTCGTCGCTGTTTCGGTCGATATACTTGTTGTACGGGTCGACTCCGACGAACGCCGGCCGCGCCGCGGTGACGATCCGCACCTGCTGCCCGCCGCTGCGGAGCGGGCGGCGCTTCATCGCCAGCACGTCCGCCCTTGAGAAGGCGGCGAGCCCCGGCCGCGACGCGAACGCGCCGACGTCGATCGTGTCGGCGAAGGGAACGGGCGTCTCGACCCCCTGGCCGTTGGCGGTGAACTTGGCGGCGTTCACGGTCAGCAGCGTCTCCCACCTTCCGTCGGGCAGGCGGCGGGTGGTCGCGTCCTTCGCCTCGAAGTCCCACAGCACAATCCGCTCGAACAGGTCGGTGACCAGCTGCCGTTCCTGCCCGTCGCGCGCCAGCGACGCGAAGCCGGCGACGAGGTCGGTCGAGCGCGCATAAGGCCGCCCCTTGAACCGGTAGCGGTCGAGCAGCCCGCGCAGCATCGCGTTGACCCGTGCCTCGCCCAGCCGGTCCTGGAGCAGGTACAGCGCCACCGATCCCTTGTTGTAGTGGATGTAGGGCTGGTTCTCGACGCGGGCGAGCGGCAGTTCCTCCACCGCCTCGCCGCGGCGGCCGCGCAGATAGTCGTCCAGCTCGTACTTCAGGAACCGCCTGATCTTGTCGGGGCCGTAGAGCCGCTTCATGACCATGAGCGCCGAATATTGCGCCATGGTCTCCACCCACACGGTGCCGCCCTGCATGTCGGCGCTGATCACCTGGTGCGCCCAGTATTGATGCCCCAGCTCGTGCGCGGTGATGTAGGTGACGTAGTCGATCCGGTCGGCCGAGCGCGCGTCGGCGATGAAGCCGATCCGCTCGGAATAGGGCACCGTCCCCGCGAACGCCTGCGCGAAGCTGGCATAGCCGGGGAACTCGACGATCCGGGCATAGGGGAACTGGTAAGGCCCGAAATTTTCCCGGTAATAGCCAAGCGCGGCCTGCATCGCCGCCAGCATTCGGTCGACGTTGTAGGCATGGGCGGGGTGGTAGAGGACCGACAGGCGGACCCCGTCGGCGACCCGCGCCTTTTCGGCATAACGCGCCGACTGGATCGAGAAGAAGGACAGGATTGGCGCGCCCGACACAAAGCGCGCGGTGCGGCGGCCGTTGGCGACCGCGTCCGCCACCTTGCGACCCGGCGCAATCGGCACCTGGTCGGCATCGGTCGACAAGGTGACATCCGACCGCACCCAGTCGGTGTGTACGTAGTTGCTCCACTGTGCGGAAATATCCTCCAGCTTGGCCGGGCGCAGTTCCGCCGGGAGGCCGTACTTGCGGCGCTTGGTCCGGTCTTGGAGCAGCCCGCTGCGGTCCATGCCGAGGGTCGGCGCGAACTCGCGGTTGTTGAGGAAGGTGCCATTGGCGACCAGGCGCGTGTCGTCGTCGTTGGCCGCGAAGCCGCGGTCGACCCGCTCGGTACGGAAGCCGAGGGTGCCGGTCGCCCCCGGTGCGACCGGTCGCTCGAAGCGGTAGATACGGTACTGGTTGTCGTCGTCGTCGCTGACCAGCCGCGCACCGGGGATAGTCACCGCGACCAGCCGGGTGCGGTCGTCCTGCAGGCGCACGTGCAGGTCGCGGAGGGGCGCGCCGGTGTCGTTGACCCAGGCGTAGCTGCCCTCCGCTTCCATCCGCCGCGCGGCGGGGTGGAGCGCGATGGTCAGCCGGATGTCGGTCAGCGTCGGCTGGCGCAGCCCCGCATAGCGGAGATACTTCTTCTCATAGGCCGCGGCCCGCGCGTCCTGATCGGGGGCGCTGCGATATATGTTAAGGACGTCCATCTGGCGCCAGGCATAGGCCCCGCTCGCCGCGACGGTTACCAGCGCGACCGCCAGCACCACCCCCGGCGTCCCCCGCAGCCGCCGCGGCGCGAGGCGGAGCCGGTGGCCGAGCTTCACGTCGGTCCCGCGCCGCCAGAGAAGGTGCGCCGCCACCGCCAGCGCCAGCGCCCACCCGCCCCAGTAGAGCCGCAGCCACCATCCGCGTGCCGCGCCGATCTGGTCGCCGTTCATGTCCGACAGCCGCAGCGTCCCGGTCGAGCCGTAGAGGTAGAGCGGGTGGTCCCAGCCGATCGTCGTGAACACGCTGGTCGCGACGAGGTAGACCACCATCAGCGCCCAGCCGACGTACTTGTTCGGGCTGAGCGCCTGGATGAACACCGCGAGCACGGCGAGGATCACGAAGTCCGCCGCGAACGGCAGGACGTACCAGCCGAGATACTCGCCGAGCGCCGGCGTCACCGGGCCGCGGAAAAGCTGCACGACGATCCCCGCGACGATCGAGGCGAGCAGGGTCGTGACCAGCACGCCGGCCACCGCCAGCACCTTGGGGACGAGGTACGCCCAGTTCGGCAGCGCGGTGGCGTCGACGATCTCGTGCATGCCACGCTCGCGGTCGCGCCACACCAGCTCGCCGGCGTAGTAGATCGCGATGATCAGCGGCATGATCGTAAACGCGCCCTGGAGGGTGCCGATCACGGTGAAGGTCATCGGGTAAAGCGGGGTGCCGTAGCGTTCGCCCGCGACCAGTAGCGAGGCGACCGTGTTGGCGAGGCCGACCGCCAGCATGATGACGAAGCCGGGGCTCCTGAAGATCAGCGCCATCTCGAACCGGGCGCGCGCGAGGAGCTGGGTGGGGCCCGCATGCGCCGGGTCGGTCGCGGGCAGCGCGGC
This sequence comes from Sphingomonadaceae bacterium OTU29LAMAA1, assembly GCA_024072375.1. Taxonomy (NCBI): domain Bacteria; kingdom Pseudomonadati; phylum Pseudomonadota; class Alphaproteobacteria; order Sphingomonadales; family Sphingomonadaceae; species Sphingomonadaceae bacterium OTU29LAMAA1. Next base: position 3,026,835 of record CP099617.1, read on the forward strand.
GGCGACGCGCGGCGGGGTGGCGGCGAGCTTCGCCGCGCGGCGCTGCTCGCGACGCAGGCGGCGCTTCGACGCGCCCCGCTCGGTGAAGGAGAAGCGCCACCACGCGACCGCCAGCGCCAGACCCCCCAGCATCACGGCGATGACCCTGTTGGCGGCGAGCACGCCCGCGAAGGCGGGCATGGCCGCGTTCGCCTCGGCCGGGGTCCAGTAGCGGGTCAGCCAGCCAAACGCCCCGATCCCGAACGGTTCGAGATAGGCGATCGTCTCCCGCCATTCCGGCTTCTCCGCGGTGATGCCGATCAGGGTCAGGTAGACCACCAGGAAGGCGATGACCGCGAGGTAGCTGTAGGTCATCGACCGGGTCATGGTCGCGACCGCGAAGAAGATGCCCGCGGTCAGGAACAGGTTGGGCAGGCCGAGGAGGAAATAGGCGTAGAGATAGTCGCCGACCCGGTTCGGCCCCAGCGTCTCGGGATCGACCCACGGCATCAGCGTGCCGAGCCACATCGCCAGCGGCACGACGACGAAGGCGATTGCCGCCGCCGCGTAGGCGCCGAGGAAGCGGGCGAAGAGATAGGCCGCCTTGGTGACTCGGGTCGACCGGACCATCTGCCCGAAGCCGCTCTCGTCGTCGCGAACCACCACGTTCGCCACAAAGGCGGTGGTCACGAACATGAAGAACAGTGACATGATGAAGTGTGTACGCGCGATCGCGGTGGCGGCGTTCTTGTGGACGTTGCCGCCGCTGCCGAGCGAGATCTGCTCCACCGTCACCGACCCGAAGGTCAAGAGAAAGAACAGGATCGCGACCGCCCAGAAGACGGGGTTGCGGAGCTGGTAGCGCAGCTCGAAGCGGGCGATGGCGCCGAACATCGCGGTTCAGGCCGCGACGGGGGCGGCGCGGCGCGAGCGGGCGAGGGTGGAGAAGTACACGTCCTCCAGGCCCCCCGCCGCAGGGGCGAAGCCGTCGCCGGGATCGTGGTCGGCGAGGACGTGGACCACCGTGCGCCCCGCGAACAGCCGAGTGGAGATGACCTCGTGCGCCTCCCGCACCGCGTCCAGCGCGCCCGGCGCGACCGTCTTCGCCCAAACTTGCCCGCGGGTCCGCTCGATCAGGTCGAGCGGCGCGCCCTCCAGCTGGATGCGCCCCGCCGCCAGCACCGCCATGCGCGGGCACAGGTCCGCCACGTCCTCTACAATGTGGGTCGACAGGATCACGACGACGTTCTCACCGATCTCGGCCAGGAGGTTGAGGAAGCGGTTGCGTTCCTCCGGGTCGAGGCCGGCGGTGGGCTCGTCGACGATGATCAGGCGCGGGTTGCCGATCAGCGCCTGCGCGATCCCGAACCGCTGGCGCATGCCGCCGGAAAAGCCGGCGATCGCCTTCTTCCGGTGCGTCCACAGGTTGGTCTGGGCGAGCAGCGTTTCGACGGTGGCGCGCCGGTCAGCGGCCGAGTGCACCCCCTTCAGCACCGCCATGTGGTCGAGCATGTCGTAGGCGGAGACGCGCGGGTAGACGCCGAAATCCTGGGGCAGGTAGCCGAGCGTCGCACGCAGGTCCTCCGGGCTGGCCACCACGTCGATGTCGCCGAAGCGGATAGTGCCCGCAGTCGGCGTCTGGAGCGTCGCTACCGTCCGCATCAGCGTCGACTTGCCGGCGCCGTTGGGTCCGAGCAGTCCGAACATACCCGCCGGGATCGACAGGCTGACGTCGTCGAGCGCGCGGGTGCCATTGGCGTAGACGTGGGTGACCCCTGTCAGTTCGAGCATGTGTTTCGACTCCCCCTCTAACAAGCTTAGCAAGGTGTACCAGGGAAGCAATACAGCGGTCTAACGATAGCCGGCATAATCCCCTGCCGGCCAACCAATCCCGAGCGAAGCACGGCTCGTGAACAAGCGGCCGCTTTTGGGAGCGCCCGAGTAGCGCTGGATGTCCGCTTCTGGGTCGTCGGAGTTGGCCATCGGGGAAGCGTCGACGATGTCAGCGATAGCGCATTAGCCAACCGATCCGGCGGGTGGTCTGTTTCGTCAAACAGGCAGGATGGTTCAACGTCTCGATCGTGCCGGCACCGTCGCGATCGTCAAGCGGACAGGCCGCATCACGCTCCCGGATCCACGCTCGTTGCGACGTCCGGAGGGTGACCCGACGGGCAGCAGGTAGGCGCCTCATTGTCCTGGTATATGTTGCGTTCAGTTGAGCATCTGCCCGTTTGTAGTCTGCGACGAAACAGGCCGACATCGCGGATGTCACGCCCTTTGCCGCCTCGCCTGCGTTTAGGCAGCGATCGAGCGGGCTGGAGGCGGCAAGGGCAAATACGAGGACGAGCATCGGTGATCTCCGTTGTCCGATGAACGTCGGGCACCACCTGCGGTTGCGACGTTAGCGGTCGTCCTGTCGCGTCAGCCGGTGCCCGCCAGCAACGCTGGTCAGATCTGTAGTTGAACGGTGCCGCGACGAGCGGTCATCGCCGCGCCGATTGAGGAGCATACGATCAGCCCGATCGCCAGCCACTGTCCGGTGCTCAGCACCTCGCCGAGCAGCGTCAGGCCCATCAGCGCACCGACCGCCGGTTCGGCGCTCATCAGCGTGCCGAACGTATTCGACGGCAGCCGCCGGAGCGCGATCATCTCCATGCCATAGGGGATGGCGCTCGACAGGATGCCGACGACGAGCCCCAGGGCGAGCACCTCTGGACGGAGCAGAGCGGTACCGGCTTCCGCGATGCCGACCGGCGCCGCGACCAGAGCTGCGACGATCATGCCACCAGCGGCCGCGGCCGGGCCGTGCGCCTCGCTCGCGCGCTTGCCGATCAGAATGTACAGAGCCCAGCACGCACCGGCGAATAGCGCCAGCACGATCCCGCGCCAGTCCAGCGAAGCCGAACCGCTCCATAGGGGAAGCAGCAGTGTCAGGCCGGCCACGGCCAAGCCGATCCAGACGAAGTCGATCCGACGTCGCGAGGTGAAAACGGCGACCGCAAGTGGGCCGGTGAACTCAATCGCGATGGCGACACCGAGCGGAATGTATGTGAGCGCGTTGTAGAAGCTGAGGTTCATCGCCCCAAGCACGACGCCGTAGCCGACCAGCGGCCGCCAGCCGGCGTTGAGGCGCAGGCGCCACGGCCGCAGGATGATCGACAGGACCAGCGCACCGACGATCAGGCGGATCGCGGTCGCGCCGTCGGCACCGACGATCGGGAACAGGCGCTTGGCAAACGACGCGCCACAGGTGACGGACACGAGGGACAGGACGAGAGCGCCGAGCGCCGGATAGTCAGTGGTCGAGGAAGTATGCGGCGTGCGAAGGGCAGGGGTCATGGTTGTTCTCGGAATGGGATACTGCCGAGAAAGTACTGGCCGAACGAGATCGGCGTGGTTCGATTTGGCGCTGAACCGATAAAGTTTATCGGCTAGATGGCTCACGATGAGCAAGGCTATCGCCCTCGACGCGTTCGACCGGAAGCTGCTGGAACGCCTGCAGGTCGACGCGCAGACACCCATTCCCGTTCTCGCCGACGAGATCGGGCTGTCCGCGCCGGCCTGCTATCGACGCATACGGCGCCTGCGTGACACCGGCGCGATCAACCGGGAAGTGGCGGTCGTCCACCCTCGCACCCTCGGTTGGCCGCTGTCGATGCTCGTGCTGGTCACGATGGAACGCGAGAACGCGCGCACGGTCGACGAGATGATGCGGATGCTGAAGAACGTTCCCGAAGTGATCGAGGCCTGGAACGTCACCGGCGATCACGACTTCGTCGTCCGGATGCTGGCGCGCGACATGGAGAGCTACGACGAACTGGTACGCGAATTGTTCGCCGCGGACGATCGCGTGCGCAGCTTCAAGACGCTCGTCGTTATCCGCCAGGTCAAGGATGCAAGCCCCGTTCCCGTCGCATAGGCAGCGCGCTGATCAGCCAGTCCGGGGCTTGGAGTCACATCCGCAAGGTTGTGCAGCTTTTCGCCAGCTGAGCCTGAGCAGCAAGCTGAACAAGAGTCCGCTTTCGAGCGGGGCACTGAGGCTGCTGAGCGACCGTTTCTGGGTCAACGTACCGACGAGGCCCGCGATTCGTCGTATGCGGTCACTGCCTCCGCCATCGCCTGCTCCTGATCCAGTGCCCACGAACAGAGCGCTTCGAAGGGTTCACGAAGCGAATGGCCTAGCGGGGTGATCGTATAGACGACGCCGATCGGAGTGGTCGGGATCACAGCGCGCGTGATCAGTCCATGACGTTCTAGGCGCTTCAGTGCATCGGCGAGCGACTTGTGTGTGATGCCGTCAAGCCGCCGCTTAATTTCATTGAATCGCGCCGGTTGAGGGCACAGCACGGTCAGGATCATGATCGTCCATTTATCGGCGATCTTTTCCAGCACGGGGCGGATGCGAGGCACGTCCATCATCGCCTTACACGACAGGGCCTGCAGGTCGGTATCGCTTGCCATATCTACGCTACTCCAAGTGCGTTCTTGATAGCAGATATGCTTCGTATATCTGGTTCGCCACCTCGAACGTAAGGGCTGAAGATGGCAAGGATGGCAGGCAAGGTCGCGCTGGTGGTCGGTGGAGCGAAGGGGATTGGTCTTGCGACCGCCCGCGGGCTCGCGAAGGAAGGGGCTAGGGTCCTTCTGACCGGACGTCAGTCATACGAGGTCGCTGCTGCGGTTGAGAGCATCGGTCCATCGGCGCACGGCATCGAAGCCGACGCGGCGTCCCAAGGCGATCTTGAGCGGGTCGTGGCCGAGGCCAAGCGTCTGCATGGTCGCATTGACGCGCTGGTGCTGAACGCTGGACTGTCGGAGCCGGCTACGATCGTCGAGGAGACCGGCGAGCATTTCGACCGGCACTTCGCCGTCAACGTGCGCGGCGCGCTATTTGGAATCCAGGCGGCGCTGCCCGTGCTGAGCGACGGAGCATCGGTGGTGCTGGTCGGCTCGATCGCCGACGTGATGGGCGTGACTCCGTTCAGTACCTACGGAGCGACCAAGGCGGCGCTGCGCTCTTATGCGCGCAGCTGGGCGGCCGAACTCGCGCCGCGTCGCATCCGCGTCAATGTCGTCGCCCCGGGACCGACCGACACAGACATGATGGCCGCGGTATCCGCGGAGATGCGGCAGATGCTCATCGCGCCTATTCCACTCGGACGCATGGCACGCCCCGACGAGGTTGCGGCCGCTGCTGTCTTCCTCCTTAGCGACGAAGCCAGCTTTATCACCGGCGCCGAACTCTGCGTCGATGGAGGCATGCGACAGGTGTAGCCAGATGGACAGGCGGCGCCTGACGCGTGGATCAGCTATACCGCGCGATCAGCGTCGCCCGTCTGCAGTAGGCAGCCAGGTCGACCGATCTGTTCGGAAACGCTGAGGAAGCACATCTTGCCCTCCTGAACGATGACCAGAGTTGGGCGGCGAGGAACAAGCCGCGAGTGTCTGGATCTGGGTCGCTGCCGCCTCGCGAGCCTCGGGTCTGATGACGCCGGATGGCGGTACCCAAGCCATGCCTGACATCGAGAATCGAAGGCACTATTGGATGACCGTGCGAGATGAAGCATCGTTGCCGAATGCCGCAGAGCCTCGCCATGACCGCCCTCCTCGTAAACAGCTACGACGAGGCCATCTCCTTCTTCGTTGGCCGCCTAGGTTTTACGTTGCGCCAAGACACGAAATTGGGGGAAGGCAAGAGGTGGGTGGTAGTCGCCCCGCCCGGCGGGACGGGCGGGCTGCTGCTTGCGGAGGCTGTTGGGCAGAGGCACCGATCGGCGGTTGGCGACCAGGGCGGCGGTCGAGTGTTCCTGTTCCTTGAGACAGACGACTTCTTTCGCGACTACCTTGCCTACACCGAGCGCGGCGTTCGTTTCGTCGAGCCGCCCCGCCGCGAGGCCTATGGCATCGTCGCCGTATTCGAGGACCTGTATGGGAACAGGTGGGACCTGATCGAGCCCGCCGCCGCGCCGCACCGTCAGCATCACGTATGATGCTCATGAATGAATCGCCGAAGGTCGGGCACGCTCTCAGCGCTTCGACTGACTGCGACTGGATCATTGGTCTGCAGAGGGACTAGCAGGTTGAACCGGTATATGGGTGCGATCCGCTCAATGTCCGAACTTCAGCGCCACGACTCCGGCGACGATCAGGCCGACACCCAAGAAGCGCATGATCGAGGTCGGATCATTGTAGATTAGCAAACCGACCAGGAAGGTGCCCGCGGCGCCGATACCGGTCCAAACGGCATAGGTAGTGCCGATCGGGATCGACTTTTGCGCCGTCCAAAGAAGGAACCCGCTCGCGGCCATGAAGGCGATGGCCACTAGGATGCCGGTGATGCGGTTAGCTAAAAGGAAGCCCAGCCTTCCGAAACCGCAAGATCGGGACCGTCAACGCTGCGGCAGTGAGCTACCCTCGTCCAACTCTGTTTGAAGGTAGTGAAGATGAACGGCTGGATCGCGCGAATGGAGAATGCTCTGGCGGTGCTGGCGTCCCGGCTGGACGACCCGCCATCGCTGGAAGAACTGGCCGGCGCGGCGAACGTGTCGCCGTTCCATTTCCACCGCATCTGGCGGGCGATGACCGGCGAGACGGTCGCCCGCACCATCGCACGGCTACGGATAGCCGACGCGCAGCAGCGCCTGGCCGAACCCAATGCCTCGATCACGTCGGTGGCGATGGACACCGGATTTGGCACCTCGCAGAGCTTCGCGCGAGCGTTTCGCCGGGTGGCAGGCATGTCTCCGACCGAGTTTCTGTCGAACGGCACCGGGCGCATCATCGTGGCGACCGCGGAGGAAGCACCTTTGCGCATCGAACTTCGCGACCGCGGCGAATTGGTGACGCTTCGCAAAGAGGGTGGCGCGTATCGCGAACTGAACGAACTCTTCTGGCGGCTGTGGTCTTGGGCCGAAGGCGCGGACAAGCTCGACGGTTTGGAGGGCATCTACGGCATCCCGCGCGATGATCCGGTCAGCACCGACGAGCATCGTCTTCGCTATGACGCCTGTCTCGCCTTCACCGACCCCGGCACGCCTCCTGCCGAATTCGCGCGCATCACGCTGCCGGCCGGCGACTATGCGACGCTGCGGCATCACGGCAGCTATGACGGGCTGGAAGCGTCGAACCAGCGCGCGATCGAAGCGGTGCTGGCATCGGGGCGCGACCCGGCCGACTTCCCCCTGTTCCACCACTTCCTCGACGATCCCGACGGAGTCGCGCCCGAGGCGCTGCGCACCGACATCTTAATCCGACTCGTTTCGGTGGAGTCGCGGTCATGCTAATCCTCGCGATGCTGCTGGCAGTCGCGACGCCGCCGACACCGCGCGCGGTGGTGATCGCGATGTTCGAGGCCTTCAACCGCCACGACGCGGCGGCCATTGCGAGGCTGTATGCCGCAGACGCGCGGCTTGCCTCGTCCGACTTCTGTGCCGCCCGTGGCAGGAACGATGTGGTACGAACCTACACGGCGCTGTTCGCAGCCTATCCGGACATCCGCGACCGGATCGATGTGATGATCGTCGAAAGGGATCGCGTTGCCGTGCGGTTCGTGGCGACGAGCCGCACGGGCGGGCTGACGATGCCGGTGCAGGCCATGATCCGGGTGCGGGACGGGCTGATCGTGGAAGACGACGCGGTGTTCGATGCCGGTGGTGAACCTTGCCAGCCATAACCGCCCGCTGCCGCCATGCCGGTGGTTCCAGGAACGCCTGTCCGTTCCCGAGCTTCGATCCTTCTTGGGAAAACTGGCGAGGTAGCGCGCAGGGGTGGCCTCAGCACCTCCTCCGCTGCGAACATGAACGGATGGCAGAAAGTGGGGAGCCGAAAAGATGCTGCTAATGACGGGATGTGGGTCTGGAACGACCGTAGGTGTTTAGTGCTGCCATCATGGTGAACCATCCAACCGATGTTCGCCTTTGGCCGCCGCTTTCCAATGCTCGACGCGGGCCAGCGCCGTCCCGGGAGACTGATGGGCCCGCAGTGCGACAAAGGCCGTTAAGGGCTGATGCCATTCGACATTTCGCCCGATCCTTACATTCTTGTCATGACCGGCGCAGGGTTGCTCATCGCGCTGGTCGCCTGGCTGCCGCTGGCGTTGAAGCGGCTTCCCTTGTCCCTGCCGATCGTTTGCATCGCGATCGGCGCGGGCATATTCCTGCTGCCGCAAGTCACGCTCCGTCCACTTCCCGTCCGCTACCCAGAGGTGACGGAGCGTTTCGCCGAGTTCGTGGTCATCATCGCGCTCATGGGTGCCGGGCTGAAGATCGACCGGGTGTTCGGCTGGCGGCGCTGGTCCATCACCTGGCGACTGCTGGTGATCACGATGCCCCTCGGCATCTTGGCCATCACGTTCCTGACGATGTGGACGCTCGGTTTGCCACTGGCGATCGCGCTGCTGCTGGCGGCCAGCCTGGCGCCAACCGATCCCGTCCTCGCCGCGGACGTGCAGGTCGGACCGCCGAAGACCGGCGACGAGGACGAGGTTCGGTTTGGCCTGACATCGGAAGCCGGCCTGAACGACGGTGCCGCATTCCCGTTCGTACACCTCGCCATCATGCTTGCAGTCGCCATTCCGGCAGGAAAACCGTGGCTTGGCGAGTGGCTGACCTATCGCGTGCTGTGGGAGATTGCGGGTGGGATCGCCGGCGGCTGGATCGTCGGCAGGGTGTTCGGCTGGCTGACGTTCCACGTGCCGGCGGAGACCAAGCTGGCACGGACCGGTGACGGGCTGATCGCGCTGTCGGCGACGTTCGTGTCCTATGGCGTCACTGAGATACTGCACGTCTACGGCTTCCTAGCTGTGTTCGTCACCGCGTTGACGGTTCGGCACACGCACCGCGAGCACGAGTTCCAGGCGGACATGCATGCGATCACCGAGCAGATTGAACGCCTCGCCATGATGGTGCTGCTAATCCTGTTCGGTGGTGCGCTGGTCAGCGGTCTGCTTGCACCTGTCACGTGGATCGACGGCGCCATCGCGCTCGTCATCCTGCTGATCGTGCGCCCGCTGACCGGATGGGCCGGACTGCTCGGCCACCCGGCCGACCGCGGCGAGAAGATGACGCTCGCCTTCTTCGGCATCCGCGGCGTCGGATCGATCTACTACCTGGCGTACGGCATCAACCACATGAAGGTGGGTGACGCTGAACGGCTGTGGGGGATCGTCGGACTGGTCGTGCTGTTCTCGATCCTGCTGCATGGCCTGACCGTGACCCCGATCATGCGTTCGCTCGATAAGCGCAGGGGCGTTGATCCGGACGCGGAGGCGACGCCGCCCCCCGGCTTGCAGGGGCCGGCCGATCAGGTAACGGCAAAGGGGTAGTGGGGCCAGTCGCGAGCGTTATACAGGGGTCTGAATCAGGGAGGGGGACCCATGATGGCCGAGGCCGAAGTTTACCGCGGAGCTCAGGCGGTGGTCGCCAGGGGAGAGTTCAGTCCCAAGCTGCGCATTTACATGCTGGCCTATTGGACGCTGACCCTGGTCTGCTCCGTCATCGGCATCGTCCTGCTGCCGATCTGGCTGGTCGTCGGCCCTAGCTGGATACGGCGATACCATGCCAGTCTGCGCTGCGACCTGACCGAACGAAACGTCGTCATCGGCAAGGGTCTGCTGTTCCGGAAGGAGCTGACCATCCCGCTGGACAAGATCCAGGACATCTCGATCCGGGAAGGGCCTCTCCTGACCGCATTCGGTCTCCTGCAGTTGAGGATTGAGACCGCCGGGCAGAGCAACACGGGAACGGGCAAATCCGATGCCGACCTGATGGGCTTGATCGATGCACGAGCACTGCGCGACCGCATCCTCGCCGCTCGCCACGGGCTGACCGCGTCGGTTCCGTTACCCGCCGATGCCAGTCCGGACCGGCAGCTTGCAACTGAGATCCGCGACACGCTGTTGCGGATCGAGGCCGCAATCAAGGATCAATCGCTACAAGGCACCGGCACCCCACCCTCTGCTATGTGACGCTTCCAATCACAGTTCGCTCCGCGTCGTCATCCCCAAGTGACGAGTTGCTGTGGTCGATCTTGGTCGCCCGAACGATAACTGCCGTCGACAGCAGGATGGACGATACCAGCCCGCCGATCGCCAGCAGGCCGGATGAGTTGATCGTCACGTCCGCCCGGAGCGCCGATCGTCGGCCGATCTTCAGCTTTATGCGGGCGCGATGCCGATGTTCATGACGTGAGCGAGCGGTGTGTTCCTCGAGGTGCATGGCCGTTCTAACGCTGATCGCCTGACCCTGTTCAGCGTCCTGCGACGAAGCGCATCAGATTCACTGTTCCTCTTTCGTTCTGACGGGCGTTACAATGCGCGCGACCGAGGGAATTGAAATGAACACGCTGCGGCTGCACGAAATACCGTACGAACTGGTGCCGCGCGAGGTGCCGTTCTTCCTGTGCCGCACACCCGCCGGCTTTCCGTCGCCTGCCCAGGACGACATGGAAGAGCCGATCGACCTTGGCGCTTGGCTCGTCGAGCATCCCGCCGCCAGCTACATCATGCGGGTGGACGGTCAATCGATGGCCGGCGCCGGGATCAACGACGGTGACCTGATCGTCGTGAACCGCGCGAAGACGCCGCGCTCCGGTGCCATCGTGGTGGCGCTGGTCCACAGCGATCGAACGCTGAAGCGCCTGCGACACATGGACGGCCGGCATTGGCTCATCCCGGAGGCGGAAGGCTATTCGCACATCCTCGTCGACGAGCATGTGGAGATCTGGGGCGTTGTGGTCGGCGTCGCCCGCAAAATGGCATGACCACGCCGATCGCGCTGATCGACTGCAACAACTACTACGTCTCCTGCGAGCGGGCGTTCGACGCCAGCCTCGTCGGCGTACCGGTGATCGTCCTGTCCAACAACGACGGCTGTGCCATCGCCCGATCGGCCGAGGCGAAAGCGCTCGGCATCAAGATGGGCGACCCGATCCACCACCTGCGCGACAAGGTGCGGCAGCATCGCATCCGTGTCCTGTCGTCGAACTACACCCTGTACGGCGATATGCAACGCCGGGTGATCGCCGCGTGTGAGGCGTTCGCCCGCGACTTCGAGATCTATTCGATCGACGAGACCTTCCTCGACCTCGCCGGCTTCGAGGATCGCGATCTGGTCGCCCACGCGCACGAGATGCGGGATCAGGTGCGGCAGTGGACAACGATCCCGACCTGCGTGGGGATCGCCGAAACCAAGACCTTGGCGAAGCTCGCCAACGCCGCCGCCAAGAAGAACCCGGCCTTCAACGGCGTCGCCGATTTGCGCGACGAGGGAGTGCGGCACGACGTGATGCACGCCTTTCCCGTCGCGGACGTGTGGGGCGTTGGCGGTGCCACGGCCCGCAAGCTGACCGACCTCGGCATCACCACCGCCGGCACTCTCCGCGACATGCCGATGAAGCAGGCGCGTGCGGTCGGCACGGTGGTGCTGGAACGGCTCGTCGCTGAGCTGCGCGGCGTCCCGTCGGCCGCCGTCGAGATGGTGGCTCCCCAGAGGAAGGGCATGGCCGTAACGCGATCGTTCGGGACGCCGGTGACCACGTTCGACGGGCTGATGGGTGCGCTCAGCCAATACGCCCTGCGCGCCGGCGAGAAGCTCCGGCAGCACGGCGTTGTCGCTGCCAGGCTGACGGCCTTCTTCCACACCAACCGCCATAAGCCAGACCGGCCGCAATACGCCGGATCGCGCACGGTGACCTTGCACCCGATGACGAATGACAGCCTTGAACTGATCGCCGCCGCCCGTCGTGGCGCTGAACGGGCATGGCGAGACGGTTACGCTTACACGAAGGCCGGCATCATGCTGGATGACCTGATCGCCGCCGACATGCGTCCTCGGACGTTGTTCGAAGACGACACCGGCAAGCGTGATCGGCTGATGAGCGCGCTCGACGAGATCAACGGCAGGTTCGGCAAGTGGACTGCGGTGACGACGTCGCAGGGGTTCCGACGCGAATGGAAGCTCCGGTCGCAGATGCGGTCGCCAGCGTGGACGACCAGCATCGCTGAGGTGCCTACGGTGAAAGCATAAGCGAACCAGATGCCACCATCGGCTCGCTGCCCACGGGACAAGGAACTGCATTATCTGCTGGCCCGCAATCGCAGCCGCGCCATCATGGTGGCCACGTTTTCCGGTGTTCGTCGCAGCGCATCCGCAATTATGTGCACCGACTCAGCGGCTGCGTGCCGCGTGCGCAAGGCCGTGATGTCAGTCTGGGTCCAGCGTTGATGGGTTATCAAGTTGAGCAACCTCGATCAGAACAGCGACAGGTATTTTCATCCGTTCTGGAACGGAAGGATGAGCCGCGGCGATCAGGCAGGGATCAGGTGTTGCGCACCCACCTTGAGCGTGTGACCGCACCCACCACCATCCGATCCTTGAAGATGCGACGCATACGCTCGGCGTCAGCTCCATTCATAAACACAACACGCGTACCGCCCGAGAAGATGGTCTCGATCGCGCTGATCGGGGCGTTGTTGTCCTCCGCTGCAATCTTAACCTCAGTCTCTGTTGCGGTGACATTCAGGGCTCGTGACATCGGTGTTTCCAATTCATTGTCTTGCACGTTGTGTTGCGATGTAGAGGCTGACCTATAGCGATCATGATCTACGCATTATCAGTGCTCAGCTGGACGATGATTTGGCTGCCGCTGCCGTGCTCAAAAGGCACTCGCTCGTGTTGACCGGCTGCTGTCTCTAGGCAGACTATTGCCTGCTCAATATTTCCATAAACATCCAGCAGGCCCTGCCACTCTCTAGAGTCGACATCGACATATAACAATTCTGCGTCCTGACGTGCACAGAATCGCATTACGCCGCCGACCGGCCATCGGTCGTCTGCATTTCGGTATCTGGTGACGGCGCCCGGCATCCAGTGGCCGTGCGCCCTATTTCATCACGAGTCGAATCCCCGGACACTTTAGGCATTGCGGCAGGTTAAGGCGCCGTGATTGCTGATCCACTTCTGCGCGCCGCATATGATGCAGGCATGAAGACCGGCAGGACGACGTCAGGGCTGCCAGCCGAATGTCCGTTCAGTCGCGGCGAAGGGCTCGCCGAGCGGTTCGCATGGCTTTCCGGCTTCAGCGTTGCCAGACTATCTACAAAGCCACGGTAATTATGCTTTTGCTCGCGGACGGCTATTCGCCAGCTATAAACATCACTGAACCGCCTTCAGGGCCTCTTCGTGGTATGTGTTCATCCGCTTCATGGCTGCATCGGTCGACGCTATGATTTCGCCATCAACGTCTATCATACCCTCTGCCGACAAGTGCTTGATCCACCGATCTCCAACGGCCTTGTTCTTAGATGTTAAGTTAACCGCATTATCGACGTACATCGGTTGGTGCCGCAAAGCGGCAATGTACATATGAAGCATCATGTCCCAGGCATATTCGTCGAAGATGTCGGCAGGGAAGTGACCGTAGCGGAGCGCACGTAGAGCGACTTGCGTCTTTGCAAGATCGAGGCAGCTTCCAAACGACGCCATATTTCGCCCCAGATCAATACGATTGCGGATAGGAGCCAAGTGGCAGGAGGTATACAAACCCCGGTCGCGGCACCAGTGCAATGCCACATGGAGATGCGGATGACGAGCCAATTGGATGCAGGGCATTTGCTCGCATTGCTCGACGAAGCGCTCATCGAAGCGGATCGCCTGGGGCATACGCTGGCGGCTGCGCTGATCGCCGAATACATTTTCGCGGTCAATTAAAGACCACCGCCGGGAGCAATATATTGACCGAAGGTTCCGAGATCAGCACCGTTGAGCGCGCTTTCCAGCTAGCTCGTGCGGGTCCCTGCCACTCTGTGAACGATATTCGCGAGCAGCTGCTGAGGGAGGGCTACCCAAACGTCTTGAGCCACGTCTCGGGTATGAGCATCAAGAAGCAGCTGAACACGATCCTGGCTGCTCGTGGTGCTGCCCAAAGCTCCGCCAATGACGACGATGACGATCTCGAAGCATGATCTGCTAAGGCTAACCGCACGTGCAACCGAGCCCGCCTGTCGAGCGAACCCGAGACACTGTTCGAACGCTTCGGTGCGAGCTGGGCACAGGACGTAGTCCGGCCGAACAAGGATCAGGTTGAGCTGTTCCCGAACCCCGGCAAGGCGTTCGTCGTCCGCGAAGAGAGCGGCCGCCGCGCCGTCGACCTCATGCTGTGGGATGTCCTCGGCGGGGGCGCTGCGTGGCCTATGACCAACGTCCGCAATCTGGGCCTGCCGCAGTGGCGGCGACTGGCTGCCGAGCCGCACAATCGATGCCTCGTGCCGCTGACCGAGTTCTGCGAATGGACGCCCGACAAGCACAAGGTGGGTGAAGGCCGGCCTATCAAAGGTGAGATGTGGTTCGACGTGCCGGAGCAGCCGGTGTTCGCCGTCGCCGGGTTCTGGCAGCAGACCGCGAAGGGCGCAGGGTTCACGATGGTCACGTGCGATCCGAATGAGCTGGTCGCCCCGATTCACCCCAAGGCGATGATCACCATTCTGCATGAGGCGGATTGGGATCGATGGCTCCACGGCAGCTACGACGATGTGGTGGCGCTTCAGCAGCCGTACCCGTCCGACAAGATGACGGTGCGGGGACCGATGTTTCCGACCCGCAGCAAGGCCTAGCTTTTCGGACACGACGTTATCTCGTTCATTGTCGATCCCACCCATGCTAGGGCTTAGGCACACGGCGGAGCGAACCTCGGTCCCGCCATTCCATTGAGATCACCATGGCTAATGCCAAAGACGTCGCGACCGCGGTTCAGGCCGCGCTCGATGAGATCGGTGTGACTGGAACGCTCGACGTCACCAAGGATGGCAAGGACGTCACCAAGACGATCGGCAAGCCGGGTGGTGACGACGTCCACGTCACCGTGGATGTTGAGGATGCAGACGATCGCGATGTCTGACGCCGCGATCGCCGTCTAGCTCACCGCTGCGAGAGACGATCCAGCGGCAGCGAGTGCCCGGCGGGGGTCGATCCGGTAAGCTGCGGATCAAGTTCACCGGCCTTGATTGCCGCTTCGAAGGCGTCGAGCACCGCCGGAAGCTGTTCCACCTGCCAGAACGTGACGGCCTGTCCGCCAATCACCATCTGCTGGCCATCCGGACGGGTAGGTGTGAATGCCACGCGCCCAGCGTCATCGGCAGAGAGCCACTGGCCGCCGGCCTGCGTGGACTGTTTCACGTCAAACGCGGTGCGAGCCTGATGCAGCTTATCGAGCAACGCGGACCGCTCTGTATTCGGGTCGATCGGATCAGCTGCGACCGCAGCAACAGAACCGACAGCGCTGGCAGCACCATCAACGACATCTTTCAGTGACATATCCTGGCTCCGTCTCCGCGCGCATGATCGCACTGGGAAGGCTCAAGCGGACAGAACGATGCGTAGTTCCCGCATCATACGGCTAGTCGCTGATTCTGGTGGGCCTCCAGCCTGAGCTATCGCCCTTCCACTGCTGGTGGCCTGTCGGTCTGCGCCTCCGGACTATCTTCCTTATCGAACGAACCAACTGGCTGCGCCGCATTCAATCTGATGCGCCCGGCACTGAACCCGTCAAGCCAGCGCTGCCTGAGCGGCATCTGGTCGACATCAAACGGGCAATCCCCAGCAGTGGACGGCAGGTGCTGTCCATTGTTCTCGCCGTCCGCAAACGCGACTTCAGCGGGATCGTCATCTTGCATAAGTGCCTAACGCTTGGCGGCAGAATAGTTCATCGGTGGCGCTTGTCGCTCTGCCGGCGGGAGTGACGAGCAACCGGGCAGAGCGTTGCGCAACAATGACGACGGAGTTGACCTAGAGCAACGTGTCAGCAGAGGCGACGCGGGCGTTCGATCCCATTCCGGCACGGTCTCGATCAAGCCGGACTCTTCACCTTCGTGTACGGAACGAACTGCCCTAGCGACACGAAGCCCCGCGGGAAGCGAGAGCCGCGGTCGATCAATCGAACGGTATCGATGCTGCACAGCTGCGAGCCGAAAGTTCGCGTGAACAGAATGTCGTCGTCGCGCAGCGACTCGGCGCCCGAACGAGGTTCGTTGACGTACAGCCGACTGCCATCCCGGTAGAGGATCGCCCTACCATCGATGATCTGGGTCGAGTTGACGCTGGACAGCGTGATGCAGTTCGTCGGCTTGCCAGCCACACGTCCGACCAACGCCTTCTGCAACTGGATCTCCGCGGTGTCGCGATGAGCAGCAACGGCGGGCGTCGCGAGGGCAACCGCCGCTATGAGCAATGAGACGCCCCACTTCCAGAGGAGGTTTGATAAACGCAAAGCGAGGACAATTCCTGATGAATGGCGTGGCAATGACGCCGTACGGGACGGGGCCATCTTTGCCGCTGTTATGTCCGGCATCGGGTGGAAAGCCGACGTGTGATACTGGGGCAAACGCGCCAGTCTAAGTGCTTCTCTGCGTGGGCAGCTTGGGCGATACGCGGGGCCCTGGCCTGCGAGAACCGCTAACGCCGCGTAGTGTATTTCAAGGCTTTTGATGCGCATCTCGCCAGTCCAGCCACCATTGAAAGCTGGATGGCGTAGGATCACAAACCGCGACGAGCTCATCAATCATATCACGCAGCTCCTCCACCATGAGGTCGATATATGCGCGAAAGGATGGCTCGAGCGTTTCTCCCTTGAGCTCGTCGATCGCGCGGATCTGGAGCGCGAGATTTGCGAGCTGGCGATCAACGTCCGGCATGGCGTTCCCCGCGTGAGTGGCCCGAAGGACCGAGCTCACCTTTGGTATCCTGTCCGTAGAGGTCGTACATGTGGGTATCGTCCGGCTTCTCGGTGGGTACTAAGCTCTCGAAAGTGGCGGATTTTCGTGCGCACGGCGGAGGAATTCTCCGCCGCGTCCGGAACTGCTAGCCAAAGTTCCGCTGTCGGGGCAGGTCACTGCACAGTCTCAGCCTGTCCAGATCCACGATGGTCACGTAGGGGCTGGTGCGCGTTATCAGACCGTCTGTGACAAGCCGCTGCAGAGTCCGGTTCACATGAACAGAGGTGAGGCCGATTGCATCGCCAATATCCTCCTGGGTTAAAGGGAGGTCGATCGTAAAATTCATCGCGTGTGGCTTACAGCCAAGTCGGACCGCGAGATTTGCAAAAAATGCGGCCAGTCGCGACGTTGCTCCCGTTCGCCCGATTGACGTAAGCTGCGTCTTGATAGCTGCCGTCCTCTCGACGCTGATGCGCAGGATCGAAACCGCAAGCGCGCCATCTATAGCGATAGCATTGCGAACATGTTCGATGTCGATGCGCCGGAGCATGGTCTTGCTGATCGCGCTAAGAGTTTCGGAAATCTCAGTCTTAAAGAGGTCATCGACGCCTATTAGGTCGCCGGGCAGGTAGAGCGCAGTTATTTGCCGGCTTCCGCTCGACAATACCGCAGATCCAGCGACCCAACCACTGACCACGTGAAACAGGAATTTAGCGGGCTGTCCTTCTAGCTGGATGAGCCTGTTACGCCGATAGTCTACTAAGGTAGCTGGCACATCGTTTATGCCGCGCAGGTGGTCGACGGATGCGGTCGCTCCCCCGGGAGCTGGTTGCTCGTCCATTCCCCCCCCTTCCAGCGATCAATGCGCAAGAGAGAGGTACAGGGTGGCTGACTTAATTCAACAACATACCAAACATCACATTTCCCCTGTCTGCGGCCGCAGCTGCCCGTCCAGATCGCGCTACGCGCCCGGCTCTTCCAAGTCTGGGCGAACGAACTGGATGGACTAATCGAGGATGTTGCTCAGCAACGTGCCGCCTGACAGTACGGTGGCGCTGTTTGTAAGGTGCCTATGAACATAGACGACGAAATTGCGAGCGCGCGGGAACGGCTCGCGGATGTCAAGCGAGAGACGGATGTGATTCGCGCGGCCGTTCAAAGCCAGCGGGAGGCGCTACAAGTCCATCTCGCCGAGATGGCGGACTTGCGTGGTAGCCTCCAAGCGACCCGCGAGGAGTTGGCGCGCACCCGAGCGAGGGGGGCGGGGGGCAAAAGTAGGGCGGGTGAGAAGCAGGACACGGCGTAGTGTCGCCGTGCGGGCTCCGTCAAACCAAATGCACCGGGTGTCCTGATGCGCTGAACGGAGTAAGGCGGGGGCATGCCCGCGCCCGCAAGCCAGCCTCGCCGTTTCGCTGTTTCAACTCCTCGCCGGAGGTGATCCGGCTGGTGGTGCTGATGTACGTGCGCTTTCCGCTGAGCTTGCGGAATGTGGAGGATCTGCTGTTCGAGCGCGGGATCGACATCTGCCACGAGACGGTCAGGCTGTGGGGGAACAGGTTTGGTCCGCTGTTCGCAGGCGACATTCGCCTTCAGCGGGTCAGCCGCATGCGGGGGTTCCGCCACTGGCGATGGCACCCCGAAGAGATGTATGTGAAGCTGAACGGCGAGATGGTCTACCTGTGGCGAGCGGTCGAACATGAGGGTGAGGTGTTGGAAAGCTACGTCACCAAAACGCGGGACAAGGCTGCTGCGCTTACTTTCATGAAGAAGGCGCTCAAGCGGCACGGTTCACCCGACGGCATCACGACGGATGGCTTGCGCAGCTACGGCGCCGCGATGAACGAGCTGGGCAATCGCGAGAAGCAGGAGGTGGGACGCTGGGCCAACAACCGGGTGGAGAACTCGCACCTGCCGTTCCGACAACGAGAGCGGGCAATGCTCAGGTTCCGGCAGATGAAGACGCTGCAGAAGTTCGCCTCTGTTCACGCCAACGTCCACAACCACTTCAACCTGGAACGCCACCTCATCGACCGACAAACTTACCGGGAAAGACGCTCCGCCGCCCTGGCGGAGTGGCAGGTGCTCGCCAGCTAAGCTGCTACCTTCAAAGACCCGGGTGCATCGTCTGGAGAGCAGTGCGCATTAGACTGACAGCACCTGCGGGAGGGGTCTGCTCACGTCGGCTATATGCACATAGACGCATGATAGCGGCCTGACGACAATGGCCACAATCTAAGCCCGTCCAGCGTCTGCTGGCTCGCCAATGCGATCCACATATTCACATGAACGAATGGCTGGCTTCGGGTCTGGTCGTGAGGTCGCTGAATGACTGAAAGTGGGTCAAATTGCTGCGACGTGACTCCATTGGCATGAGCAATTTGCCCGTGATGAATCTGGCACCAGCGGCACGGTCCAATCCTGAATAGTGGGCGGGCGCAAGGGCCCGCCTCACATTCATTAAGACAGCGGCGGTTGCCCGTTTGACGCGGTCAGCCCGCCATCAACCGGCAGATTCACGCCCGTCACGTAATGCGCATCGTCGCTCGCCAAGAACGCGATCGCCCCCGAGATATCGGCGGGCTGGGCACCGCGGCCCATCGGAATACGCTCTTCGAACTTGGCAATCAGCTCAGGCTGTTTCTTCATGCCCGCGGTCAGCGCAGTGTAGGTGAGCGACGGATTGACCGCGTTGACGCGGACGCCGTGCTTCGCCTCGTCCATTGCCAGCGCGCGGGTAAAGTTGCTGACCGCCCCCTTCGCCGCGCAGTAGAAGCTGTGGTTCCAGTCGCCACCCAGGCCCGACACTGACGACACGTTGACGATGCAGCCCTTGGATTGCCGCAGGTGCGCGATCGCCGCGCGGCTCATGTGGACGACACCATAGAGATCGGTTTCGATCACCTTGGTGAATTCAGAGAAGTCGCCCTCGTCGACTTTGCCCAGATGATCGACGCCGGCGTCGTTGACCAGCACGTCGATCCGACTGAAGCGATCGATCGCAGCCTGGACGAGAGCTTCACATGCCGCGCGGTCCGACACGTCGATCTCGCGGGTTTCGACTGTGCCGTGCAGCTCGCCCGCCAGCTTGTCGAGCGCGGCCTTGTCGATGTCGCCTAACACCAGCGTTGCGCCTTCCTCAGCGAAGCGGCGCGCGGCGCCTTCACCGATCCCCGAGGCGGCACCGGTGATGACGATGACCTTGTTGGAAAAGCGCGCCATTACGCATTCTCCGCCTGAACGTCGTGCTTGCCTTCGAACTTCATGATTGTCCTTTCACTATCGTCAGCACTGGCGTTCAGCTTAGGCTGGAATGTCCCGGATGTCGGCGGTGTTCGCGGCGGCAATGCCGTTCTCTCGGTGGCGGAAGTCGCTGAGCGCCTGGTAGACCTGCATGCGCGCGCGCATCACGCCGCCGAGCGGGCGATGCACTTCCAGACTGTGGGCCGGGCGGAACGTCATCACCTCGTCGAAGTAGCGGACGCGGTCGGGACCATAGGCTGACTGCCGCGGCAGTCGGATCGTGGCGACGGTGCGATACGGGCTTTCGCTCGTCGGCCAGTCGACGGAGGTGTCCTCGATGGGCTGCGTCTCGGCATCGGTCCACAGCTGCGCCCGAAGCTCGAACGCCGCATCGTTGCCCTCGAAATAATCCACCGCGGCATGGCGGAAGCCATCCTCGTCCTGATGAGGGTCGAGCTGCCAATCGGCGAGTGCCTTTTGCTCGGCTGCAACGGGAAACGCCCCGATCTTGGCGACATGGTCGCCGAAGCGCACCGGGCATTGGCTGAAATATTCCTCGACCAGCGGGTGGCTGAAGGGATGGCCGTAGAAGTCCAGCGTCGGACTTGGACCCGCGCCGACGGCGTTCAGCACCTTGTTGATGTTGCGAGCGACGGAAGCGGCCGCGCTTTTCACCCCCTCAGGCATCGGAACCGTCAGGCCGATCTTCTTGGCCTGGGAAAGGAAGCCGGCGGCGGTCCCCGCCGGAAAGGTCGTGCCGCTGGCAAGGACGAAGTCCTGCGTTGGCGCATCATGGCCGGGCAGCTTCGCGCCCTCGACGCCGAACACCTTGATAGACATGCCGCGATGGGTCGAGACGCGATCGCCGAGCTTCTCACCGGGTCCTTGCGCGAAGCGGACGGCGACATCGAACGTGCCAGGTTCCGCGAACAGGCCCTGTGCGAGCTCGGGCGGCAATCCGGGCGCGACGATGAGCTTGCCGATCACGCACGCCGTGCTCTTGGCGTGGCTCGCCCGCACCGCGTGCCCGTCGCGCTTCTCGACCGTCTGGCTCTCCTGGGTCATGCCCTGGATGATGCCGTCGGTGCTCTCCTGTTCGTCGGGCTCTCGTGTTTCGACATCGGGCGAATAGCGAAGATAGGTCATGGGATGTCCGATCACTTGGCGGGAGCGAAGGAGAACAGCTGCGTCTTGATCGACGGCGGTGCGCCGGGCGTGAACCAGTTGGTGTCCTGTATATGGCTGGCGGTGACGTACATCGTCCCGTCGCGCCCTTCCGAGAAGGTGTCGGGCCAACGCAGCCGGCGATCGGTCAGCACTGTCTCAACGGTCGCTCCGTTCAGACGCTTGATCGCATAGTCAGTGGGCGAGGTCAGGTAGAGCACGCCTGCCTTACTCATCCACAGACCATCAGCGACGTGGGTCTGCGCGACCGTCTTCACCGCTGCCGCCCTATCGGCCTCGCTGACGTCTGATCGCAGCTTCGCGGTGTCGATCGAATAGAGCGTCTTTCCGGTCAGCGCCTGATAGAAGAGCGTCTTGCCGTCCTTGGAGATGGCGATGCCATCGGCGGCGAAGGCGGGCTGCCGGCCATCGGGGCGGACCAACGGCTTGCCGTCGAGCGTAACCTTCACCGTCTTGTCGATCTGCGTCGAGGCGTGCCCATCGAGCGCGCGGTGGCTCTTGCCGCTTTCCAGGTCGACGACGATGATCGCGCCGCGCGTGCCGCTGTCGGTGATGTAGCCGGTCTTGCCGTCGGGCGAGAAGCGGATGTCATTGAGATACGTGCCCTGCAGCGCGACGTCGCCGGGAACCAGGATCGTCTTCGTCACCGTGTTCGACGCCAGATCGATGCGGACGAGCTTGGGCGCGCCTTCGAGGATCTTCTCGTTCCCCGGCGCGCCGGGATCGAGCACCCAGAGATTGCCGTGACCATCGGGCACGATCGACTGCACGCAGACGAAATATTCACCGACCGGCAGTTCGTTGGCGCGGGCGTTGCGCCAGCTGTTCCACTTGGCGTCGGGATAGGGGCGTAAGGATCCGTCCTTCATCACTTCGGCGACGGAGATAGGCGCGTCGTCGGTCCAGCGGGGGAAGTTGACGAAGCGCCGTCCATCCTCGGTCACCGCCACGCCGGTCGCCTGATGATCGAACTGCGCCACCTGCGTCAGCTGTGCGCTGCGTCCCTGGGCATGGGCAACGCCGGCTGCGGCAGCGGCGACCAAGCCGATGGCGGCAATCCCGGCGGCATAGGGGGCGGCTTTCTTCATGGACAGGTTCCTATCGGTGACATCGGTGAGCACGGCGGGATTGCCGGCGAAGAGGGTAAGGAGGTGGCGCACCACCGCTTGCGGGTTCTCCCGCTGCGGGAAGTGGCCGACCCCGGTCATGGTGATGCGCGCGAACGGCCCGGCGAATTTCGCTCGCACGTCCTTCGCGGTCGAGGGAGGGTTCACGCCGTCGGCATCGCCGTGGATGTAGAGCGTCGGCAGCGACAACGTCTTGGTCGCCTTGACCTTGTTCTCCAGCCAGGCGCTTCGTGGATCGGGTTCCGCTTCGCCCCAGCGTGCGCGATAGCTGTGGAGCGTCACGTCGACCCAGTCGGAATTGTCGAACGACCGGGCGACACGGTCGAACGTCGCCTCGTCGAACCATCCCGGTGGCGACCAGTTGACCCAATGCAGATGGGTGAACCCGCGCCAGTCCGCACGTACCGCCTCCGCCCCGCGCGCGGTTGCCATGAACCAGTGATACCATTGCCGCTGGGTCTGCTCGAACGGCGGCGTAGGCATGCCGCCGAGCCGGGGCGGGGTCGACAGCATGGCC
The DNA here is from genome assembly GCA_024072375.1 of Sphingomonadaceae bacterium OTU29LAMAA1. NCBI lineage: Bacteria > Pseudomonadati > Pseudomonadota > Alphaproteobacteria > Sphingomonadales > Sphingomonadaceae > Sphingomonadaceae bacterium OTU29LAMAA1. The sequence goes on from CP099617.1 coordinate 3,049,588, forward strand.
ATCCGCTCTACCCGATCGGGCCACCCTACGGCCAAGGCCTCGGCGGTGTTCGATCCCCAATCGTGCCCGGCGACCATGAAGCGGTCGATGCCGAGCGTGTCGAGCAGCGCGATCATATCGATCGCGAGCATCGCGCTGTTGCCGGTTCGCGAGGTATCGTCGTTGAGAAAACGCGTGGCGCCGAACCCACGCAACGTCGGGACGATGACGCGGAACCCTTCCGCGGCCAGTGTGGGCGCCACCTGATCCCACGTCGAAGCGTCATCCGGCCAGCCATGGAGGAGGAGCACCGGCTGTCCCTCCTCCGCGCCGTGAATCGACACCTCCATGTTGAGGTCGCCGGCGGTAATCATCGGCATTCGTCAGCCTCCTGGCGGTTCAAACCTTTGCGGACGTTTCGTCGACCCTGCCATTTCACCGTCGCTGCGAAACCAGCGGTTCAACGGCCTTCAGAACGGCCAAGTGCCCAATTCGCCTCCAAGCCGATCTGTCCACGGTCAGCGTCAAGGGACCGAACGCCACCTTCGCCGTTCAGGCGCGACCGCCAACAGGCTCGTGATAGGGGCAACCGTTTACGCGGGCGCGGAAGTCGGCGGAGTGGCGGTAGGTCCCGTTGCGTGCCCGATTGATGTTGCCGAGCGGCTGATGTGCGGCAAGACCGGTCCAGATCGAGAAGCGCATCTCCTCGTTGATCTTCTGAAACTTGTCCTCGGTCAGGCTGTCCTGCTTGGCCGCCCGAATGGTCGCGACGGTCTGGAAGGGCGCATCGTCCTGCTTCCACTCGACGGTCGGGTCCTCGACCGGTTGCTCCTCGAGGTCGCGACACAGTTGCACCCGTACCTCCCACTCCATCTCAAGCACCTGGGTTTCCGACCGGATCACGTCCCGCAAGGCGTCCGGCCGGCCAGTCGCGTCGATCGTGGTGTTGGTCTGATCGGTCAGGTCCTTGGACACGGGGAAGATCGCGAATTTGGCGATGTAGTCGCCGTAACGGAACGGCGTGACGCTGAAGTAGGTCTCACCGAGCGGATCCGAGTTGGGCGCCCCGCCGAGCGTCTGCACTTTCGGGCTTTCAATCCCGACCGCGCTGAGCACGGTGTTCACACCGCGCAACACCTTGGACATCGCTTCCTTGGTGCCCTCGAGCTTGTCGGTGGTGCCTGCCAGGAGCTTGAGGTTACCCAGGAACTGGTCGGCGGTCTTGTTCTGGAACACCGAGCCGTTGACCATGACGAAGTCCTGCGTCTGTCCATCGGCACCGGGCAGGCGTTCACCGTCGACGTCCATCACCTTCAGCGCCAGACCACGCGGCAGGCTGATGGTATCCGGCAGGATGTCGCCCGCGTTGGTCGAGAAGCGCATGACGACCTTGTGCTCGCCCGGGGTGGCAAACAGGCCTTGGGCCAGCTCGGGGGAAAGCCCGTCATGGACAATTAGCACCCCATCGAGGAAACCGTGCGCCTTGGCGTGGACCGAACGTACAGCGTGACCATAGTCCTCCGCTGTCGTCTCAAGGATCTTGTCGAACGTCTCGTTGAGCTTCGTGATCGTCTCGGCTTCGTCGGGTTTAACATCCTCGACGTCGGGAAAATAGCGGACGGGGGTCTGGGTCATGGTCATTGGTCCTCTCCGGCAAGGAGGCGGCGGCTCGACGCCGCCGCCGTCACGCTCAGCGGCGGGTTGCTGGCGCTTCGAACGCCGTCTTCAGCCGTGCGACTGCGAGATCATTCGCCTGCTTGGCGCCGTTCACGACCTTGGCCATGCCGAAGAACTCATGGGTCACGCCCGGGAAGGTCTTCTGCTCGACCTTGTCACCGGCCGCCCGCATCGCGGCCGCCAGCGTCTCTCCATCCGAGCGTAGCGGATCGATCTGCGCGTTGATGATCGTCGTCGGCGGCAGACCACGCAGGTTGGCGGCGACCAGGTTCAGGCGCGGATCCTGCGCATCCGCCTTGCTCGTCTGATAGTAGTAGCCGAACCACGGCAGCATGGCAGTGTTCAGCGGCTTGGCGTTCGGCGAATCCCGCCGCGAAGGCAGCGTCATACTGCTGTTCGCGATCGGATAGACCGAGACGATGTGGCGCGGCACCGTCAGGCCGTTGTCGCGCGCGTAGATCGCGGTCGCGACCGCGAGGTTGCCGCCGGCGCTCTCGCCGACTGTCGCGATCCGTGCGGGGTCGCCACCCCAGCTCGCCGCATTATGCAGCGTCCAGCGATAGGCAGCAGCCGCATCATCATGCTGCGCCGGAAACTTGAACTCGGGTGAGTGGCGGTACTCGACCGAGACGACGATAGCGTTCAGCGCCTTCGACATGGCCCGCGGTGCGGCATCGTAGGTGTCGACGTCGGCAATGACCCAACCACCGCCGTGGTAGTAGACGATGACCGGCATCGGTTTGCCACCCGCAGGTGCGCCGGCCGGCTTGTAGATGCGCGCGAATTGCTTGGGGTCGCTGCCGTACGGCAGGTCCCGCGTCGTCACCGACGAATCAGGCGCGGTCGACATTCCCTTCTTCCGCATCGCCGCCTTGGCTCCGTCCGCGGCCGAGGGCTGCATGCGGGCTTCCGCAGGCGTGAGCGTTTCGATCGGCTTGCCGCCGAGCGACGCGAGCGCGTCCAAGACTGACTGCATGTCGGGTGCGGCTTTCGGGGGCTGCATGGATATCGCGGGCGGCGGTGGCGGAGGAGGAGCGGCAATCGAGCGAGGTGACTGGGCCAGAGCTGGAATGCCTGCGATCGCGGTCGACGCGGCGATCAGCGTTAGAACGGTTTTGCGCAATGGTCCCTCCTGAAACTGTCTGTTTCCCAACCATTGGCGAGCCTCAGCGTTTCGGTACGAAAGTAGACCCAAGCGTTTGAGCAGCGAGGTTCGGAAGTATGGACGGCGGCATGGATGATCAGGCTTTGAAGGTGGATGGGACCCCCAGTTCCAACGCGTTGCCGTGCGAGGCGAATGCGCTGCTACGTCTTTTGAATGACGCTGACCGCGCCGCCCTTGCGCCGCATCTGGAACTGGTGCCGTTCCGCAACGGTGACATGATCGCGCGCGCCGGCGATGCGGCAGACAGCATCTGCTTCCCGTTGACCGGGATCGCTGCGATACTCGACTCACTCGAGGGCGACCGCCGCTACGCGGTCGCGCTGGTCGGAAGCGAGGGGTTCATCGGTTGGCAGTTGCTACTTGGCAACAAGCGCTGGTCGCATGACGTGGTGATGCGGGCCGAACACGGCACGGCTATGAGGCTGTCGGCCACTGCATTGCACAGGATACTGGCCGACCGTCCGGCGATCCGAACCGTCCTGCTCCGCTTCGTCGACGTGGTCATGACCCAGATGTCCAGGACGATCGTCTCGTCGCTCGCGCATTCGATCGAGCGGCGGATGGCGCGATGGATCCTGCTCTATCACGACCGGGTACGCGAGGACGACATCTGCATGACGCACGAGGAGTTCAGGCTCATGCTCGGCGTCCGCCGCAGCAGCGTGACCGACGCACTCCACAAGCTCGAAGAGGATGAGGCTGTTCGCTCCGTGCGTGGGCGCGTCATCGTGCGTGACCGGGATCGGCTGCTGCGCCTAGCTGGTGACACCTACGGGTTCGCTGAGGCGGAATACCGACGCCTACTAAGCCTCTAATCAAATTGAATTTGCTGACGTTCGCCCCCCGGGGGACCGTATATATAGCTTGAAACCACTCAAATTTCGCCGACCTGCCCCGACCGGTAAGATTGGACGCTCAATCAAAATGAACGAATGGCCGAAATTGGGGTAGGGTAGATACGTCGCGAATGTCCGGATGTGGGTCGGAGCAGCCGCAATCTGCCGGTCGGTTTCCGACCCAGTCTCTGCCGTTCAGCTTGACCCGCACTTTCCCAAAACCGGCCTTTCGCTCATCTTGCTCCAGCGGAAACCGGGGTGACCACATTGTCCAGAACGTCACGATTCCGGCTGGCAACTGGGGCCTGATCATGGCCACGTCGAGCGATCCCCGTGTCATCGGACTGACCTTCGCTGCGAGTCAATGACCAACGAGGTCGACGATGATCTGAGGTTTTCCAAGCATTGAGCACCCGGGATGCAAAATGGATCTCAGAGCCCCAAGGGACGAAGCTCGCGCACAAGCTCGATCAATAAGCGAAGGCCGGTCGGCACCTGCCGCCTACTTGAGTAGTAGATGTGGTAACCGGGGCCCATGGAGGCGTGATCTTCAAGTACCAATCGCAATTCCTCGCGGGCGACGTAAGGGGCGAAGGTAGGCTCGATGCCGTACATCAAACCTGCGCCGGCAAGCGCCATTGCAAGCATCGCACGTCCCTCATCGACGATGACTTTGCTGGGCACGCTGAAAGCGACCTCGCCGTCCGCGCCTTCGAACTCCCATCGGTAGATGCGATCATTCCCGAGCCTAACGCCAAGGCAATGATGATGCTGAAGATCGTCGGGAGTTTCAGGCGTGCCGAATTTCTCCAGATAGGCGGGCGATCCTGCCACGACCCAACGCAGATCGGCGGAGAGCCGCTGTGCGATCATGTCCTCTGGAACGGTGCCGCCATGTCGGATGCCGGCATCGTAACCGCCATCGACGACGTCGACCATCTGATCGCGCGCAGCGATGTCGATCTCTATGTCTGGATAACGCTCGGCGAACACCGGCAGCACCGGCGCCAACAGCAGCGCAGCGGCTTCGGCGACCACGTTGAGCCGTACTCGGCCAGTCGGCGCGTCGCGATAGCGGTTCAACCCTTCCACCGCCTGATCGATCTTCCCGAAGGGTTCGGATATCTCGTCCCGCAGTTCTTCTCCCGCTGCGGTCAGCGTGACACTCCGGTTGGTGCGGTTGAGCAAGCGCACCCCGAGACGTGCTTCCAAGCCCTTGAGCGCATGGCTCAGGGCAGAAGCGCTGACGCCGAGTTCCAGACCCGCAAGACGGAAGCTCCGATGCCGTGCGATCGACAGGAAGTAAGTCAGGTCGGCAAGGTTGGATCGAGTATTCGACATTGATGAGTAGCGTGCATCTTAGACGTCGAGCACGCAATCGCTATCGCCTAGCCCGTGGGCCCACGATACTGGCTTGCTGTCACAGGCTCGAGCCAGTCGACCGGCTTACCGTTGATCGTCTCGGTGACCGCTAGGTGGCTCATGCCCTGCCTGTTCGTCGCGCCGTGCCAATGTTTCGTGCCCGGCCGCGCGTGGATCGTATCGCCCTTGCAGATGCGGGTTACCAGGCTGCCATCCTCCTGAACCCAGCCGCAGCCTTCGGTCACGTAGAGGATTTGTCCCGCGGGATGCGTGTGCCAGTTGGTCCGGCCCCCCGGCTGGAAGCTCACCAGCGCGGCCCCGGCCTGTCCGGGCGCAATCACCTCGGCCATCATACGGACGCTCACCGTTCCGGTAAAATTCGTGACCGGCCCTGGCCTGGCGGCTGCTTCGCCAGCGCGAACGACGGTTTGCGCATGGGTCGTGGACGCCGTGCAGACGAGTAGGGCGATAGCGTGAAGATGTTTCATGATCCGACTCCGTCTTCGTTCAACGCTGGTATTGTTCGTCGCTAACCGGTTCCAGCCAGTCGACCGGGCGCCCGTCCAGCGACTCTTGGACCGCGATATGGGTCATCGCCGTCGTCGGGGTGGCGCCGTGCCAGTGCTTGTGTCCCGGCGGACACCAGATCACGTCGCCCGCGCGGATTTCGACGACCTTCTCACCCTCGCATTGCGTCCAGCCGCAGCCGGCGGTGACGATCAGCGTTTGGCCGAGCGGGTGGGTATGCCAGTTGGTGCGGGCACCTGGCTCGAACGTCACGGCAGCGCAGCTATGACGCGCAGGCTCGGGCGGACTGTTCAGCGGGTCGATACGGACCGTACCTGTGAACCAGTTAGCCGGCCCCACTTGCGACGGCTGCGATCCTGCGCGCTTCAGATCCATGTTTCTTCTCCTTGCCGATCTACTGCTCGAAAGAGCGTGCGTGAAAGATGGTCGCGTAACCGCCTGGTTTGCCGTCACTGGCCACGACGACCAGATCGCGGGTGCCGGAGCGGAGCGCCATGCTGGTAGTGTTAAGATTGCGACCGTCATCGCGGCCTGGAAGCAGAATCTGTCCCAGCGGCAGACCGTCTGGCGAGAAGACGAGAACGCGACCTTGCCCGTAAAGCGCGACATAGACGCGGCCAGCCCCGTCGACGCGCATCGAGTCTGGCGCAGGTCCCACGAAATGGTACGCGGTCGTCGCCCCGAACGGCGCGGGCGTGACCGCGTCCTTGAGGTCGATCCGATAAAGCCGCCCCATGGCGAACTCCCCGACCCACAACCGCTTTCCATCCGGACTCAGAGCGAGGACGTTAGCGACCGCGAGATTCCGGACGACCGGGACCGGGGAGGTGCCGCCTGGCGCGACATACCAGACCCCGCCCGCCGGCTCGCCGACCGTGCCACGCGCGTCGGTGAAGTAGAAGCCGCCCTTGGTGTCGAACGCGATGTCGTTGGGGGCAAAACCGCCTGCCTCGGGAACGATCGTCTGCTGCTCGCTGCCGTCTGTGCGCATCGCGATGATCGCGCCGCCCCCTGTGCTGCTCGCCGCCGCGATGAAGACACGGCCATCAGGTGAGAACGCCATGCCGCCGGGCATCAGACTGGCCAGCGTGACTACCGTGGTGAGCCGGTCACGCCCGTCCAGCCGCATCACGCGCTTTCCCTGAACATCGGAGAACAGGAGATCACCGTTGGGAAGAAACACCGGGCCTTCGAGGTCCAGGGTTGCGCCAGGGACGCGGATTGGCCGATCGGCGACGATCGTCGTCAACGCGCGCTCGGCAGGCGGGATGGGAACGGCACTGCCGAGTGCGGGAGCAGTGACCTGAGCCGACGCTCCAGCCGCAATGCCGAGCAACGACAGGACGAGGAGCGCCGAGCGAAGTCGATGCGGCAGGCGCGTGAGCAGCTCGCGGGCGCTTGTCATGTAAGCTCCGGCAGCCCCTCAAGGTGCTTCTCCAGAGTGATCGGATATTCACGCACGCGCACGCCAGTCGCGTTGTAGATGGCGTTGGCGATCGCGGGCGCGACCCCGCTCAAGCCAAGTTCGCCGACGCCCTTCGCTTTGACCGGCGACATGGTCGCGTCGACCTCATCGATGAACGCAACGTCGAGATGCGGTACGTCGGCGTGAACCGGCACCTCATACCCCGCGAGGTCGTGATTCACGAACAAGCCAAAGCGCGTGTCTACCGCCATCTCCTCCATCAGCGCAGCACCGATGCCCATCGTCATGCCGCCGATCACCTGGCTGCGTGCGGTCAGAGGATTGAGGATGCGTCCCGCTGCGCACACCGCCAGCATGCGTCGGACGCGGACGACACCCGTGTAGCGATCGACGCCGACCTCCGCGAAGTGCGCGCCGAAGGTCTGCTGGGCATATTGCTTGCTGAGGTCGCCATATTCCATGCTGTCCTCGGCCACCACCTCCCCGCCCTGTGCGGCACGAGCAAGGGGAACTGCGCGACCGCCCGAACGCACCTCGCTGTCAGCGAAGATGACATCGGTCGTGTTGAAGCCGAGCCGCTGCGCCACGGCATCACGCAACGCGGCACAGGCGGCATAGACTCCGGCAGTGACCGACGCAGCGCCCATCTGTCCGCCGGAGCCGGGCGTCTCGGGGAAAGCAGAGTCGCCGAGCTTGGCCACCACGCGGCTCAACGGGACACCCATCATCTCAGCGGCCACCTGCGCCACGATCGTATAGCTACCCGTACCGATGTCGGTCATGTCGGTTTCAACCGTGATGATCCCGTCGCGGCTGAGCCGAGCGCGCGCACCCGCCTTGGCGATCGGGGCGCCGCGGATAGCACTCGCCATGCCGTAACCGATCAGCCACTTGCCGTCCTGCCGACCGGCGGACCGGGTCGGCCGGGCGTTCCAGCCGAACCGCTCGGCGCCGGTGCGCAGACAGTCTACAAAGGCGCGAGTCGAGAAGCGACGTTCAGGCTTCTCCGGATCGACCTGCGTGTCGTTGGAGACGCGGAGCGCCACCGGGTCCATGCCCAGCTTTTCCGCCAACTCGTCCATCGCGATCTCGAGCGCCATCATGCCCGGAGCCTCGCCGGGCGCACGCATCGCATTGCCCTCGGCCAGATCGAGTGTGGTCAGATAGCGGCGAAGTAGCCGGTTCTCGCCACGGTAGAGCAGCCGGGTAGGCAGCGTGGTCGGCTCGGTTCTCCCGCCGCGCAAATTGCCCGACCAGCCATCGTGTCCGATCGCAGTGATGCGGCCGTCGCGGTCCGCGCCGAGCCGGATACGCTGGATCGTTTTCGGCCGATGGATCGTGTTGTTGAACATGATCGGGCGCTGCAGCACGAGCTTGACCGGCCGCCCCGCCGCCCGCGCAGCGAGCGCCGCGAGCGCAAGGTCGCTCTGGGTCGTACCCTTGCCACCGAAACCGCCGCCGATGAACGGCGAGAGCAGGTGGATATTCTCCTTGGGCGTGCCGATGATTTTGCCGAGATCTCGCTTGCCCCAATTCATCTGCTGGATTGATGTCCAACAGGTCAGCTGGTCGCCCTTCCAGCGGGCGATGGTGGCGTGCGGCTCCATCATCGCATGGGCCTGATCGGGCACGGTATAGGTCTGGTCGAGCTTCACTGGCGCGGCGGCGAAGGCCCGATCGAAGTCGCCGACGCGGAGCTCGCTTGGACCGCCGAACGGCTCTTCCGGCGCAATCGGTGCGGTCGGCTTCTGTGCGGCAAGGTCGAACGCGCCTTTGCTGCGCGCATAGTCCACGCGGATCAGGGCGGCAGCAGCCCGCGCCTGTTCGAACGTGTCCGCCACCACTACGGCGACTGCCTGATGATAATGATCCACTTCCGGTCCGGCGAGCACGCGCTGGACATAGAAGTCACCGACACCGAGCGTTCCCGCCGTTTCGTAGGTGACGATCGTGCGGACGCCCGGCGCGGCGCGCGCGATCGACAGGTCGAGGCGCGAAATCCGACCTTTCGCGATCGCGGCACCGAGAATGTAGCCGTAGGCAAGGTCGTCGCCGACGTCATGGTATTCGGCCGCGTAGGTGGCGGTGCCGGTGGTCTTGAGCCGACCCTCGACCCGCGGATGGGGCCGGCCGACGACGGCTTGGCGATCGATCGGGGTGGTGCCCGCCGGTGTGTCGAACTTCATGCCGCTGGCTCCAGCTTGGCAAGGAAGGCATCGTGGGTCATCGGCAGCGAGAACATCGGGAAGTTCTTGGTGACGGCCGCGTCCTGCTCTTCCGGACTGAGCGTCGCGGTACAGTCGCTCAGCGTGACCACGCGGAAGCCGCGCTCGTAGGCGGAGCGCATGGTCGACTCAACGCAGCAATTGGTGAGGAAGCCGGCAATGGCCAGATCGGTGATGCCGCGTTGGCGCAGGATGAAGTCGATGTTGGTGCTCGCAAAGCAGTCAAGCCCGCGCTTGCCCTCGATGATGATGTCACCTGTCTGAGGAGCCATCACCTCGGCAATCTCGGCACCCCAGCTTTCTTTCCGGAACGCCTTCGCGGCCACGATCCCGGCCAAGATGCCGTAGGGATCGGAGGGAATCTCGGGATAGCCATCGGCAAAGCTGATCGGGGCGTGCATCACCGTCACCCCGAGCGCTCGTGCCTGTTCGACCACCGTCCGGCTGTGCGCGAGCATCCCGGTTTCGGCCATGACCGCCTGCACTGCCTCATGCTGCGCACCGCCCTCGCTTACGAAGTCGTTCTGGTATTCGATCAGCAACAGGGCCGTCGTGTTCGGATGCATCGCGCTTCTCCGTCGGCGGCTCGAACCGTGAGGGCGAGCCTAGTCGTTCCCTTCCGCCGGGCGACGGAAGGGGCTGCATTTCTGATGTCCGACCTTTGGTCGGCGACGATCGATCAAGCGATCGCCGGCAGGCGTTCCAAGTGCTTGTCGAGGGTCAGCGGATAGTCCCGAATGCGCACGCCGGTGGCATTGTAGACGGCGTTCGCCACTGCGCCGCCCACGCCGCAAAGCCCGAGTTCGCCGACACCCTTGGCCTTCATCGGGTTGGCCTTGTCGTCGGCCTCGTCGAGGAACACGACCTCTTGGTGAGGAATGTCGGCGTGCACCGGCACTTCATATCCGGCAAGATCGTGGTTGATGAAGAGACCGAACCGCTTGTCGACCTCCAGCGCCTCCATCAGCGCCGAGCCCACGCCCATGGTCATCGCGCCGATCACCTGGCTGCGCGCCGACTTGGGATTGATGATACGGCCAGCGGCACAGACCGCGAGCATCCGGCGCACGCGGGTGGCACCTGTATAGGCATCGACACCGACTTCGACGAAGTGCGATCCGAAGGTGGATATCTGGTAGGACTTGTCGAGTTTATCGAACTCGATCTTGTCCTCGGCCACTAGCTCGCCGGCAGACGCCGCCTGACGCAGGTCGGCGGTGCGGTTGCCGCTCCGGACCTTGCCACCTTCGAACACCGCGTCGACCGAGTTGACGCCGAGCCGCTGGGCAACCTGCTCGCGCAGCTTCACGCACGCTGCATAGACACCCGCGGTCGAATTTGCCGCACCGAACTGGCCGCCCGAACCCGCGGACACCGGGTATGCCGAGCTCCCGAGCTTTACGACGACGGCTTCGGCCGGCACGCCCATCATCTCGGCCGCAGTCTGCGCCAGGATGGTGTAGCTGCCGGTGCCGATGTCGGTCATGTCGGTCTCGACCGTCACGACACCGTCGCGGCGCAGCCGGACACGGGCACCCGAGGGCATGTTCATGTGGTTGCGAAACGAGGATGCGACCCCCATTCCCACTAGCCACCGGCCATCGCGCACCTGACCGGGCTTGGGGTTGCGCTTCGACCAGCCAAAGCGCTGTGCCCCTTCCTCAAGGCAACGGACGAGCTGGCGCTGTGAGAAGTGGCGCTTCGGGTCCTTGGGATCGACCTGCGTGTCGTTCTTCACGCGAAAGGCGATCGGATCCATGCCGAGCTGCTCGGCCATCTCATCCATCGCGATCTCAAGCGCCATCATGCCAGGCGCCTCACCCGGTGCACGCATGGCATTGCCCTCGGGCAGATCCATGACCGCAAGCCGCAGCGACGTGAGCCGATTGGCGCCCGCGTACAGCAATTCGGTCTGGTTCACTGCCGTTTCGGGGCCGCCGCCGGGCAGATCGCCCGAGCCGCTCTCGTGCGCGATCGCCGTGATCGTGCCGTCGCGCGTCGTGCCGATGCGGATGCGCTGGCGGGTGGCAGGGCGATGCGTCGTGTTGTTGGCGATGAGGGGGCGTTGCAACGCCAGCTTGACCGGGCGCTTGGCTGCACGCGCGCCAAGCGCCGCCAGCACTGCGTCGGTGCGCAGGAACAGTTTGCCGCCAAAACCACCACCGACGTATGGCGACATGAAGGTGATCTTCTCCTTGGGGATGCCAAGGGTCGTCGCGAGATCCGTACGGCCCCAGTCGATCATCTGGTTCGACGTCCACACCGTCAGCGCATCACCGGTCCAGGACGCGATCGAGGCGAACGGCTCCATCATCGCGTGGCTGTGATCGGGCGTGGTGTAGCGTTGATCGAGCTTCACCGGGGCAGCGGCGAATGCAGCCTCGAACTTGCCCACTCGGTGCTCGGGCGGAGACTCGCTCCCTTCGCCGCTGTTGCCGCCGTGCAGCGGCGCGGTCTTGATCTCCTGGTCGAGATCGAACCGCCCGGGGGCGCGCTGATAGTCTACACGGATCAACCACGCCGCGGCGCGCGCCTGCTCGAAGGTCTCCGCCACGACGACTGCGACGGCCTGGTGATAATGATCGACCGCGGGACCGGCGAACAGCTTGGCGGTGTTGTACTTGCCCTTGCCCAACTTGCCGGCGTCGGCTGCAGTGACAATGGCAAGCACTCCGGGAGCGGCTCGCGCCTCATTGAGGCTCATCGAACGAATACGGCCCTTGGCGATGGCCGAGCCGACCACGTAGCCATAAGCCGCGTTCGGAACCTCGCGGTAGAACTCGTACGCGTAGGGTGCCTGGCCGGTCGTCTTGAGCGGCCCGTCGATGCGGTCGTGGGCACGCCCCACGACCTTCATGCGGTCGATCGGATTGGTCGTCGCGGGGGTGTCGAACTTCATGGGATCAGGCCCCCTTCTGGTCGGCGGCTTGCGCGATCACGGAAGCCAACGCGCGAGTGGCGAGCGGCAGCTTGAACTTGTTGTCCTCGGTCGGCGTCGCGCCTTGGAAGGCGCGGGCAGTTACCGCAGCGGCACCGCGCGGCAGCAGCGCCTCTGCAGCCTCGACGCGCCACGGCTTGGGCGCGACCCCGCCGAACGCGACCCGGCCGGTGCCATCAGGTTGGATCACCGCGGCAACGGAAACGAGTGCGTAGGCGTACGACGCGCGGTCGCGCACCTTTTCGTAGAGGTGCTTGCCGCCGAGCGGACGCGGCAGCGTCACGGCGGTGATAAGCTCGCCGGCGCGCAGGTTGGTGTCGATCTCCGGGCGATCACCCCAGAGCCGGTGAAAGTCAGCGATCGGGATCGATCGCTGCTGACCGTTTGCGTCTACCGTCTCGATCACCGCGTCCAGCACGCGCATCGCTACCGCCATATCGCCCGGGAAGGTCGCGATGCACTTATCGGACACGCCGATCACGCCGAGTTGGCGGGACACACCGCCGATCGCCGAGCACCCTGAGCCTGGCTTGCGCTTGTTGCACGCCATGTTGGTGTCGTAGAAATACGGGCAGCGGGTGCGCTGGAGCAGGTTGCCCGCCGTGGACGCCTTGTTGCGGAGCTGACCGGACGCGCCCGCCACGATCGCGCGCGTGAGCACGCCGTAATCGCGCCGCACCCGCTCGTCCGCGGCGAGGTTGGTGTTGGTCACCAACGCGCCGATGCGCAGACCACCGTCGCGGGTCTTCTCGATCTTGTCGAAGCCGAGATCCTGAACATCGATCAGATGGCTTGGAGTCTCGACCTCAATCTTCATCAGATCGAGCAGGTTTGTGCCACCGGCGATGAACCGGGCGCCCGGCCGAGCCGCCGCGCGCGCTGCGGCAACAGGATCCTTGGCGCGCTCATAGGTAAAGGCCTTCATGCCTTAGCTCCTGCGACTTCGGCCATTGCCTCGGCGATGTTGGAATAAGCGCCGCAGCGGCAGATGTTGCCGCTCATGCGCTCGCGCATCTCGACGTTGGTCGCCTGCGGACGATCGGTCAGGTCGGCCTGCACATGGCTCGGCACCCCGCGCTTGATCTCGTCGAGCACGGCGACCGCCGAACATATCTGGCCGGGCGTGCAATAGCCGCACTGGTAGCCGTCATGCTTTACGAACGCCGCCTGCATGGGATGCAGCTTCTCGGGCGTGCCCAGGCCTTCGATGGTCGTGATCTTGTCACCCTCGTGCATCACGGCGAGGCTGAGGCAGGAATTGATGCGCACACCGTCGACCATCACCGTGCAGGCACCGCACTGGCCGTGATCGCAGCCCTTCTTCGATCCGGTCAGGTGCAGATGCTCGCGCAGCGCATCAAGCAGGGTAGTGCGCGGATCGAGCTTCAGCTCGCGCCTGGAGCCGTTGACCTCGAACGATACAGGTAGCGAAGCCGGGGCGGGAGAGGGAGGCAGTGGTGCTGCCTCAGCAGGGATCGGCGACGCAACGATGGCGGCCGTCGCGGCGCTTCCGGCAAGCAGTCCCCGACGGGACAGTTCAATTTCCGATATGCCGGCCATGGACCGCGTTTCCTCTTCTTCCGACTGCGTCTCGGTGAGCTTGAATTTGGGTAGCGACGTTGCCGCTTGTCTTAATGTAACGCTTTCAAGTGCAGGACGCCCCTCGCACTTTGCTCATCGAAGCGGTGAGCAGCGTTCAACACCGACTCAAGTGGCCTTTCGGCTACTTTCCCCTCGAGTACTTCTTCGTAAACCTGAACGACTTGAGCCAGGATCGAAACGGCGAGCGTTTGCGGGTCCCGAGTGGCGGCAATGATCCCGACCGGCCCAACGACGCGGTCGATGGCGAGCGGGTCCGCGCCAGCCGCCAACAAACGATTTCGCCGCTCGGTGTGGGTTTGCCTGCTGCCCATCGCACCGATGAACAGCGGTTGCTGCTCGAGTGCCTGCAGCAGCAAGTCGGTCTCCCAGTCGTGATCATGGAATAAGGTAACGACCGCGGACCATGGGTCGAGCAAGAAGCTGTCCGCAGGCCCGACGATCCGCAGAAGGTGGGCCGGCCTGCCTCTCGCGTGCGCCTCGTCGACGAGCGAGGATTGCGGACTGAATAGCAGCGTCTCCGCGCCATAGGCTTCTGCCATCTGCAGAAGGGCGCCCGGTTCCGCGCCATGCCCGAGGACGATGAGGCGCAGTTGCGGATCGTGCCGCGCGATGAAGTCGTGCCCAGACCAACCCGTTCGATCCGTTTCCGCAGCTTCGGAGGCGGCGAATGTGCCGCTACGTGAAAGTCGCAGCTTCAGCGGTCGGCGCCGCTCCAGAATGTCCAGCGCCAGGTCGATCTGCGAGCGGTTGGGATCGGGCAGGAACAGAAGGTCGATGCCGCCTCCGCACGGAAGCCGAATGTCGATGTAAGGCGATCCTGCGCCATAGCGGACGTGCCGCGGCTGTCCCGCCGCCAGCACCTCTTGCGCTTCGGCGATAACCGCGGCCTCGACGCATCCACCAGAAAACGATCCTATTACGGCTCCGCTTTCGGCAACCGCCATGTGCTCGCCCGGCGCGCGGGTCGCGCTGCCGGTGACGTCGGTAAGAGTCACCAGCACGGCGCGTTCTCCCCGGTGCGCGCAGTCGCGCATGAAATGGAGGATGGAACGCGCCTGCTTCACGCGGTCGCAGTCCCTCGCGTAGCCGGAGCGCGGCTGTGCATGCGTGCCACCGCGAAGGCGGCCAGCGCTGCGAGGGCGAGGAGCGCACCGCTGGTGAGGAACTCGGGGACAGCGCCGGCAGTGTCGAACACGATGCCGCCGATTGTGGCCCCGAGGGTGATTGCAAGCTGGACGATCGCCACCATCAAACCGCCGCCGGCTTCCGCTTCGTCGGGAGCGGTGCGCGCGAGCCAGGTCCACCAGGCCACCGGTGCCGCCGTTCCGGCAAAGCCCCATACCGCGAGCAGCGCGGCGGTTGCGATCGTCGATCCGCCGAACAGTGTCA